>JAZLCI010000059.1:0-3237 GCA_045614085.1 Clostridia bacterium
TGATTTGAGAATAAATCTCCGGATTATCTAAAGCTGCCTTCAATTCGGTTGCCATACCATCAAAAGCAGTCCTTAATTCATCAGCCTTTGACAGATCATATACCGCAAGAGTAAGGCCGTTTGTATCTGTCCAGTCATTACCCTCGTTTGCAGGATAGGTGTCTACTACTCTTTTCGCAACCTCAGTTGCCTCTGCATCACGGTTTTCCTTATACGCCTCATTAAATACAGACATCCAGTCATAAAGCCAACCGCTTCCCGGCTCGACCTCTGCTGATGCAAGCATATAGTCAGCATACGGAGCCGCATTTAAAGCAATTTCAAGATTTCCCATAAGGCAGGCATCAAAGCCAAGAATATCGGTTTTTTCTCCTCGTGCCTTATAGAGTGCCTCAGTAAGGGCTATATATTCAGGAATGGAAATAATATTCCCTGTGTTTTCATCCAACTCAGCACCCGACAATGGTCCGCCACCATGGTTCCACAGATTTAACATAAGGTGGTCTGCAGGAGCATAGTACAGAGCAAACTCAAGAAACTTCTCCAGAGTGCAAACATCCCCCATATCAAAGTTTTCTTCATATGTATAGACAAGGTTCATCTTTTCATCATCTATACGATATATCTGTGTGTGCTCGCTGTCAGGAGTAACATACGCACCCTTTTTGATAATACCTTCTTCTATTGCTGTCTTATCTTCCTCATAAGGATTCCACTGTGTTGCTCCGCCTGTCATAACAAGAACATTCACATCATCAGGAATATCTGCGGCAAGCATTTCCAAAAGATCTGATGTGGCAGCTGAACCTCCGGACTCAAGGTCAGTTCCGCAAACATACATACACACGGTCCAGTCTCTTTCCTTAAGAGGAGTAACATCCTTGCGTATTTCTGACGATACATCTCCTATTTCAATCGCATCAGAGCTTTGATACGCTGATACGCTTGTAAAGCAAAGAGTCGTCATTACTAAAATCAGGATAATACTTAATACTTTCTTCATTGTCTAAAACTCCTTCAAATTATATTATGCTCAACAATTTTATCACTTAGTCTATGACAAACCAATGACAAATTTGAATTTAATTTTAAAAAAGCGGTCGGAATTATCCGACCGCAAACAGCTTTATTAATTTCTTCCAAGAAGCAGTGAGAGGGTGCCTTCCGCCCATGAATACTGTGTCATATACTCCCCGTGAAACTGTGGCTTACCCGTTCTCAAAAACCTGTGATAATCACAGTTAATTCTTGTGGTATCAACTCTGTAATTGTATCCTTCCTGACAGAACACTTTATCCGCTCCTGCCTGAGCAAGGGTTTTTTTCAAATCACCTACAAGATGCCTTAAATAGTCCATATTCTTAACATCATCAGTATCTTCAGGCCACATAACAGCACAGATTTGCTTTCCGGTCATACCTGCACCGTTTCTGTCGACAAGAACAGCAAAAAGTTCTTTTGCCTTTCTGCGTTTAAATGTAAGTGCCTCTCCGTTTTTCAACACCTCAAAATTACCAAAGCACTTAACATCAAGCAACGAAGCATTAGGATTCTTGCCCTTTATATGGTCAATTTCCTTCTGAACCGCCTCCTGTGTTATAGGCTTGATAAGGTATCCGCTGCACCTGAGTTGTATAGCACTAAGCGCATATTCCTCATATCCCGTACAGAAAACAATCTTACACTCCGGCTGAATCTCTGTAATTTTTTCTGCCAGAGCAAGTCCTCCCATACCTCGCATATTTATATCAAGGAATGCAACATCAGTACTGTTTTGAGAAATCCACTCAATTACATCAGAGCAAACAGAAAAATCATAAACCTCATCTATATCAGGCGAGGCCTTAACAATGTCAGTGAGAGCATTGAGCATAGGT
The DNA here is from genome assembly GCA_045614085.1 of Clostridia bacterium. GTDB lineage: Bacteria > Bacillota > Clostridia > Monoglobales > Monoglobaceae > UMGS1820. The sequence continues at coordinate 1,878 of JAZLCI010000059.1, forward strand.
CTTTCGTCATCAACTGTTATTGCTATCATTTTCTGCCGCCTCCTTTGGGATTTTCATAGTAGCCTTTGTACCTTTTCCTATTTCACTTTCTATAGTCAATGTACCGCCACACATTCCCTCTATTCGACCACGGATATTCTTTATTCCTACATGCTTGGTTTCGTCATATCCTGCGTTCATGTCAAAACCAACTCCGTCATCTGTTACCTCTACCGCATAATAATCATCTGTTTCGTAAGCAGATATTGTAACGATTCCGCCTTTTTCAAGTCCCATAAGGCCATGCTTTATTGCGTTTTCTACAAGTGGCTGAACAGATAGTGCAGGAAGCAAAAATTCAACAGAGCGAAGGTCATATTGTATTGTCATATCAGGGAAGCGCACCTGCTCAATATCAGTATAATGCTTAACGTGGTTCATCTCCTGAGAGAATCTTATAGGCTTGGCATTATCAAGCTCGCTGAAGTTTCCTCTTAAGTACAGACTGAAGTTACGGACAAGCTTTGATGCTTCCTTTGGTTCTGTTATACAAAGCTGCTCAATCGTTCCTAAGGTGTTATAGATAAAGTGAGGTTGAATCTGACTTATCATGGTAGCTATACGACTTTCGGTAAGCTTTGCCTTTAAAATCATTTTTTCCGCTTCTAGCTCTCTCGCTCTTAATGCCGCATTTAAGCTTTGAGGAACAACCTTTAAAAGCACAATAAGTGAAAATACAAAAACAAAAACAAACACAACCTCTGAAACAATTCCGCCCTGCCATAAGCCAAGATATATTCCAAATACATCACACACAAATGAAATCATAGGAAGTATGCCGAAAACAGAAAGTATTTTTTCGGTTCTTTTACCTTTCGCAAAATGAATCATAAGAAGAATTGTCACTACAATACAAATAACACTCTGCAAAACCGCCCATACAGGCAACGTATCATAAAACTTAATGTCTGAAAATACAGGTGCCACCATAAGTGCCATATCCATAATCAAAGCGAAAACAGTCAGACTACTGCCAACTATCTTGATTTTGCCGTGGAGCCAACCTGTTATAACTGTGGTTATCGCAAGCATATAAAGCATCATCGAGGCAGTCACCATGCGGGTATTAAATTTAACAATCTCACTAAAGAACATTACACCGTGTGCTTTAAACAAGAAGTATATACCTGCACAGAAAACGCCAAAGCCCACAAGCCAAAGATTTTTGCTTTCTTTAAAACGGATAAGCATAGAAAATATCGCTGTACCCAGCAACATAAACGCAAACAGTATGAGCGCAATGCCCAAAACTCTGTCCGCACTTCCCCGATTTAACATATCTCTTTCAAAATCTGTTCCACCGTAGGTGTTTAAGTCGGAT
>JAZLCI010000060.1:0-8590 GCA_045614085.1 Clostridia bacterium
CTGTAACAGGCCCCGCTCCCATAACTGCAATATAGAATGCAGAAAATATAACAGCAAGAAAAAGTGTCCCAACAGCACTGTCTTTTAATTCAGGAAACAAAAGAGAAATAGCACTTGATGTCATATATGACATCAGAAAGAATATAATAATAAACGCAGGCACACATACAAGAGAATACATGAGGTTAGCCTTAGCAAAATGACCAAACTTTCTCTTGAAGATGTCAAAGAATCTAAAAAAACTTCGCTTCTGCGGTTCATCGGGATCAACGCCTGGACCCTCTTTATAATATGAACGTGAAAACAATCCCATCTTTATTTTCTCCTTTATTCAACCGTAATTTTATTCTTCATATGCTCAAACTTTTTATCGCCGATTCCGTAAACTTTTCTTAAATCTTCAATGGTTTTAAAACCACCAAGCTCTTCTCTCTTTTCTATTATCTTTTTAGCAAGTTCTTCTCCTATACCCGGAATAGTAATAAGCTCATCTATATCTGCATCGTTAATGTTTACCCTTTCAGAAACGGGCTTTGCATTATTTTCACTATATGTTTCAGTATAAGGAACAGCATCAGATATATCGTTGACCTTATCGGATTTCTTGAGCATATTTACCCCTATAAGATAAAGAGCAATGAAGATAATTACGCAAGGAACGGCTATAAACCTTTTAAACTTGCTCATAATTATTTATTGTATCTTGAACGGAGTTCTGTGAATATTTCATCCCATGTAAGCCCCTGTTCAACAAGAACAACAGACAAGTGGAATAAAAGATCTGCTGTTTCATACTGAACTTCTGATTTAACATAGTTTTTAGATGCGATAATAACCTCTGCCGCCTCTTCACCAACTTTTTTGAGCATCTTATCAATGCCCTTTTCAAAAAGATAGTTTGTATATGAGCCCTCTTTAGGATTCTTAACTCTGTCAACGATAACATCATAAACATCATATAAAATTTTTGGATTTGTATCTATACCTGTTGGAATTTCAACAAGCTTTCCGTCAACTAACTTTCTGTAGAAGCATGATACGTTACCTGTATGACAAGCAGGTCCTATCTGCTCTATTTTTAATACAATAGCATCTAAATCACAGTCTAAATAAATTTCCTTAACCAACTGTAAGTGACCTGAATTTGAGCCTTTTTCCCATAATTCCTGACGGCTTCTGCTAAAATATGTAGCATGTCCACTCTCTAAAGTCATCTTAATACTTTCTTCATTCATATAAGCAAGCATTAAAATCTCACCACTGACATAATCCTGCGCAACAGCAGGGATTAAACCCTTATCATCGAACTTTAAATCCTTAATAAAATCTGTATTTGCCATTTTAAATCATAACCTTTCTCGATATATTATTTTGATGCTTTTATTGCATCTTCTAAATCAAATTTATCTGTGTAAAGGGCTTTTCCAACTATAGCACCCTCTACCCCTGTCTTAACAAGATTTTCAATATCTTCAACCGAAGACACTCCGCCCGACGCAATTACGTTTACGGAAACAGTCTTTACCATTTCAACCATTGCCTCAAGATTTGGACCCTTTAACATTCCGTCTGTAGCAATATCGGTGTATATGATATTCTTAACCCCGATTTTCTCCATCTTCTTTGCAAGGTCTATAGCAGTTTTCTTGCTGACCTCTTCCCATCCGTTTACTGCAACATAACCATCTTTTGCATCAATACCTACGGCAATCCTCTCGCCATATTTTAAAACTGCTTCCTTAACAAAATCAGGATCATTTAAAGCTGATGTCCCTAATATAACTCTTTCTACTCCGTTTTCAAGATATTTTTCTACGGCATTCATGTTTCTGACCCCGCCGCCTACCTCGATAGGAACATCCAGAGTGTTTGCTATTTTCTTAATCAATTCAAAATTTGGCATTGTGCCACATCTTGCACCGTCAAGATCAACTATATGTATAAACTCGCCACCCTTATTCTGCCACTTTAACGCAACTTCCACAGGGTCTTCTGCAAATTTTGTCTTCTGTGAGTAGTCACCTTGAACAAGCCTTACACAAGCGCCGTCTATAATATCAATAGCAGGATATATTCTCATTACTTATTCTCCTTCTCTATTTCTTCTCTTATGCTGTCAACCAAAGCAATAATTCTTTCGCGATATATCTTAAGACTTACTCTGTTTACAATAAGTCTTGCAGATAATTCGCAGATATCCTCTAATACTTCAAGTCCGTTTTCAACAAGAGTCTTTCCGCTTTCAACTATATCAACGATAACTTCTGAAAGACCAACAAGAGGACCTAATTCTACAGAGCCGTTAAGCTTAATTATATCTACAGTCTGACCCTTTACTCTGTGGAAGTAATCTCTTGCGATTTTAGGATACTTACTTGCAACTCTCATTATATTTCTTCCATCAATTTTATCTTTCATTGATGCAGGGCCTGCAACTGCCATTTTACATTTGCCAAAACCTAAATCAAGAACCTCATAAACGTTTTTGCCACTTTCTAAAAGGGTATCCTTTCCCACAATACCGATATCTGCCGCACCATATTCTACATAAACAGGAACATCTGATGCTTTAACCAAAATAAACTTAAACTTATTCTTCTCATCTGTGAAGATAAGCTTTCTGGTTTTGCTCTTAAGCTCACTAACTTCAAACCCAAGCTTTTCAAATATTTCAGTTGAAAGTTCCGAAAGTCTGCCCTTTGCAAGAGCAACTGTAATATATTCGGAATTCTTTTCATCTATCGCTTCTTTTTTCCCTGATACAGCAGTCATAACTCTCTCTATACCAATAGCCATACCAGTGGCAGGAAGACTTCTTCCAAATTTTTCTGTCAGGCTGTCATATCTGCCACCTGAACAAATAGGGAATGCAACCCCTTTTGAGAAGCCTTTAAGAATGATACCTGTGTAATAATCAAGACTTGGTATCATACTTAAGTCAACAGCAAGGTGTTTTTCGTTGCCGCTCTTTTTTAATTCTTCGTAAACCTGAATAAGATTTAAAAGAGCATTTTCAGACTTTTCATTTAACCCTTCAGTCAATGCATTCTTTGCAATTTCTATTCCGCCAAACATATGAGGAAGCTCTTTGAACTTATCTTTAAGCTCATTATCTATATTCATATCCTCTAATATTTTGTCTATAGCAACATAATCTTTATCATTAATCTTCTCTCTTAAGCTGTCACTCATAGTATCAGACAAGCCTGCAGCTTCTGAAAGGCCCTTAAAATAGTCAACCTGTCCCATATCTATCTGAAAATCAGCAATACCAAAGCTCAATAACGCCTCAACAGTAACACCAATAATCTCAACATCTGCTTCAATGCCTTTAACACCGATAAGCTCCATACCAACCTGAGAAAATTCCCTCTGTCTGTCATTACTGAACGCCTCATCATTGCGGTATGCACTTCCTGAATATGCAATCCTGTAAGGTAATTCTCCTAATGGTTTTGTAGCCGCAATTCTTGCAACAGAGGTTGTTATATCAGGACGGAGGGCAAGCATTCTGCCATTGTTATCAAAAAACTTGAACATATTCTCAGGCTTTGTAACTGCTGCATCGTAAACATCATAATATTCAAAAGATGGTGGCTGCACCATATGATAACCGTGATGCTTAAAAACCTCTCTTGCTTTGTATTCGATTTCAAACTTTGTCTCACACTCATCAAACAAGATATCTGTAAGACCTTGAGGTGTGTGGGTGTTTTTGTTGTCTGTCACGTTATCACTCTCCTATTAAATATTTTTATAGCAATTTTATCATACTATTATATCACTTTTACAATATTACGTCAATGGTTAAAACCCTTATATTTTCTATATTTTTAAGATTTTTTCATCAATTTTGCTATATATAGAAAAACTGTGCCTTATTTTCATAAGACACAGCATAAATTTTAAGTTTTTAAGCTTCACATAAAGGAAATCTGCTCTATTCCCGAATCCTCCTCACGGATAGGAGCGCCTGCGGCAGGTATATTTCTTGGTCTGTATCTCACTATATCCGCAAAGTTCACATCATCGGCACGGACTGCCTTGTTAATAACAGCACCGCGACGTAGTGTCATAACTGCTACACCCTGTGTCGAACGAGTTGTCTTTAATGGAATTTTTTCTGTATTCACACAAAGCACCTTATCAGCAGAGCTAAAGAGTAATAGCTCATCATCCTTTAACATATGGAATACTGCAACAACCTCTGACTTTTCAGAGTATGCGCCGGTTAACTTTCTTCTGTTTGACTTTGTTTCGTATGCCTTAACAGGAACCTTTGCACACTTACCATTTTCAAAACAGAACACAAAGTTACCGCTATAGTCACCCGGGATAAACATCCCCACAACCTTATCCTTGTCTTGCATACTAACAAGGTTTGGTATATATTCACCAAGCAAGCTTGCCTTACTTTCAGGGATATCATTAACCCTCATCTTGTAGGCATTTCCACCTGCTAAGAATATAACCTCAGCACGATTTGTTGTCTCAACTTCCTGAATCATTACATCATCATCTTTAAGCTTATGTTCGCCGCTCATTCTGAGTGCAGCCACATTTATTTTTTTGATGTAACCCTCTCGGGTTCTGAATAAAACAACAGGTGTATCAGGAATATCCTCGATGCTTCCTCCCTCGTCAAAGCTTTCAATATCATCAGCCTGAATAATTTCTGACTTTCTGTCAGCACCGAATTTTTTACTTACTTCTTTAAGTTGTTTTTCGATAATCTTATTGATAGCCGCTTTGCTCTTGACAGTTTTCTTAATTTCCTCAAGTTCTGCCTTAAGACTTTCGATTTCAGCAGTTCTTTTTAAGATATATTCCTTATTCAGATTACGAAGCTTTATCTCCGCAACAAATTCCGCCTGAACCTCTGTGATACCAAAACCACTCATAAGGTTTGGAACAACTTGTGCATCTTCTTCTGTTTCGCGGACAATTTTTATTGCCTTATCAATATCTAATAATATCTTTTCAAGACCTTCTAAAAGGTGTAACTTTTCTGTCTTCTTTTCAATATCATATTCAAGCCCACGAACAATACATCTGCGTCTGAAGGTAAGCCATTCGCAAATCAAATCATTTACGCCTAAAACCAAAGGTGAACCCTCAACCAAAACATTAAAATTACATCCAAAGCTGTCTTCTAACTGTGTCATCTTATAAAGCTTTGTCATAAGCTTTTCAGGGTCAGTGCCACGCTTTAAGTCGATAGTTAGCTTTAAGCCGCTTAAGTCAGTTTCATCTCTGATATCGGAAATCTCCTTTATTTTGCCGCCCTTTACTAGGTCAACAACCTTTTCGATTATAACCTCAACTGATGCAGTATATGGAATTTCCTTTATCTCGATACAATTGTTCTTCTTATCGTATTCATATTTTGCTCTTACCTTAAAGCTTCCGCGTCCTGTTTTATATATCTCGGTCATTTCTGCCTTATTATATAAAATCTGTCCTCCGCCCGGAAAATCAGGAGCAGGCATAATCTCTAAAAGGTCACATTCAGCATCCTTCATTACAGCAATAGTTGCCTCACAGAGTTCTCTTAAATTAAAACTACAGATATTTGATGCCATACCAACAGCAATACCTTGATTTGGGTTTGCAAGAATATTTGGGAATGTTGTAGGCAAAAGAGTTGGTTCTTTTAACGTTCCGTCATAATTGTCTACAAAGTCAATGGTGTTTTTATCCATATCTTTAAAAATTTCAGAACATACTTTAGAGAGCCTTACCTCTGTATATCTTGATGCGGCATATGCCATATCTCTTGAATACTGACGACCAAAGTTACCCTTTGAATCAACAAGAGGAACCAGGAGGGAACCGTTACCCTCAGTAAGACGAACCATAGTTTCATAAATTGCCTGATCACCATGAGGATTTAACTTCATTGTCTGACCCACAACGTTAGCAGACTTGGTTCTGTTTCCTGTAAGCAAGCCCATCTTATACATAGTATAAAGGAGCTTTCTGTGAGACGGCTTAAATCCGTCAATTTCAGGAATAGCACGGGAAATAATAACACTCATAGCATATGGCATATAGTTTTTTTCCAGTGTTTCTGTTATTATCTGTTCTTGAATTATAGGTTTCTTTGACATTTAACTACCTCATTTATCAGGATACATCCGTCATATCTATGAAGTTGTATCCTTCGTTTGCAATAAATTCTTTTCTGCCTGTAAGGTTATCCCCTAAAAGCAAATCAAACATTTCCTGTGTCTTGATAACATCGTCAGGCATAACCTTTATAAGACGTCTTGTTTCAGGGTTCATTGTTGTTTCCCACATCATATCAGGCTGGTTTTCACCAAGACCCTTGCTTCGCTGAATTGTATATTTCTTACCCTCAAGACTTGCAAGTATCTCTGCCTTTTCGTTTTCATCAAAAGCGAAATAACTCTTATCCTTATAGGTTATTTCATACAAAGGAGATTCAGCGATATACACATACCCCTCATCTATAAGGCTTGGCGTAAGTCTGTAAATCATTGTCAACACTAAAGTTCTGATCTGATATCCATCAACATCAGCATCGGTACATATTATGATTTTGTTCCAACGTAGATTTTTAATATCGAATGAATTAAGCTCCTTATTATGTTTTGATGAAATCTCTACACCGCAACCTAATACTTTCATCAGATCAACGATTACATCGCTTTTGAATATTTTATCATATTCTGCCTTTAAACAGTTGAGTATCTTACCGCGAATTGGCATAATAGCCTGAAACTCACCATCACGACCGAGCTTACACGCACCTAAAGCTGAATCACCCTCAACTATATATACTTCTCTTTTTTCAACATCACGGCTTCTGCAATCAACAAACTTTTTAACTCTGTTATTGATATCAAGTGTTCCACCAAGTTTTTTCTTAACATTTATTCTTGTTTTTTCAGCAGATTCTCTGCTTCGTTTGTTAACAAGAACTTGTCCGCAAAGCTTTTCTGCATCCATCTTGTTTTCTATAAAGTAGATGCCAAGCTGCTCACGCAAAAACTCTGTCATTGCATTCTGAATAAATGGATTTGTAATAGCCTTTTTAGTCTGATTTTCATAGCTTGTAAGGGTAGATAATGAATTACTAACCAATATAAGACTGTCTGCTACGTCAACAAACTTAATTCTCGTTTCATTCTTTGTATATTTATTATTCTGCTTTAAATACTGATCAATTGCATAAACAAATGCGTTCTGCACAGCTTTATCAGGAGAACCGCCATGCTCTAAGAAGCTTGAGTTATGATAATACTCAGTAAGATGTATTTCATTATTTCCGCAAAAGGCAAAGCTCATCTTAACTTTATATTCATCAAGGTCTTCTCTGTCGCGACCCTTTCTCTCGGCTTCTATATAATGTATTCCTGTGAAGGACTTTTCGTTGGATAACTCTCCGACATAGTCAACTATGCCGTTTTCGTAGTAATATTCTTCTTCTTCGAAATTCCCTGTTGTTACTTCGTTTCTGAATATAAATTTTATACCTGAATTAACAACAGCCTGTCTTTTTAATGTGCTCTTATATTTTTCGACAGAAATATTAATATCAGTGAAAACCTTAAGGTCCGGCTTCCAACGAATTTTTGTACCTGTATGTCTGTGTCTGAAATCTGTTTTAGTAAGGCCACCTACATTTCTTCCCTTTTCAAAGTGAAGGTTATATTTAGCACCATCACGCAATACCTCTACATCCATATATTCAGAAGAATACTGTGTAGCACAGGCACCAAGACCGTTTAAGCCTAATGAATATTCGTAGTTACCACCTGAATTATTTTTATACTTACCTCCCGCGTAAAGTTCGCAGAAAACAAGCTCCCAGTTATAACGTTTTTCTCTTTCGTTATAACCAACAGGAATGCCTCGGCCGTAGTCTTCTACCTCTATTGAATTGTCAGCAAATCTTGTAGTTATAATTGTATTTCCATATCCCTCTCTTGCTTCGTCGATAGAGTTGGACAGAATTTCAAACATAGACTGTTCGCAACCTTCAATTCCGTCAGAACCAAAGATAACAGCAGGACGTTTTCTTACTCTATCCTCCCCTTTAAGCTGAGAAATACTTGAATCATCATATTTCTTCACGGCTTACCTCCAAAAATCAATTTTATCTTTTTTGCAAATCAACACATAGGATAACCCCATGCGTTGATTTTATGTCCATACTTATTCAGCTAAAGCAGGCGGTGCCTGATTTTCACTTGGTGCGGTTGTTGTTCCGCTTGGTGATGTTGTAGTTGTTTGCTCTGTCTGCCCTGATGCTTCACCTGTTGTCTCACCTTCAGCATTTTCGCTTTCTTCACCTTCTGCCTCTTCGTCTTCCTCTTCTTCCTCCTCGTCACTTGTCGGGAGAGAAAGTCCTGAATGCTTTCCGCTACAGTAACCCGGAACATTTTCAGTACCGCAGTAGTAAGAAACTACAGGGCAGCTTCCTGATGCCTTTTTGCCTGTATATGCGCAATAATTCACAGTAATAACATCATCAGGCTTCTTATCGTATCTTCCTGTTTCATCAAGAGAGCTGTGTATACTTGTCATTATACTTCTGAAAACAGGAATACACGGATTTCCTGAT
>JAZLCI010000061.1:0-8714 GCA_045614085.1 Clostridia bacterium
TTCACTATCGAAGAAGGACAGAGAGTCTTAGTTGTAGAAGACGTTGTTACTACAGGCGGTAGCGTACGCGAAGTAATTGACCTTGTAAAGGCTAACGGCGGTGTTGTTGCAGGTGTAGGTTCAATTGTTGACCGTACAGGCGGAAAGATTGATTTTGGCGTTCCTTATAAGAGTGCATTCTCTATGGATATTACTTCATACGAAGCAGACGAATGTCCTATCTGTAAGACAGGTACTCCACTTGTTAAGCCAGGCAGCAGAACAAAGAAGTGCTAAAAGATAATATTCATCAGGGACACAGAAAGAGAATAGACGAAAAAAGCAGAATAATGGGGTTTGAGTTTTTAGAAGAACACGAACAACTTGAAAAGCTTTTGTTTTCAGTTATTCCACGTGGTAATACCAATGAAATCGCTCACAACTTATTAACTGCATTTGGTTCTATAAAAGGCGTCTTGATGGCAGATGTTGTAAGTCTTCAGTCGGTTGAGGGCGTTGGACCAAGAACAGCGGAGTTTTTACACGACCTTGCGCCCCTTTTGGGAATAGTAGAACGTGCAATTAAGTCTGAAAATAATGAGAACATATTAGATTCTGACGAAAAGATGGGAGAATATGTTAAGACTTTTTTCTATGGTAAGTCAGTAGAGAGTCTTTATATGTTCTGCATATCATCTGCAAATACTATTAAAAGATTTGAAAAGGTATCAGAGGGTAATGCTTATGCTGCTGACGTATCAGTAAGCCGCGTTACAAAGCTTGCAACTATGGCAGATGCTATGTCTGTTATACTTGTTCATAATCATCCGGGAGGAAAGCTTGAACCATCATATGCTGACTGTGTCTTAACCAGAGAAATTGACGAAGCTTTAAGAGTTCTTGGAATACAGCTTCGGGCACATATCATTGTTGCCGACGGCAGATGGAAGAAAATTATGTATTAAAAATGATGAGATGTTTTACATCTCATCATTTTTTAATATGCACTTTTCTTTTACATCTCATCATTTATTTTATCTGCACTTTTCTTAAAAAGTATAAATCTTTGAAATAGAAAGTTCAAGACTAAAGTTATAGGAGCTGATAGGAGCTTTGCTACTGTCTTAACAGGAATATATTTTGATAAAACTGCTATAAATACAGTTGAAATAATCAGCACAAATACGTTTCCTGATAAAAAGCCTGCATATTTTTTTAAAGTGAAGTTTTTTTCTTTATATACAAAGCCTGAATTCATAAAATAGCTGTTTGTGGCAGATAGGATGTATGAAGTTATATTTGAAAACACCATGTTCAGCGTAAGAATATCGCATAATAAAAAGAATACTCCATAGTCTATCAATGTGTTTAAAACTCCAATACAGGAGAATTTAACAAACATTATAAAGTTCCCTTTTGAAAAAAGTTTTTTCATCGTATCACCTCTATATAGAAATATCAAATACCTTTAAAAATATCTCTCTTGTAAAGTAGTTTGTTTCATCAAACATTTTACCATATTTACGAGTTTCAGGAGTATGACCTACTGCATCAGTCCCGTCTGAAAACATCATTTTTTCTCTGTTGTAAGCAACAGTTTTTTCGTTTATGTTTATTATAATCTCTCTTGTTTTTTCATTATAACTTAGTTCTCCCCCATAAGCAAGTATAACTTCTTTAAGTGGGAAAAAGTTTTTGTTATCTTCAGTATACATTGGATATTCAAGATGCTCACCCATGATGCGAAGATCAGTAAAATCGTGTCCTTTTAAAAAGATTTTTGTGTCTTTATTTACATTATATATCTTTCGGAAAGCGTCTCTGTAGTAGTTGTCAGTCATAAATTGATTATATGAATATTCAGGGATTAAGTCAACGTTATAATAAAAACCTTCATCCTCGTTTGATATGGCAGATATATTCTGATTTATTATTTTTATGTTAGTTATATATCCGCTGATTGTAGGGATAGAGCAAACAAGGGATATAGCAAACACTAAAAGGGTCGCAACTGACTTAACATATGTATCCTTTGGCAGATAGCTTACAAATATATCTGCAGATAAGCAGACAAGAGTTATGTACAGAGGAATAAGATTTCTGAATCCAAATGTAGTGGATAAAAGAAGCATTCCTGCAGACAAAAGCCCTGATAAGCCGATAGATGCCTGCTCTCTATATATACCTTTGAATAAAAGAATAAACCCAATAACCAAAAAAGCAATAGTAACGGTTAAACCACAGATTATATATGCTTTATAAAAATAAGCAACTGTCGATATAAGCGCCGCTGCAAAGCCGATTATAGACAAGGTTTTTTGCTTCTTATAAAGCTTTGTTGATATAAGAAGAAGGGTCAGTTCAAAAAGCCATGTTGCGCCCTCTTTTGAAAATGCAATGTAGAAAAGATTTTCAAATCGTTTTAAAAGAGGAACTGTTTCAGATGCCTCCAGTGCAGTTCTCCCTGATGTAGCAGGGGATAAAATAACAGTTAAATAGCCTAAAAACGCAAACAAAGGAAGAAGATATACCTGTTTGGTTAGCTTCTCTTTTTTTATAAGGGATGCAATGATGTAAAGGACCATAGAAGAAACTGCCATTGCTCCGCCTTGTTCTGTTGTTGCTCCGCAAAGGAAGGCAATGATAAGATACAAAGGGTTTGTTTTGTTATTCTTTAAAAGATATAAAGAAAGAAATGCAAGTAAAGTAGGCAGAACATAATTCATATAGCCTGCCATCCACAATATGCCCTCACGTAAAATAGCGGATGATAGGCACATTATTAGCATCAATGACAGAGTTATAAATTCTATTTTACTAAATTTATCTTTTAAACATATTTTTCCATATATGAAGAAAGTCAGTGTTAAGAATAAAGGGATAACTATTATAAACAATTTATCCTTAAAAATAAGTATAAGTTCAAGGATAAAATGAACCAAAGCACGGCCGTTCATTTGAGTGTAATGATTTATAGTTTTTTGAATAAACCCTGAAAATCCATCTGAAAAGTATGTGGCATATATAAAATCGTCACCATATAAAGTCGTGCACTTACTTACAATTAAAAGTGGAATTAAAGAAAGCAAAAATAACAGATATGGAATATATTTTTGTATTTTACCTTTCATACATTTTACCTCAATTAAAAACAAAAGGGGAATTTAAAATTCCCCTTTAGTAGTATTAGATTTTTTCAACTGAAATAATAACCTTTTCGCCGTTAATGTTCCAGTCTTTGCCGTTTGAACCTTCACCTGCTTCAATGCTTTCAGCAAGAGTCTGTGACTTGATTTCTTCAGCATTCTTATTAAAGATATCAGCAATTAAATCACTACCGATGAACTTAATAGAAATCTTATCCATAACTTCAAATCCGCTGTCCTTACGCATGGTCTGAATCTTACTTGTAAGTTCACGAACAAAACCTTCTTCAATTAATTCATCTGTTAAGTTAGTGTCTAAAACAACAGTAAATCCTCCGTCAGCAGCTGAAACAAAGCCGTCTTTCTGCTGTGTATCAACTAAAACATCTTCCTTGGTGATTTCAACATCTGTGCCCTCAACTGTAAGCTTAAGTGTTTCACCGTTATTTAAAGTAGCCATAACAGCTGATGAATCAAGCTTTCCTATTTCGTCAAAGATTGGTTTCATAAGCTTTCCGTACTTTGGACCCATAGTACGCATCTGTGGCTTGAAGTTATAGCTGATAAACGCAGATGCATCAGTTGTAAACTCAATATCCTTAACGTTAAGTTCTTCTAAGATAATGTCATTGTAATCTGTGTTAACACTATCTTCTGTCTGGATAAAGATTTTAGAAAGTGGCTGTCTGTTCTTAACGTTACCTTCGTTACGTGCAGCTCTTCCCAAAATAACTATCTTACGGATAGCATCCATTTCAGCCTCAATTTCAGGGAATGAAAGCTCTTCCTTATAGCTTGGGAAGTCACACATATGAATACTCTCTGGTGCGTTTTTATCAACTGACATAACAAGATTCTGGTAAATCTCTTCTGTCATAAATGGGATAAACGGAGCTGAAAGCTTTGAGAATTCAACTAAAACAGTATAAAGTGTCATATAAGCTGAAATCTTATCATCTGTAAGCTCGCTTGCCCAGAAACGTGCGCGTGAACGTCTTACATACCAGTTACTGAGTTCGTCAACAAAATCTGTCATAAGTCTTGTTGCTTCAGTAATCTTATATTCATTTAAATATTCGTCTACCTTCTTTGCAAGAGTATTAAACTTTGATAATACCCACTTATCAAGGATAGAAAGTTTGTTTACATCAAGTTCATACTTAGTTGGGTCAAACTCATCAATGTCTGCATAGAGAACGTAGAATACATATGTGTTCCAGAGTGTGCCAAGGAACTTTCTCTGTGATTCTGATACGTTTTTAGCAGAGAATCTGTTAGGAAGCCAAGGTGCAGAGTTAGAATAGAAGTACCAACGAACAGCGTCACTACCCTGGTCATTTAAAATGTCCATAGGGAGAATAACGTTACCCTTGTGCTTACTCATCTTAACGCCCTTATCATCCTGAACGTGACCTAAAACTACAACGTTCTTATATGGTGCTTCGTCAAAGATAAGGGTAGAGATAGCCATTAATGTATAGAACCAACCTCTTGTTTGGTCAATAGCTTCTGAAATAAAGTCAGCAGGGAAGTTCTGCTCAAACTGTTCTTTATTTTCAAATGGATAGTGGAGCTGTGCAAATGGCATTGCACCTGAATCGAACCAACAGTCAATAACTTCAGGAACACGTGTCATTTCGCCATTACATTTTGGACAACGGAGTTTTACGTTGTCAACATATGGCTTATGAAGTTCAATGTCATCAGGACAGTCAATGCCCATTTCCTTAAGTTCTTCGATAGAGCCGATAACGTGTTTGTGACCACATGAACATTCCCAAATAGGAAGAGGAGTACCCCAGTATCTTGTTCTTGATAAGCCCCAGTCAATTATGTTTTCAAGGAAGTTACCAAATCTACCGTGCTTGATGTTGTCAGGCATCCAGTTAACTTTTTCGTTATTTTTAAGAAGCTGATCGCGTACAGCTGTCATCTTTATAAACCAAGTGTCGCAAGCATAGTATAAAAGCGGTGTATCACAACGCCAGCAGAAAGGATAGCTGTGTTCAAATGGAATAACTGAGAAGCAGAGTTCTCTTTCCTTTAAGTCGCGGATGATGAGCTTGTCAGTATCTTTAACAAACATACCTGCCCATTCACCCATAGCTTCAACAAAGTTACCCTGATGATTTACGTGGTTAACGAAAGCTAAATCGTTTTCCTTGCCAACACGAGAGTCATCTTCACCAAATGCAGGAGCAATGTGAACAACGCCTGTACCATCATCCATAGTAACATATGAGTCAGCAACTACAACATATGCCTTGCCTTCAGGCTTCATATTATCATAGAGTGGAACATATTCAATACCGCAAAGGTCAGTACCAACGCATTCTTCTAATATATTGATGGATTCTTCCTTACCGAAAACAGATTCGATAAGAGCCTTTGCCATAATATATGTTGTACCATCAGATACAGTAAACTTTGCGTAAGTTTCATATGGGTTTACACAAAGAGCAACGTTTGAAGGAAGTGTCCAAGGAGTTGTTGTCCATGCGAGGATATATTCGTTATCCTTGCCTACAACCTTAAACTTTGCAATAACTGAATTTTCTTTAACGTCCTTATATCCCTGTGCAACCTCGTGGCTGGATAATGAGGTTCCGCAACGAGGACAGTAAGGCATAATCTTATGACCCTTATATAAAAGACCTTTATCCCAAATCTGACGAAGAGCCCACCAAACAGATTCAATATAATCATTGTGGTAGGTAACGTATGGATTTTCCATATCAGCCCAGAAGCCAACACGGTCACTCATTTCTTCCCATTCACTCTGGTATGTGAATACGCTGTCCTTACATTTGCTGATAAACTCTTCTATACCATACTTTTCAATCTGAGGCTTACCGCTGATGCCTAAAGCCTTTTCAACTTCAAGCTCAACAGGAAGACCATGCGTATCCCAACCTGCCTTACGAAGAACCTTGTAGCCCTTCATAGTGCGGTAACGTGGAATCAAGTCCTTGATAGCACGTGTCAAAACATGACCGATATGTGGCTTTCCGTTTGCGGTCGGAGGACCGTCAAAGAATGTGAAAAGCTCTGCACCGTCACGGTTTTCTATACTCTTTTTAAATATATCGTTCTTTTTCCAAAAATCAACGATTTCTTTCTCTCTGTCAACAAAAGAGAGGTCTGCTGATACCTTACGATACATATTAATTCCCTCCTATAAGAAAAACTTACATACCATATTATTTTACTACAAAATATATGATTTGTAAAGGGCTTAGGACAAGTTTTTTCTAATATATTTAGAAAAAGATATCTATAACAAAAATAGCAATGACTTTTTGTCATTGCTATTTTAAAATTATTTTTTTGCAACTCTTACGCAGTAAATTATAAAGGATATAACAAGATAGATGATAATTGCAATCATAGGTAATCTTGTCTGCCAGTGTGAATAAATGTATAAATCTGAGTTTCCTGTAAGCTTTATAAGTAATTCTTGTAAGATAGGACGAATGTGATTATATAATGACATCCAGAGCGCAACAAGTGAGCATCCAACAAACATACAACCATAATTTTTAAATCTGCTTGACTTTTTAACAGCTCCTATCCATATAAGAGCTACTGCTAATACAGTAAATATGCCAAAGATAATCCAGTTTATGTAGTACATATAAGGAAGTGTAGATACGTTTTTATAAAGTGATGTCATTGCGTAAAGAATAACTATTCCCAAAAGACCGTATGATAGCTGAATCATAAACTGATTTGTAAGTTTTTCCTTCTTTCGTTTTCTTTGAATTCTTTTTTCGTTCTTATCCATTTTATCCTCCTGTGTGGTAAATATATTTACGTTTCATCCTTTTCATACATTATTGCAGAAATTATAGCAGAGCTAACTGTCTCGGTACGCAATATTCTTTTTCCAAGACCGACAGTAACAATGCCGCTATCCATAGCAAGCTTTGCCTCGCTATCAGAAAATCCGCCCTCGGGACCGATAATAACCCCTATTTCTTTTGCTTTATACTTCTTTAAAGCTGTTTTAAGGCCTGCTTCACCATTGTGCCCCAATACCTCGTATGGCATAATAGCAAGCTCTGTCTCTCTAAGTTTTTCTATTGCTTGCTTAAAAGTAAGAGGAGGTTCAACAGTAGGAATAATTCCTCGTCCGCATTGTTTTGCTGCCGAAACTGCAACTTTATTCCAGCGCTTAATCTTTTCGGCTTCCTTTTTGCCGCTTTCAATTTTGCTTACGCATCTGTCCATGGATACAGGAATAATTGAAACAGCTCCAAGCTCAACTGATTTTTGAATTATGTCCTCCATCTTTCCTGATTTTGGAATCCCCTGATAAATGGTAACAGAAACAGCAGGCTCCTGCTCGGAAAAAGATTTGGTGATTATTTCTGCCTTGCAGAAAGCCTTATCTATTTGGGTAAGCTTTGATATATATTCATATCCGCTTCCGTCAAAGATAATTATCTCATCACCTTCGTTCATTCGAAGAACTTTTGAAATATGTTCTGCATCTTCAAAGATTGTAGCCTCTGTACCGGAGATGTTTTCGGGTTCAGTAAAAAATCTTCTCATATCAAACCTCTATTTAGCAGTTATCTCTGCCCAATCATTATCTTGTCTTATGTTTGTGATATTAAGGCCGTTTTCTTCTATAGCAGCTTTAACCTCATCAAGACGTTCTAAAATAATACCTGAACAGATAAATGTAGCATCTTCTTTCATAAATCCTCTTATAAAAGGTGCTAATGCTATTATAACATCTGCTACAATATTTGCAAGTACAATATTGTGTTTTCCAAGTTTTTCTCTTAAATCGCTGTCAGATGTTATGTCCCCTGTATATGTTAATAACAAATCATCAGGCAAATTGTTAAGCTTTAGGTTAGAACGTGCCGCATCTGTTGCGTTTGAGTCAATGTCAACGGCAACAGCAGAAGAAGCACCAAGCAAAAGTGCAGTAATAGAAAGTATGCCCGAGCCACAGCCTAAATCTAAAACTGTGTCACCTGCTTTTAAATTCCTTTCAATTTCTTCAAGACAAAATCTTGTGCTTGGGTGAGAGCCTGTACCAAAGCTCATGCCAGGATTTACCTTAAATACTGTTCTGCCAGCTGCATCCGCATCTTCCCATTCAGGACAGATAAGTATTTTATCCCCAACAGGAATTGGATGAAAATACTGCTTCCAGATTTCAGACCAGTCTTCATCTTTTACGTTTTCGGTTGTAATAGTTAATTCACCAAAGCTATTATCCGCATCAAGTTCCTTAAGAGCGGAAAGTGATGATTTTACTGCGTTTAACATCTCTATTCCATCTGCACCACAAGTTAAATAGAATGTAATGGTGGTGTCCGCTTCTTTAAGCTTTTCAAGTTCTTCGTCAACATAATCCCAATATTTTTGGTTGTCTTCCAAAAACTCAATAAAGTCGTCTTTGTCGCAAACTTCCATTCCGTTTACGCCAAGCTCTAAAAGTCTGCCGCTTATTGGTTCAATACCCTCGCGAGTTGTTTTTATAATTGTTTTTATCCAGTCCATATATGTAAACCTCTTTTTATATGCAGAAGACGTAGCAGTATATAATTATACTGCTACGTATCTGTTATT
>JAZLCI010000062.1:0-15082 GCA_045614085.1 Clostridia bacterium
TGTGTGTGATAAACTACTGTTTGTATCAATTCTCATTGATATTACCTCCTTTTGTTACTCTTACGGCTGGCTAGACCGTTTTCATTGTAACATGGGAGGTATTTTTGTTCAACGGCAAAAGCCTTTTTGGAACCACCAGCTTAGCTGGTGGTTTTCGTTACACAAGAAAAGCATAAAGGGTACGCAACACGCGTACCCTTTATGCTTGGTGGAACCGAATGGTTTAGATGACACTACTTATTATAAAATTATGTTTCATTGGTCCTGAACCATTCCCCAAATCAAGACCTGCGGCAAGTGCACCAGATATGTAATCTTTTGCTTTTTTTATCGACTCTGCAAGATTAAGTCCTTTAGCAAGATTGGATGCAATGGCACTTGATAACGTGCATCCTGTTCCGTGAGTATTAGGATTGTCAATTCTTTTACCATCAAACCATACAAGCCTGCCATTTTCACACAAAAGGTCATTTGCATCGTTTATACTATGCCCACCTTTTAACAAAACACAACACCCATAGTTTTTCTCAATGAATTCCGCTGCTTTTATCATATCGTCCTTACTCTTGATTTTCATATCTGATAAAATTTCTGCTTCAGAAATATTTGGAGTTACAATGGTTGCAATGGGTAGTAGTTTTTCAACCAATGTTTTTATTGCATCCGTCTTTATAAGAGCCGAACCGCTTGTCGCTACCATTACGGGATCTACTACAATATTTTTTGCATTATAAAACTTTAACCGTTCTGCAATTACATCTATCAGCTCACTTGATGATACCATTCCTATTTTTATGCTATCAGGGAATATGTCTTCAAATACGGCATCAAGTTGTTCTTTTAAAAATTTAGGTGTCGAATCTAAAACCGCTCTTACACCAAGAGTATTCTGAGCAGTAAGTGCCGTAATTGCACTCATTGCATAAACACCATTCATTGTCATAGTTTTAATATCTGCCTGAATACCTGCACCACCACTTGAATCACTACCGGCAATAGAAAGTACGGTTTTCATTTTTGTCTTAAAACAAAAATTTCCGAAATCAGTTATATAATAATCTGAAATTTCTTTCATTTCTTTTTGCATCGGCTCGTGTGAATCGTAAACCGCAGCAACCTTAAAGCCGTCACCTTTAGCAGTTTTTAGTGCGTGAAGCACATCCTCAAAAACCATGGTTTCAGTTTTTTCAGTTTCAAGATGTTTTAGAGCTTGTCTGTAAATTTCGGGGGTTTCTTTGTTGCAAGCAACTTCTGCACAAGTAAATATTTCTGAGAAATATTCATAGATTTTCAATCGCTTCAGAACATCTTCCACAATAGGTCTATCTGTCACAGTTGCAACACACATCTTTACACCCAAGCTCTGTAATTTTTTTAAGAAATCACTAATCCCCGGTTTAAGAACTACCTTTGTACGATATATTTCGGCAACCATATCATTTATGCCTTCTACAATTTCTTTAACGGAAAGCTTAATATTATAATAATTACGATAATATTCTGCGGCTTGTTCAAGCGTAAAAGTCTTGAAAACTTCGGCAAGGTTTTCTTTTGGTTCTATACCGAAAGATTTCAAATAATCTTGTCCAATGGTATCCCAAATAAACATAGAGTCAATTAAAGTTCCGTCTAAATCAAAAATTGCACCTTTTATCATTTTGATACCACCCCTGCTGTAAGTTGTTTCAAGTTCTTTGTTGCAGATTCAATATCTTCTGCAGCAAAGATAGCACTTATTACAGCTATCCCCGAAATACCGCTACCTTTAAGTTTTAAAACATTACCGGTACTAATTCCGCCTATGGCCACAACTGGAATATTTACTGCTTCGCATATTGCTTTTAATGTTTCATAACTTACATCTTCAGCATCTGCTTTAGAGCCTGTTGGAAAAACAGCACCCACACCAAGATAGTCTGCTCCTTGTTTTTCAGCAAGTACTGCCTGCTCTACTGTTTGAACCGACACGCCAATGATTTTATCGTCTCCAAGGATATCTTTTACATTTGCTGCTCCCATATCACTTTGCCCAACATGTACACCATCAGCATTTATCTCTTTTGCAATTTCAACATTGTCATTGATAGCAAAAGGTATATCGTACTTTCTGCACAATTTCTGTATCTCTAATGCTTCATCAAGAAAACTTTCTTCATCAAGCTTTTTTTCACGAAGCTGAACAAAAGTAACTCCACCCTTTATTGCTTTCTCAACCTGTTCATATAAGGTATCATCATTCAACCATGTGCGGTCTGTTACCGCATATAAGAGTAATGATTTTTTATCGCACTTCATATTTTGCTCCTTTAATCAGTTTTTCTGCATCCATATTGTATATAGAATCTATAATGTGATTACGAAGACTTGAATTTCCTTCGCTTTCTTTCATATTTGACACTCCTATCTCACCCGCAAGGCCCATAAGACACACAGATGCTGCAACAGCTTCTGTTATATTATCAGGATTTGCAACTGCATATGCGGTAGCCAGTGCGGAAAGCATACATCCCGTTCCTGTAATACGACTCATGAGAGGGGAGCCATTTCGAATTACATAGCACTTTTTGCTGTCTGCAACTAAATCAATAGCTCCTGTGATTGCGATAACAGCCTTTGTCTTTTGAGCAAAAGTCTTTACAAACTCTATCATAGAGTCAAGATTATCTTCTGTTACTATATCTGCAACATCTGCATCTACACCCTTGGTTGTTCCGCTACCCAATGCAAGGGTTTTAACTTCAGATATGTTCCCTCTAATTACATCGGGCTTAATTTCATTCATAATTTTAAGTGCGGTTTCTGTTCTGAGTTTACTTGCACCTGCACCTACAGGGTCAAGAAGTACAATGTGCCCGAGTTCTTTTGACTTCTTCCCGGAAATAAACATAGCTTCAATACTTCTTTTATTCAGTGTTCCAATGTTAATATTAAGTCCTCCGCAGATAGATGTAATATCTGCAACATCATCCGGTTCATCCGACATAATGGGACTTCCTCCTGATGCAAGCAGAGCATTGGCAACATCATTAACTGTAACATAGTTCGTGATGTTGTGAATAAGTGGCGTTTTCTCCTTAACACTTTCAAGACATTTTCCTAACATAAATTACCTCTTTCTGCCGTATTTACCGGCTGTTTATTAACTTAATAACAAACCTTGCCAAACAAAAAGGAAGCTACCGACTTGGTAACTTCCTAAAAGTTCTTTGTTCCTCCTAACACTATGTATCAGGCATCCCTACGTTGGCATTATCCAAATCAGGTTCTCGGTCGAAGGTTGCACCTTCCTCTCAGCCTGTAATACAAGCTCCCGTTTATTAAGTTTATAAGTATTATATCACTTTTCAGGAAACTTTTCAATAGTTTAAGATAAATTATTTTCTTCACATCAAATAAAAAACCGAATGATAAAGATATGTCATCTAAATCATTCGCTTTATATGGAAGAGCAGAATGGTTTAGATGCCACTATTTTTTTCATAGTCAATGTAATTAAAATAAGCTTTGCACTAGCAAAGCTACAATAATTATTAATTATTCATTAGCGCAGCGACTTCATTATTCATTATTCATTAAAAAATCCTGTCGCATTTAATGAATGATGAATAATGAATAATGAAAAATGAATAATACAAAACAAAAAATCCTATCTTTCGACAGGATTTTTTGTTTTGGCTCCTCCAGTTGGACTCGAACCACGTCCGTTTGCAACATTAATTCGCTTTCGGCTCCTTCGTCACCTCACCTCATTGTGTTGCGGCACAACCCTCCGCGCTCCCTTCTTCGTCCTCAGGACGCGGTCGCTGCTCGGTTCCCTGCGGGTTTGCTTCGCAAACTGAATTAACCGCAGTTCCGTTGGTTCGGTTTCTACTAAAAAAGAAAAGCATAAAAGGTACACCTTCTGGTGTACCTTTTATGCTTGGCTCCTCCAGTTGGACTCGAACCAACGACCCTGCGGTTAACAGCCGCATGCTCTACCAACTGAGCTATAGAGGAATATTTACTTTTCTAATTATATCAAAATCTTCCTGTTTGTCAAGGCTTATTTTTTATAATTCTTGAATTAACTTCTTCCTGCCACATCTGTGTAACAGCCTTATCCATCGGTGCTACGTTCCACAGTTTATAGTTTATGCCAAGTTCCTTATATTTATTCACCCCAAGCGTATGATATGGCAAAAGTTCTACTTTTTTTATATTCGGAAAAGTATTTGCATATTCCACAAGATTGTTTATATACTGATAATTATTATTTATTGTAGGGATTATAACCGCACGAAGCCAAACCTCCGCCTTTGAAAGACGAAGTTTTTCTGCAAACTCATTGAATACAGACATACCATGTCCTGTTATGTCACGATAACTCTCTTTATCTAAATGCTTTACATCAAGCATCACAAGGTCAGTCAACGATATAATCTTATCTACATCTCCTCTGCCTACTCCTGCTGTATCCACAGCCGTATGTATTCCCTCATTTTTACAAAGGGTAAGCATTTCTGTTAAAAATTCAGGTTGCATAAGAGGCTCTCCACCTGAAAAAGTAACTCCACCGCCTGATGTCTCAAAATATGGCTTAAATCTCTTTATCCTCTCGAAAAGCTCTTCTGATGTTATCTCTTCTCCATCCATCATATTCCATGTATCAGGATTATGACAAAATGAGCACCTCAAACCACAGCCCTGAAGAAAGACAACAAATCTTATCCCCGGACCATCAACAAGACCCATACTCTCATATGAATGGATAAAGCCCCTTTCCATACTTACCCTCCTGTACTACTTTTCTTTTAAAAATACTTTTGCTATCTCAATATCATTTTCAGAAAGAACAACAACCCTGTTCTCCAGAAGAAGTCTTGCACATACTCCTGTTCCATTTATCTTCTTTCCGCTAAAGGTTCCGTCATAGATGTGCTTACATCCGCAAGATGGACTTCCATCTTTCATGATGGCAAGTCTTATCCCCTGTTCTTTGACAATTTTAAGAACTTCTTCCGCACCTTTATTAAATGCTTCTGTTACATCCTCACCATCTTTTGAAATAACTTTTCCGTCACAGATTTCAGACGGACATCTCGGTGTAGAAAGTCCGCCTAAAACTTCAGGGCAAACAGGAACAAGCATACATCTGTTCTTCCAGTTAAAAAAGTTCTTATCTATTAGGGCGTTATTCTTCCCGTCATATCTTGTACAGTGGCCGTAAAGGCATGCCGAAACCAAAATCTTATTTACAGGCTGTGCATCATGTGACATTTTACTTCCTCCTCTTTATAGGAATCTGAATTAAGATTATTGCAGTAAGCATAATCGCCGAACCTATAACCTCAATCACACTTGGTCTGTCTCCTAAAATCATCACACCAAACAAAAGTGCAAAAACAGATTCAAGACTCATTATAATCGATGCAGTTGTCGGCTCTGCATACTTCTGACCTATTGGCTGGAGCGTATAACCGATGCCGCAGGCAAACAATCCTGAATATAAAATCGGAATGGTACACTGCTTTATAACATCCATAGATGGATCCTCAAACATAAACATAATCACAATGTTTATAACGCCTGCCACAAAGAACTGAATGCTGGAAAATGCAATTGCGTCAATATCTCCTGCAACCTTGTCAATGACAGTTATATGTATTGCAAACAAAATTGCGCTTATGATTGTAATTGCATCACCAAAGTTAATACTGTCAAACCCTTCTGTCATACAGAGCATATACATTCCCACAAGAGCAAGAAGTGCACACAAAATAGTCTGAATGGACAGTTTCCTTCCCATAAGGACACCAATAATCGGTACAAATATCAGATAAAGTGCCGTTATAAACCCTGACTTGCCTGACGTTGTATAACCTATACCTATTGTTTGAATTGTGCTTGCCGCACACAGAATAACACCGCAGATAATTCCGCTTATAATCAAGGTTTTTCTGTTTTCTTTAGTAACCGTCTTTTTTACTTTGATATTATAAAAAACAATAGGTAATAAAACAAACGAACCTATCAACATTCTTATACCGTTAAAGGTATTTGCACCGATAAATTCTCTGCCTGCACTTTGAGCAACAAAGCCTGAACCCCATACAATCGCAGTGAGCATAAGGATAAGACTACCTTTTATTCTCTGTTTTAAATCCATTTTAAACCTCCGCTGTCAATAATACTCTACCAAACAAAAATTGTAGGGGCATACCTGTGTGTACGCCCGTGGAACGTCACTCAGGTCGTTCCCCTACATTGTAAATTTAAAATTTCTTATTGAGAAAGACCTTTTTTAAATTTTATTAGCCCGGAGGCCACTGAAGACTTCTGCCACCAAGCAAATGAAAATGAATGTGTCCAACTGTCTGACCACCGTCTTTTCCGCAGTTGTTGACAAGTCTCCAACCATTTTCAGCTATCCCCTGCTCCTTTGCAATTTTTGCCGCAACAGCGAAGATATGACCGATAACAGCTTCGTTACTCTCGTCTATCTCATTTCCTGATGCAAAATGTTCCTTTGGAACAATGATTACATGAACAGGAGCCTGTGGTTCAATATCTAAAAAGGCATATACAGTTTCGTCTTCATACACCTTTGTAGAAGGGATATCCCCTGCTATAATTTTACAAAATAAGCAATCCATAGTTTTCTCCTTCGTAATATATTAATCTAAAAATATATTAACCTTTGATAGCTTTGAATATTTCTACAACCTTTGCGATACCCTCTTCTGCCTTTTCAGGATTCTTGCCGCCTGCCTGTGCAGATTCTGGCTTACCGCCGCCTCCGCCGCCCATAATCTTGGCAACTTCAGAGAGAACCTTTCCTGCATGAGCGCCCTTGTCTACTGCTTCCTTTGTAGCCATTGAAACAAGGTTAACCTTTCCGCCATCCTTTGATGCAAGAACGATTAAGGCACAAGCATTCTGCTGTTTAATGTTATCACCAACACCTCTTAAAGTATTAACATCCATTCCATCTGCCATAAGCTGTGCAATAACAGTTACGCCATCAACCTCTACTGCGTCTTTACCCATATCACTTGCGGCAGACTGTGCCATTTTGCTCTTCATACTCTCTATCTCGCGTTTTGCGTTATGAAGTTCTTCCATAAATGATGCTGCTTTTTGTGCAAGATTTGAAGGATTTGCCTTTACAACCTCTGCAACCTCGCCGATTAAAGCGTCCTTTTCCTTTATAAGGTTTAAAACGCCAAAGCCTGTAACAGCTTCGATACGACGTACACCTGCAGCTACACCGCTTTCGCTGATAATCTTAAAGAGACCGAGCTTGCCTGTTGACATTGCGTGTGTACCACCACAAAGTTCCATACTGTAGTCGCCCATCTTAACAACGCGGACAACTTCGCCGTACTTTTCGCTAAAGAGTGCAGTTGCTCCCATCTTCTTAGCTTCGTCTAAACTCTTCTCTGTACATTCGATAGGAAGGTCAGCCATAATCATTGCATTAACTTCATCTTCAACTTTAGCGACTTCTTCAGGAGTCATAGCCTTAAAGTGTGAGAAGTCAAATCTCATACGGTTTTCATCAACATATGAACCTGACTGTGCAACATGGTTACCTAAAGTATTCTTAAGGGCCGCCTGTAAAAGATGAGCAGATGAATGGTTTCTGCCAATTGAGAGTCTGCGTGATACGTCTACACTGCTCTCTGCCTTATCCGATACCTTAACTGTACCTTCTTCTATGATACAGCTATGTAAGAATTTACCGTTTCTCTTCTTTGTATCAACAACTTTAAGAGTTGCATTGTCTGTCTTGATATAACCGGTATCACCAACCTGACCGCCGCTTTCTGCATAGAAAGGTGTTTCCTTTAAGAGAACAGTAACCTCATCTCCAGCATTTGCAGATTCTACTCTTTCACCGTTTAAACCAATAGCAACGATTTCAGATGCATACTCTAAATTGCCATATCCGACAAATATACTTGCTTCCTTAATGTTGGCAAATATATCTTCCTTCCAAGCCTCGCCTTCCATATCTCCTCTTGCCTTACGAGCACGATTTCTCTGCTCATCCATAAGCTTCTGGAAATCTTCAACAACAACTGTGTAGTTGTTTTCAGCGAGAATTTCCTTTGTTAAATCAATAGGGAAACCATAAGTATCATAAAGCTTAAACGCCTTTTCACCTGAAAGCTCTGTCTTGCCTTCAGCCTTAAGCTCTTCTGCATAGGTGTTTAAGATAGCGATACCCTGGTCAATTGTTTCTTCAAAACGTTCTTCTTCAGTTTTGATTACGTTCTCGATATATTCAAAGTTCTTTTCAAGTTCAGGATATGCAGTTTTTGATTCATCTGCAACAACCTTTGCAAGCTTATACAGGAATGTTTCCTTTAAGCCTAAAAGTCTGCCATGTCTTGCGGCACGTCTTAAAAGTCTGCGGAGAACATATCCTCTGCCTTCGTTAGAAGGTAACACACCATCTGATACAAGGAAAACTGTGCTTCTGATATGGTCTGTGATAATACGGAGTGAAATATCTGTCTGCTTATCCTTGCCATATGTAACCCCAACCATATCTGCAACAGTATCCAAAATCTTTCTGATTGTGTCAACCTCAAAGATAGATGTAACACCCTGCATAATACAAGCGATACGTTCAAGACCCATACCTGTATCAATGTTAGGTTTAGCAAGTGGATTATAGTTTCCTGCTTCATCCTTGTCAAACTGTGTGAATACAAGGTTCCAGAATTCAACAAATCTGTCACATTCACAACCTACTGCACAGTCATGACTTCCGCATCCGAATTCTTCCCCTCTGTCAAAGTAGATTTCAGAACAAGGACCACAAGGACCTGTACCGATTTCCCAGAAGTTATCTTCCTTACCCAAGAAAACAATTCTGTCAGGGCTGACACCTACCTGCTTTGTCCAGATATCAACTGTCTGCTTATCTTCCTCGTAAACACTGACCCATAGTCTGTCTTCAGGAATTTCAAGCACCTTTGTGATAAATTCCCATGCCCAGGCAGTAGCTTCATTCTTAAAATAATCACCGAATGAGAAGTTGCCGAGCATTTCAAAGAATGTACCGTGACGTGCAGTCAAACCAACACTTTCAATATCAGGTGTTCTGATACACTTCTGACAGGTTGTAACACGTGTCTTTGGTGGAACTTCCTTTCCTAAAAAATATGGTTTAAGTGGTGCCATACCTGCATTTATAAGCAAAAGACTTGCATCCCCTTGTGGAACAAGTGGGAATGATGGCATACGAAGATGCTCCTTGCTTTCAAAGAATGAGAGGTATCTCTCACGAATTTCGTTAAGTCCAAGCTTTTCCATTTTATTTCATACCTTTCTTAAGTTACATAAGATTTATTTTATCATAGGGAAATTATTAAGTCAAGCTATATAATCTCCTTGTTATCCGTTAATTTTTTCTATTACATCCTTATAGATGTTGTCTGCTTCTTTCTTTAAAATTTTTATGGCTTTCTCTGCCTCAAATCTGCTTCCTACATTTACCTGAAGCTCAAGCATAGGAACATTTGCATCAAGCATTTTAAGAGACGCCATATACTGCTTTTCTGCTATAGGAACAATTTCTGTAATCACCGCATTCGGGTTATACTGTTCCTCATATTTTGCATTGGATATAGCCTTTAAGATTCTGTCTCGCACACTTTTGGGAACACGTTCGTAGAAAAACTCATTTGTTTCCTTTCCTCTCTCGCTTAAGATAAAGGAACGTTCATCTCTGTAAAACTTACTTTCTATAAAGCCGTCTTCAATAAGCTCATTTAACATGATGGCAACATCAAAGTAGTTCATAACCTGCTTTTCCCATGTGAGAATATCACAAAGGGCAGGCATTGATATTGGCTCTACATATTTTTCAAGAGTGTAAAGTATGGAGAACTTCATTTCATCACGTTCTAAAAACATAACGGTTTCTCCTTATTAGTCTTTATACTCAGTATACTTTTTCTTATGCTTAAAATAAACACCTAAAACTCCAACACCTACGTGAGATGTTATAATAGGACCTATATCCCAAGTAGTAATCGCCTTTGGCTTTATCCTTTCTTTTATCTGTTCTACAGTAAACGAAAGCATATCATCACAACGGGAATTAAAAATTATAATCTCGTTTTCTTCAGGACTGTCCATTCTCTCTTCAATAAAGTCAACAAGCTGTGTAAGAGCTTTTTTTGTACCTCTTACCTTACGGAAGGCTTCAACCTTTCCATCGTTTATTTTAAGGATTGGCTTTATATCAAGAGCCTTACTTACAACCATTGATGTGGCTTTTATTCTTCCGCTCTTACGAAGATAAGTTAAGTCATCAACCACAAAGTATGCTGTGTCACGGTTATAAACTTCAGTAACATGGTTTATAACATCTTCCTTTGTTGCCCCTGCTTTTGCCATTCTTGCACCCTCGACTAAAGCGCGGCCTATTGTGTAGGAGAACATAGTTGAATCTATAACAGTAATATCATACCCTTCTTCATTAAGTTGAGCCGCAACAATATTTGCTGTACTGTTTATTCCGCTTGCCTCACCTGAAATAGTGATATGGATAATTGTATCGTCCTTACCTATCTTTCTGTAGATATCTTCAATATTCGCAGGGCTCATCTGGCTTGTAGTCGGAGTTTCTGTACAACTTTCCACAACATCGTAGAAATCTTTAGGGTTTAATTTTTCATCAGCAACAATCTGCTTACCGTCAACATTTATCATAAACGGAAGAACTTCTATGTTCAATTCTTCTACTACGCTCTTTGGTATATCAGCTGCTGAATCAGCGACCATCTTTATCATCTATTTTACCCTCCTTTTTTAAATTCATATAATCAAACTGTCTTAAAACCTCATAGGCGATGATCGCCACAGAATTTGAAAGGTTTAAAGACCTCTTATTTACCTTCATTGGTATTCTTATACAGTTGTCATAGTTTTCAGAAAGCAAATCCTCAGGCAAGCCTTTTGTTTCCTTTCCGAAAACCAGAAAAATATCTTTGTCATTATGTTTTGTATAATCTACATCACTATGCGTATATTTTGCTTTTGTTGAGCAGTAAAAAAATTCACCATCAGGATATTTTTTCCTTACTTCATCAAAAGAGTTATATTCATAAAGTTCAAGCTCATCCCAATAGTCAAGGCCTGCACGCTTCACCTGTTTTTCACTTATATCAAACCCCAAAGGATGTACAAGATGAAGAGGCGAATCTATAATAGAACAGGTTCTTGAAATGTTTCCTGTGTTAGATGGGATTTCAGGTTCTACCAAAACAATGTGTAATCTCAATGTCAACCCTCCTATGCCCAGAACTTTCTGTCAAGGGAACGATATCTTATAGCTTCAGCAATGTTGTTCTTCTGAATCTTTTCATTTCCCTCTAAATCAGCGATAGTTCTTGCCACCTTTAAAATCCTGTTATGAGCTCTTGCGCTTAAGCCTAAAAGTTCAAAAGCATTTTTAAGAAGTGCCTTCCCGTCATCATCAAGGGCACAAACCTCATCCATCATAGACGCGTCTAAATCGCTGTTTGCACAGATGCCTGTCCCCTGATATCTCTTAAGCTGAATTTCTCTTGCCTTATCGACTCTCTTTTTAATTTCCGCTGACGACTCTGCCTTAACCTTATTTTCAAGGTCTTCATAATTAACCGCAGGTACTTCAATATGTAAATCTATTCTGTCAAGTAAAGGTCCGCTTATCTTTGAAAGATAGTTATGGATTTTCTTATCAGAACAGGTACATTCGTGATTTTTATCTCCATAATATCCACAAGGGCAAGGGTTCATAGATGCCACAAGCATTATATTACAAGGATAAGAGAATGTCCCTCCTGCGCGTGTTATGGTAACAAGTCCGTCTTCTAAAGGCTGTCTCATAACCTCTAAAGCATCTTTTCTGAATTCAGGAAGCTCATCCAAGAATAATATTCCGTTATGGGCAAGGCTGATTTCTCCCGGTTTTGGAACACCTACTCCACCACCCGTTAAGCCTATTGCTGAAACAGTGTGATGTGGACTTCTGAAAGGTCTTGTTGTAACCATTGACGCATTTTTAGGGAGCTTTCCTGCAATACTGTGAACCTTTGTAACCTCTAAAGCCTCATCAAAAGTCATTTCAGGAAGAATAGATGGTATTCTCTGGGAAAGCATCGTCTTACCTGAACCCGGAGGTCCAATCATCAATATATTATGACTTCCTGCCGCCGCGATTTCAAGGGCACGCTTTGCACTTTCCTGACCCTTTACATCTGCAAAGTCAGGCATACTCTCGTTAGATGCAGAAAACAGCTTATGAACATCTACATATTCAGGCTTGATAGGTTCAATTCCTGTAAAATGTTCTAAAAGCTCACAAAGATTTTCCACTCCATAAACTTCAAGTCCCTCAACAACTGCCGCCTCTTTTGCGTTCTGCTTTGGAACAAATATCTTTTTTATTCCGCTTTGATATGCAGTAATTGCCATTGGTAAGATACCGTTAACTGCTCTTAAGCTTCCGTCAAGGGATAACTCACCTAAAAAGGCATATTCTGAAAGATTGTTTATAAAAAGCTGTTCACTTGAAACTAAAATACCAACAGCAGTTGGTAAGTCAAGACATGCTCCCTCTTTTTTTATATCCGCAGGTGCAAGATTTACAAGCATCCTCTTCCCGGGAAGAAACAATCCTGAATTCTTTATTGCAGAACGGATTCTCTCTTTTGATTCTCGTACTGCAACATCAGGCATACCAACTATCTCCCAACTTGGTACACCATTGCTTATGTCTGTTTCAACGTTTATTAAAAATCCTGAAAGACCCGTAAGGCCTATGCTGTTAACTTTTGATATCATATACTATCATCCTCTTCAGCTTTCCGAAAGATAAATAACTTCTTCCTCCGTCAGCTCTCTTACTTCGCCCTCTCTTAAATTTTCATCAAGAACGAGATTATTCATTTGTATTCTCTTAAGGTATGTAACCTTTTTCCCTGTTTTTTCAAACATTCTTTTTATCTGATGAAACTTGCCCTCAACAATAGTGATCTCGGCAACACTTTTATCATCACCCGTACTTAATGGATTTAATATGGCAGGCTTGGTAAAAAAGTCTCCCAAATCCATACCATTTTCAAAAAGGCGAATATCTTCCCTCGTTATTTTGCCGTCTACTGTTGCAATATATTTTTTTGGGATATGCTTTGTCGGACTTAAAAGTCTGTGTGCCATATCTCCATCATTGGTAAGGACCAAAAGCCCAACTGTATCAATATCAAGTCTGCCCATAGGGAAGACCTCAAAATGCTTATATTCATCAGGAACAAACTCTGTCACCACAGGATAATGATTATCCCTTACCGCAGACACATATCCTGAAGGCTTATTCAGCATAAGATATATATACTTCCGATATTTCAAAAGTTTTCCGTTAAAAAAGACTTTGGCTGAATTTTCATCAATTTTATCCTTAGGAGCAGGTTTGTTTAATCCATCAACAGACACAAGCCCTGAGGCAATAAGTTTTTTTATCTCTGTGCGAGTACCAACACCGCAGTCTGCAAGATATTTGTCAAGCCTTATCACTTACTTTCTCACGCTTTCATATGTTTATTTATTTTCTTCAATTCCGAATTACACATTACGAATTCCGAATTAATCTTCGTTTGGCTACACTTTTGGTATTATATTACATTATTGTACCACAAAACTTTCATAATTTCCACATAATTTTGAAATTATTTTAAAAATTTTTTCATTGCTTTTTGTGTTTTCATATGTTAAAATGATTTCCAAGGAGTGATAATATGATTAAATGTAAATTCTGCGGTGCAGAAATTCCTGACGGAACAAGATTTTGTTCATTCTGCGGCGGCAAAACCAAAAATATAAAAAGACCAATAATAATCACAAATAATCCTCAGCGAAAAAGAAATCCGTTAAAAATATGGGTTCTTGTATGGGCGATAATCAATATTGCTCTCGGTTTATTTGGTCTTATAACCGCACTACCCCTTACTTCATGCGTTTTAGGTGTGATTTCTGTGGTTTTGGTTATTCTCGCACAGGACTGTCAAAATCAAAAAAGTGAAAAAACAAAAATACGTGTTGCGGTTATCTTAAACATAGTTGCATCTGTAATCCTGATTATTTCTTTTGCGCTATTTGTGTCATTTATAATTAGCAGATTTATTATCCCTGTTTCTGTTCCGCAAAACTCATTTAATATTGAAAGATTTATGGAAATGTATCCATATATAGATTAAAAAGGATTGCCTTTCAGCAATCCTTCAGACCATCGATAAACCCTGTTTTGCATTAAGCAAAGCAGGGTTTTATGTAGGTTAATATTAAATTTATCAAATATGTGTTGTTTTGTATGCACTGTCTGCTACTACTGTTTCTATTTCAGGATCGGTTGTGCTTTGGATAATCTTTTTTGTTTTCTCTGCTTTCCTGCAATTCTTTAATTTCTTTTTTGATGTATTATCTATCTTCTTTCTGTTTGATTTGGTTTTATCATCAGTACCAAAACGAAGAAAAAGCCCAGACTTTTCTGGACTTTTTCGACAGTCTGAGACGGCACTCTTTGGAGCACCGTCTTTTAAAACACTTTAAATATTAGAGTTCTGCAAAGTACTTGATTGTTCTAACCATCTGGCTTGTGTATGAGTTTTCGTTATCATACCAAGAAACAACCTGTACTTCGTAAAGATCATCAGTAATCTTTGAAACCATTGTCTGTGTAGCATCAAAGAGTGAACCATATCTCATACCGATAACGTCTGAAGATACGATTTCGTCTTCGTTGTAACCGAATGATTCAGAAGCAGCAGCCTTCATAGCAGCATTGATGTCTTCCTTGTTTACGTTGTTACCCTTAACAACAGCTGTAAGGATTGTTGTTGAACCTGTAGCAACAGGAACACGCTGTGCAGCACCGATGAGCTTACCGTTGAGTTCAGGGATAACAAGACCGATAGCCTTTGCAGCACCTGTTGAGTTAGGAACGATGTTAGCAGCACCAGCACGAGCACGTCTTAAGTCGCCCTTTCTGTGTGGACCATCAAGAATCATCTGGTCACCTGTGTAAGCATGGATTGTAGCCATGATA
>JAZLCI010000063.1:0-7114 GCA_045614085.1 Clostridia bacterium
TTTCTATTGCATCTTCAATCGCAGCTTTTACATCACTTGAATCAAAGTATGGGGAAAGGGCAAGAATCATTGGTGTCATACCGTCTGTTCCAAAGGTAGTGTCAAACCATAATTCCTTACTTTCAACTGCAGAATTTATGAGATATTCCATTTGCTCATCTGTGCAATAACTCTCATTTTGTGAAAGGGCAATAATTACATAAGGGAGAGTGTATGTATTTAAAACAGAGTCATCCTCATCATCTACAAGGTCTGTAAGTCTGTCTGCAAGATTTATATTTTCATAATCCTCTGTAATAATTTTCTCTGCATCATAACCTAAAGCCGATAGGGCAATAATTGTTTTTGCTATATCCCCTGCACTTTCGCTTTCTTCCACATTTTCAACCAGAAGCTTTGCTGCAGATAATTTTTCTCTCTCTGACAGAATATACTCACTTTCAGGGAATAACTCCTCATACATCACCATATCTGCAACTATCCATGGGAGATTTCCGCCTGCTTCTGACATATCAAAATCTTTATAGTATGCAGCAATATTATGAACTACATCTTCAACAGTTGGCACTACAGTTACAACACATACAGGTGCAGTTATTGTGGGAACAATCTTTTCTTCCCCTTCTTCGTCTGTTATAGTTTCATCCTTATATGCAGAAACTATATATCTTCCGGTTTCGGGAAAGCTTAAAACTACGCATCCGTTTTCATCTGTTAAAAGTTCCGTTGTCTCTCCGTTAACCGTAATGGTTGCGCCATTACAGAGAGAATAGCTTGGGTTCCAGTTTTCATCATAGGATAAATATGAAAGTTCAAGTTCAAATTCTTCATCTTTGTTAACCGTCTTTTCAGGCAGATTGAATGCAGAATACTTCTCGGTGTAAAAATTTTCATAAATAAATGCATCAATGTATGTTCTATCTAAAACAGCATCTCCTAAAAGAGTGCTTGTACTTCCGTTTATATAATAACCAAAGTTATAGCTTGTATCTCCCCAGAGAATGTCTACTCCAAGGCCCCAGTCACCTACACTTGAAGCATATCCATCTTCTCCATCAGGGCAATATAACTTGTGTGCCTCGCGAAAAGCATCATCTACAGTATAGCTTTCCTTACCGCTCAATATTACAGGAGCATACGCCATTTTTGTTCCGTCTTCCGCTGTTTGAATTTCTCCGTATTTGCTTACAGAAACATAAACCGTTATATCAGCTTCCTCCGCCAAAACAGGTGTTACACTTATTATCATAACAAG
This sequence comes from Clostridia bacterium, assembly GCA_045614085.1. Taxonomy (GTDB): domain Bacteria; phylum Bacillota; class Clostridia; order Monoglobales; family Monoglobaceae; genus UMGS1820. Next base: position 1,256 of record JAZLCI010000063.1, read on the forward strand.
TGCTAAAAGTGTTGCTAAAAATCTTTTCATTTTCTTCTTCCTTTCTTTTATATATATTAAAAAAGCTGTGACAATTCAAAAGAATTGTCACAGCTGATTTTTCTGCGAACACCACAATTTAAGTGCATAAAATGCACACAAAAAGATTATTCCTGTACGGAATAATATCAAAGCAGGTCTTCCGACTCGTGTTATATAGAGATTAACTCCGCATTTTTATATTCTGCCTTCTCAGTTTCCCAATGACCGGTTTTCACCGACGAATATAAAAACATTCAACACATACGGCGACAGTTATCGTTACGGATTCTGACCGTATTCCCTTTCCACCCATAATACCCATACGGTATTATCGACACTCTGTGTGGACAATATTAAATTTATTAACTTATAATACTATAAAACATCCGTTATGTCAATTGACATTTTTGAAAAAACTAATTATAATAAAGAAAAGATATTTGCAGGGAGATAATAATATGACTAAATACATTGAAGAAACAAATAAGATGCTTGATTTTATTAAAAAATCACCAAGCAGTTTTCATGTTATTGAAAATTTAAAGTGTGAACTTTTGGAAAATGGCTATGCAGAGCTTTCAGAATATAATAGTTGGAACATACAAAAAGGTGAAAAATATTTTGTCACAAGAAACGGTTCGTCAATAATTAGCTTTAATATTCCGGAAAACGATTTTAATTCGTATATGATATGCGCATCCCATAGTGATTCCCCTTCCTTTAAGCTAAAGCCTGCCTTTGAGGCAGAAGCATCAGGCTTATATGTTAAATTCAATGTAGAAAAATATGGCGGAATGATATATTCTTCCTGGCTTGACAGACTGTTGTCCGTTGCAGGCAGAGTTGTTGTTTCGGATAAAGACGGAATAAAATCCCATCTTATAAACATCGACAGAGACTTATGCCTTATCCCAAGCCTTGCAATTCATATGAACAAAGATGCAAACAACGGCTATGTATTTAATCCTCAAAAAGACCTTCTTCCCCTTTCAGGAAGCATAGCTACAAAAGGGGCATTGCTTAAGGAAATAGCAACAGAACTTAACATTGCATCAGACAGCATTCTTGACTTTGACTTATTCTTATATAACCGCACAGAGGCTTGTATCTGGGGTGCAGAAAATGAATATTTTTCATCTCCAAGAATAGATGACCTCCAATGTGTATACTCATCCAAAGAAGCATTTTTAAGCGCAGACAACAAAAAAGCACTTAATATTCTTGCGGTTCTTGACAACGAAGAAGTCGGCAGTGGCACAAAACAGGGGGCTATGTCAACATTCTTAACCGATACCTTGGAGAGAATTTGTGAAAGCCTAAAAATTACATCATCCGAGTTCAAACAGATGACCGCAAACAGTTTTGTTTTATCTGCTGACAACGGACACGCACTCCACCCTAACTTCCCTGAAAAGAATGATATCACATCATTCCCAACATTAAATGGAGGTGTTTTGATTAAGTATAACGCGAACCAGCAATATACAACAGACGGAGTTTCAGGTGCGATATTTAAAGAGATTTTAAAGAAGAATAACATACCGTATCAGACATATGTAAACAGAAGCGACATCCCAGGAGGCTCAACTCTAGGAAATCTTTTAAACAGACAACTATCTGTAAACACAATTGATATAGGCGCACCACAACTTTCAATGCATTCTTCTTACGAAACAGGCGGCGTTAAGGATACCTTGTATCTTACAGATGCAATAAAGGCATTTTACAACACCGAAATCAAAGCAGACAAAAACGGATATAAGATAGTTTAATCACAAAGGAACGGATTTAAACCGTTCCATACAACTTAATTAAAATTTCTATCAATTTTGTAGGGCAAGGGTTTACTCCTGCCGATTTTATCATCATTACACAAACGGATGGAGCAAGCCCCATCCCTACAATATATTATTTACGCATATTTATTTGATTATGTAGGGGCAAATCACGTGTTCGTCCGCGGGTCATTCGTAAACGACCCCTACAATTTGCATTATAACACAAAAAAGGAACGATTCAAAACCGTTCCCAAAAAAGTGCGTGTTTCATACAATAAAAGCGGGCGGATGATATCCGCCCCTACTTTATATTTAATCTTATCCACTGAATATATCCCTCCACCAAACTTCGTTTGGTCCCCCTCCCTTTAGGCAAGGGAGGCAATTCGGAAATATTCAATTTCATCTTTCGATTAAGCTTTCGCCTGACATTTCTTCAGGCTTATCAAGTCCCATTAAGTCAAGCATTGTTGGTGCTAAATCAGCAAGACGACCATTCTTAAGCTTTACATCATCTCTGCCGATTAAAACAAGAGGAACAACATTTGTTGTGTGAGCAGTAAACGCTCCACCGTTGTCATAATCTTCCATCTGGTCTGCATTACCATGGTCTGCTGTCACAAGTGCAACACCATCCATCTTCTTTATTGCATCAATAACCTTGCCTAAACATTCATCAACTGTTTCAACAGCCTTAACAGCCGCATCAAAGTCACCTGTGTGACCAACCATATCACAGTTAGCAAAGTTTAATACGATAACATCATAGTCACCTGATTCAATTCTCTTAACAGCTTCCTCTGTTACTTCAGGAGCGCTCATTTCAGGCTGCATATCATATGTTGCAACCTTTGGTGAGTTGATAAGGGCTCTGTCTTCACCATCATAAACATTTTCAACGCCACCGTTAAAGAAGAAGGTAACATGAGCGTACTTTTCAGTTTCTGCAATACGGAGCTGTCTTAAACCCTTTTTGCTGATATATTCACCAAAAGTATTGTTAAGACCTTCAGGCTTAAATGCAACCTCAACATTTGGCATTGAAGCATCATATTGTGTCATACAAACATAGAATGTGTCAACCTTATCTCTCTTAAATCCATCAAAAGCAGGGTCAACAATTGTTCTTGTAATTTCTCTTGCTCTGTCAGGGCGGAAGTTAAAGAAGATAACAGAGTCACCATCTTTAATCTTACCTAAAGGCTCACCATCTTTACATACAACAGTAGGGAGAACAAATTCATCTGTAACTTCATTATTATAGCTTTCCTTGATAGCTGTAACAGCACTCTCTGCCTTTACACCTTCGCCTAAAACCATTGCGTTATAAGCCTTTTCAACTCTGTCCCATCTGTTATCTCTGTCCATTGCGTAATATCTGCCCATAACGGTTGCAATGTCACCAACACCGATTTCACGAATTTTAGCAACTAATTCTTCTGCAAAGTCGGCAGCAGATGAAGGTGGCACATCACGTCCGTCTAAAAATCCGTGAACGTGAACATCACTTAAACCATTTCTCTTTGCCATTTCCAAAAGACCATAAAGGTGAGTGTTATGACTGTGAACACCACCGTTTGACAAAAGACCCATAAGGTGAAGTGAAGAGCCATTCTTCTTACAGTTTTCCATTGCGCGACAGAGAGCATCGTTTTCGAAAAAGTCACCATCGTTTATTGACTTTGTGATTCTTGTGAGCTCCTGATAAACAATTCTTCCTGCACCGATGTTTGTGTGGCCAACTTCTGAGTTACCCATCTGTCCTTCAGGAAGACCAACATCCATACCTGATGCGTGAACGATAGAATGAGGACATTCATTCATATACTTATCCATATTAGGAGTTTTTGCAGCATAAATCGCATTACCCTGATTACGGTCATTTACACCATAACCGTCCATTATAATAAGTGCATATGGCTTTTTCATATATATTATCCTTTCGTTTAATTCAATATTTGGTTTATGGACCGTCGGGGACGACGGTCCATACATTAAATCAAAATTCAAGGGACTGAAACAGTCCCTTGTAAATCCAATATTAGTTAGCAGCATCAACGATAACAGCGAAATCGTCTGGCTTTAAGCTTGCGCCACCGATTAAACCACCGTCAATGTTTGGCTTTGCTAAAAGTTCAGCAGCATTGCCTGCATTCATACTTCCGCCATACTGAATGCGGATAGCTTCAGCTGTAGCTTCACCGTAAAGACCCTTGATTGTTTCACGGATGATTCCGCAAACTTCATCAGCCTGATCAGCTGTAGCTGTCTTACCTGTACCGATAGCCCAAACAGGTTCGTATGCGATAACGATTTTAGCAGCATCTTCTGCTGTTACGTCTAAGAAAGCAACCTTTGTCTGACGACGAACTGTATCGTCTGTGATACCCTGTTCTCTTTCTGTTAAGCTTTCACCAACACATACGATTGGGATTAAGCCTGCCTCTAAAGCTGCCTTTGTACGAAGGTTTACTGTTTCATCTGTTTCGCCAAAGTACTGACGTCTTTCAGAGTGACCGATGATAACGTACTTAACACCTGCTTCTGTAAGCATATTGCCTGCAAGCTCACCTGTGAAAGCACCGCTCTTTTCAAAGTGAACGTTCTGTGCACCAACTTCGATGTTGCTGCCATCAGCTGCTGCAACTGCAGCAGGGATGCAGATAGCAGTAGGACATACAACTACGTCACAATTAGCACCTGCTACCTTTGCCTTTATAGCTTCTACGAGGGCAGTAGCCTCTGAAGCTGTCTTGTTCATTTTCCAGTTACCTGCAATAATCTTCTTTCTCATTTGTTTTTCTCCAATCTATAAAATTAATCTTATTTATCGTCAAGAGCCGCAACACCAGGGAGTTCCTTACCTTCTAAGAATTCCATAGAAGCACCGCCACCTGTTGAGATGTGTGACATCTTGTCACCAAAGCCTAACTGATTTACAGCAGCCGCACTGTCACCGCCACCGATGATTGTTGTAGCATCTGTGGAAGCGAGTGCTTCTGCAACAGCGATTGTACCCTTTGCAAGTGTTGGGTTTTCGAACACGCCCATAGGACCGTTCCAAACAACTGTCTTTGCAGACTTAACTGTTTCTGCAAATAATTCTCTTGTCTTTTCGCCGATATCAAGACCCATCTTGTCAGCAGGAATAGCATTTGAAGGAACAGTTTCAACTGAAATTTCTGCATCAATAGGATTTGGGAATTCAGCTGTGATAACTGTGTCGATAGGGAGGATAAGCTTCTTACCTGCATCCTCTGCCTTCTTCATCATTTCCTTGCAATAGTCAATCTTTTCGTCATCTACTAAAGATGTACCAACTTCATAACCCTTTGCCTTTAAGAATGTGTAAGCCATACCACCGCCGATGATTAATGTATCACACTTTTCGATAAGGTTAGAAATAACATTTAACTTATCAGCAACCTTTGCACCACCGAGGATTGCAACTAAAGGTCTAACAGGATTATCGATTGCGTTACCTAAGAAGTCAAGTTCCTTACCAAGTAAGTAACCTGCAACACATGGGCTTAAATATTCAGTAACACCAACTGTTGAACAGTGCGCTCTGTGAGCTGTACCGAATGCATCGTTTACGAATATATCGGCAAGTGAACCGAGTTCAGCAGAGAATGCCTCGCCGTTTTTGGTTTCCTCTGCGCGATAGCGGGTGTTCTGAAGAAGAACAACATCGCCGTCATTCATTGCGGCAACGGCAGCCTTTGCATTTTCACCGACAACATTATCGTCAGCGGCAAAAACAACCTCTTTACCGAGTTTCTCGGAGAGAGCCTTTGCAACGGGGGCAAGGGAAAGTTCAGGCTTGGGTTCACCCTTCGGCTTGCCGAGGTGGGAACAAAGGATTACCTTACCGCCGTCTTTAATGAGTTTTTCGATGGTGGGAAGAGCGGCATTGATGCGGTTCTCGTCGGTAATAACGCCGTCTTTAAGCGGAACGTTAAAGTCGCAACGAACCAGCACCTTCTGACCTTTTACATTGATGTCATCTACTGTTTTTTTGCTAAGTGCGTTCATTTGAAAACTTCCTTTCAATAATGTG
>JAZLCI010000064.1:0-5891 GCA_045614085.1 Clostridia bacterium
TACTGTTGGTGCTAACAAGGATGCTATCAAGATTATCGGTGACAACACAGACCTTTACGCACAGGCTTACTTTGACTATGACTCAAAGAAGTCAGGCGGTGTTACAATGTCACACTTAAGATTTGGTAAGACACCAATTAAGTCAACTTACCTCCTTGACGAAGCTGACTACATTGCTTGTCACAAGCCAGCTTACGTATATCAGTATGACATTTTAGACGGTTTAAGAAAGGGTGGTACATTCTTACTTAACTGTGTATGGTCACCTGAAGAATTAAACGAAAAACTTCCTGCACATATGAAGAGATATATTGCAGAAAACGATATTAACTTCTACACAATCAACGCAGTTGACGTAGCTGTTAAGGTTGGTCTTGGTCCAAACCGTATCAACATGGTTACACAGAGTGCATTCTTCAAGCTTTCTGAAGTTATTCCTTTTGATCAGGCTGTTCAGTACATCAAGGATGCTATCAAGAAGACATACGGCAAGAAGGGTGACGAAATCGTTAAGATGAACTGTGATGCAGTTGATGGCGCTATCGATGCTCTCTGCAAGATTGACGTTCCTGCTGACTGGAAGAACGCTGTTGACGCAGATACAACTGATGATAACAGACCTGACTTCATCAAGAACATTGTTGATCCTGTTAACGCACAGCGCGGTAACAAGCTCCCTGTAAGCGTATTTGAAGGCAGAGAAGACGGTACATTTGAAACAGGTACATCAAGATACGAAAAGCGCGGTGTTGCTGTCCTCGTTCCACAGTGGCAGAGCGAAAACTGTATCCAGTGTAACCAGTGTTCACTCGTTTGTCCACACGCAGCTATCCGTCCTGTTTTAGTAAATGATGCTGAAAAGGCTGCTGCTCCGGAAAGCTTCACAACTCTTAAGGCTATCGGCAAGGAACTCTCTGGTCTCGAATACAGAATGCAGGTATCACCACTTGACTGTCTCGGTTGTGGTGTTTGTGCTAACGTTTGTCCTGCTCCAAAGGGCAAGGCTCTCGTTATGAAGCCAATTGACGAAGTTACTCCTATTGACGCTCCTAACTGGGAATACGCAATGGATAAGGTTACAAACAAGGCAGACCTCGTTGATGTTTCTGCAAACATCAAGAACTCACAGTTCGCTATGCCTTATCTTGAATTCTCCGGCGCTTGCGCTGGTTGTGGTGAAACACCTTACATCAAGCTCATCACACAGCTCTTCGGTGACAGAATGATGGTTGCAAACGCAACAGGTTGTACATCAATCTGGGGTGGTAGTGCTCCTTCAATGCCATACTGTAAGGACGAAAACGGCAGAGGTCCAGCATGGGCTAACTCACTCTTTGAAGATAATGCTGAATTTGGTCTTGGTATGGTTATCGCTAACAGCAAGATCAGAAAGACATTAGCTGCAAGAATGGACGAAGCTATGGATGCAGTTTCTCCTGAACTCGCTGCTGCATTCAAGGAATGGCAGGAAGCTAAGGACTGCGCTAAGGGTTCAAAGGCTGCAGCTGAAAAGATTGAAGCTCTTATTAAGGATGCTGATATGTCAAATGCCGCTGTTAAGGAAATCGCTGACAGAACAGACTTCCTCGTTAAGCGTTCACAGTGGGTATTCGGTGGTGACGGTTGGGCTTATGATATCGGTTACGGCGGTCTTGACCACGTTATCGCATCAGGCGAAGATATCAACATCTTTGTTGTAGATACAGAAGTTTACTCTAATACAGGCGGTCAGTCATCAAAGGCTACTCCTACTGCTGCTGTTGCAAAGTTTGCTGCTGCAGGTAAGAAGGTTAAGAAAAAGGATCTCGGTATGATCGGTACAACATACGGTTATGTATACGTTGCACAGATCGCTCTCGGCGCAAACCCTGCACAGGCCCTTAAGGCTATCAAGGAAGCTGAAGCATATCCAGGTCCATCACTCGTTATCGCATATGCTCCATGTATCAACCATGGTATTAAGGCTAAGGGCGGTATGGGTAACTCAATCGCAGAGGAAAAGAAGGCTGTTGAAACAGGTTACTGGCACCTCTGGAGATTTAACCCAGAACTTGCTGAAGAAGGCAAGAATCCATTCGTTCTTGATTCAAAAGAACCAACAGGAACAGTTGCTGACTTCTTAGCAGGTGAAAACCGTTACTTAATGCTTCAGAAGGCATATCCTGAAGTTGCTGAAAAGCTCTTTGCTAAGGCAGAAAAGGATTTAGCTGAAAGATACGAAGTATATAAGAGAATGGCTAACAACTAATTGTTAAACCAAAAGGGATGTCTATTACGGACATCCCTTTTTTGTATGATTTTGATTATATGAACTGATATGTTTTATTCGTAGGGGAGGTCACAACAAAAAAAGCGGACGATTTCGTCCGCTTTTTTAATTACTTTTTCTACAATATAAAATATCCTGCTATAATTCCAACCAGAGCTGAAATGCAAATTATTATAATAGGGTGTACTTTTTTAAATGCCAAATATGTCATAACCCCAAAAAGAACCAGGGATATATAAAACTGCAGTTCTTTAAATATTCCCAAATCAAATCCGTTTTCAAAGAAAACAGTTTTTGCTATTGTAACAACAGCAGAACCAATAAGACCGATTACCGCAGGCTTAAGCCCTGACATACAACCCTTTACATATTTATTGGTTTTAAACTTTTCAAACATTCTCGCAACTATTAATATAATTATAAAGGAAGGAAGAACAACACCCATTGTTGCACAGAACGAACCAAAAAGACCTGCTTTCTCTGCTTCCATACCTACATATGTTGCCATATTTACAGCAAATGGTCCTGGTGTGCTTTCACTCACAGCAATAAAGTTTATAACCTCTTCCAGTGTAAGCCACCCATTTTTTAATACCGCTTCTTGCATCAACGGAAGCATAGCATAGCCACCGCCAAAGGTAAAAGCTCCTATTTTAAAAAAGGTAAGAAATAACATTAAATAAATCATTCTGCTTCCTCCTTTCTTAAAAGAGAAGCAACAAGACCTACTATTGCACTGCCTATTATCACCACTAAGACGTTTACATCAAATATTGCAACTGCAATAAACGCCACTCCTGTTATAAGATAAGAAATCAGCTTTTTAGGACTCTTCTTATATAAAGTATACAGGGCTTTTACAAGCAAGGCTAAAACCCCTGCTCTTATCCCCATAAAGGCATACTTCACTGCCTGAAGATTTTGAAAGGTACTGATTATCTTTGATAATATGGCAATAATCACAAAGGATGGCAGAACAACACCAAATGTTGCAAACGCTGACCCCCAAAAGCCTGCAACCTTGAAGCCAACAAATGTAGCAGAGTTTATAGCAACAGGTCCGGGTGTAGACTCTGCAATAGCAATAATATCAAGTATATCATCATCGCTTAGCCATTTATGATTCTCACAAACCTCTCTTTGAATAAGGGGTATCATTGCATATCCACCCCCAAAGGTAAACGCTCCTATCTTAAAGAAAGTAGCAAACAACAACCATATCCTTTTCCACTTTGAAGTATTATCCATTTAAACTCTCCTTTCTGCAAAAAAGTTGACTCCTAAAGGAGTCAACCATAAACATCATTCAAAAATATATGATATGTCAGTTATATCACACACCATCATCCCAGAAGTCAACCAATAAGTCATCAGCAAAAATAGACTTTTTATCAAGCTTAAGCTTGCTGAATAAAGACATATCCACACGAACTTCATCTATATCAAAAATAATAACCTCAACTTCAGGCTTTTTATATTTAACCAACATTGTTTCTTTCCTCCTAATGTATATAAAAAACTCATAATCAACACATCATATATTATATCATACATTTTTAGAATTTCAAGATATTTTTATATTTTTTTAATATTTTTCTTTTTTATTACATTTATATAAAAAAATTCAATTATGGTAAATATATATCAAAATACTTTTCTATTCCTATACAAATTCCATCAGCGACTTTATTTTGATAAGCGTCGTCTTTAAGCCTTTCAAGTTCCTCCGGATTGGACAAAAAACCACATTCCACTATTACAACAGGTTTCTCTGCATTTTTAAGTAGAAATATACTTTCATCACTCTTTTTAGCAACCCTTTGATTTCCGTCGTTTAAATATTGTTTCAGGCTTTCCTGAATGGTTTCACCCAGAATCCTGCTTTCCTCTGATTTGTCTGCGTAAAAGACTTGTGCTCCCCAATACTTCGATTGCTCAAACTTGTTCATATGTATACTTACAGCTATATCGCTGTCTTTTATCATTTCTTTTCTCTTTTTCAGATCAGAGGCTTTTTTCGTACTTCCGTCTCTTCTGTTTTCATCCGCTGTGGAAATATCTTCTTCTCTTGTCATTAAGACATTCCCACCTCTTTCTATAATCTTATTCTTTAGCTTTAAACCAACGCTTAAATTTAAATCTTTTTCCAAAACATTATCCTTTGATGCACCTGCATCAAATCCACCATGCCCCGGATCAACAAGAATGGTCTTTCCGTTTATAGAAGATGTAGGTGCTTCTGTCTCATAATCTGCTTCAACCTCATCTTTTACATCTTTTGCCGCTATACAGACGGATATAACCGCTACAATAAGCAATGCTGTAAATCCATATATCATTATCTTTTTATTTATTGACATAACAAAACACCACCCCTTAATTTATATGGGGTGGTGTTTTAATTTATTCCACTGGCTTATTCATCTTAAACATAAGCCTTAAAATTCCCTTAAGCATTTTTGGAGCCTTCACAACAACAACCTGCATAAAAACATTCCTTTCATTTTGATATCAGAAAAGTTTTCAGCGTCTATTTTCTTCCAAACAAGCATATGCCAAAGGCAATAAGACCTATTCCAAGCATAGTGATTAATAAGGAGTACGGAAGTATGTAAGAGAGCATAAGCCCTATTCCGCATGCAATAAACACATATGCCCAGGGAAAGCATTTCCGTCCGCAATTACGTCTTTTAAACACTTGTTTCACCTCGCTGAACCTTTTCTTGTATCAGTATACGCACAAGTATTTATTTTGTTACAAATCAGTTCAGGACTCCGCCAAATAAATCCATACTCTTTTTTATTTGAGTTTTGATTTCCTTATTTTCTTCAAGCAAAAGTTTGGGGTCATCTTCAAGAATTTCAATCGCAGCATTATGGGCATCCTTTAAAATGTTCATATCATTTAAAAGGTTTCCTACCTTCATCGAAGGCAAGCCGTGCTGTCTTGTTCCTAAAAATTCACCCGGTCCTCTAATTTCCAAATCCTTTTCAGCAATCTTAAATCCATCATTTGTTTCGCACATTATCTTCATTCGCTCTTGAGATGCATCTGTAGATGAACCGCATATCATTATACAATATGACTTGTGTTCTCCTCTGCCAACTCGACCCCTTAACTGATGGAGCTGTGAAAGCCCGAACCTTTCTGCATTCTCTATTACCATAACAGTTGCATTAGGTACGTCTACACCGACTTCAACAACTGTTGTTGAAACAATGGCTTCAGTTTCATCCCTTGAAAATCTTTCCATAATCTCATCTTTTTCAGATGGCTTCATTCTGCCGTGAAGAGCTTCGATTTTTCTGTTCTTATACGCTCCCTTTTTAAGTTCCTTAAGATAATCGTTTACAGCATTTGCATCTATGGCCTCTGACTCTTCAACCAAAGGACAGATAAAGTATGCCTGTCTGCCTTCATCCAATTTTTTTAAAACAAAGCTTTCAACTTTCTTTCTCTGATTTTCACCTACTGCTATTGTATCAATAGTCTGTCTGCCCGGAGGAAGCTCATCAATAATGGAAATATCCAAATCTCCATACATAATGAGAGAAAGGGTTCTGGGTATAGGTGTCGCTGTCATAACAAGGCTGTGAACACCCTTGCCTGAAAGCATTGTTC
>JAZLCI010000065.1:0-5036 GCA_045614085.1 Clostridia bacterium
AAGCTTGATATCGGTGATATAATCGGTGTTACAGGTGAAGTTTTCAGAACACAGAAGGGTGAAATGTCTATCCGCACAACTGAAATTATTCTTTTGAGCAAGTCACTCAGACCTCTCCCTGAAAAGTTCCATGGTCTTACAAATACTGATTTAAGATACAGACAGCGTTATGTTGACCTTATTATGAACCCAGAGGTTAAGCGCGCATTTGAGATCAGAAGTAAGGTTATGACTGCTATCAGAAATTATCTTGATTCCCGCGGCTATATGGAAGTTGAAACTCCTATCTTAAATACAATTGCGGGCGGTGCTAATGCAAGACCTTTTATTACACATCACAATACATTGGATATTGATATGTACTTAAGAATTGCTCCTGAATTATATTTAAAGCGCCTTGTTGTAGGTGGCTTTGAAAAGGTATATGAAATGGGCAGACTTTTCAGAAACGAAGGTATGGATATAAAGCATAATCCTGAGTTTACTTCAATTGAGCTTTATGAAGCATATACTGATTATGTTGGTATGATGAACTTAACAGAAGATATGATTAAAACTGTTGCACAGGAAATTCTTGGTACAACACAGATAACATATCAGGGAACAGATATTGATTTAGGTTCACCATGGCGCAGAATTTCTATGATAGATGCTATCAAGGAATATTCAGGTGCAGACTTCTCAACAGTTAAAGATGCAGAAGAAGCAAAAGCTCTTGCTGAATCTATCGGTATCAAAATTGATGAAGAAAACGGACCTTTGAGTAAGGGCGAAATCATTAGTATAGCATTTGAAGAAAAGGTAGAAGAAAATTTAATTCAGCCTACTTTTATCACTGAATATCCTGTTGAAATTTCACCTCTTGCAAAGAGAATGCCTTCAAACCCTGATTTTACTGAAAGATTTGAAGTTTTCATCACAGGTCGTGAATACGGTAATGCTTTCTCCGAACTTAATGACCCTATTGACCAGAAGGAAAGATTTGTTAAGCAGGTTGAAAAGAGAGAAGCCGGTGATGATGAAGCAGGAATGATGGATGAAGATTACGTAAACGCTTTAGAATATGGATTGCCTCCAACAGGCGGTCTTGGTATCGGTATTGACAGACTTGTTATGTTGCTTACTGACAGCTCATCTATCCGCGACGTTTTACTCTTCCCCACAATGAAGCCACTTGATAAATAGTTAAAATTAAAAGCCTTGCAAATGCAAGGCTTTTTCTTATACAAACTTTTTTCTCCATAGGGCGGGAACAAACATAATCAAAATCGGGAAGAGCTCAAGTCTTCCAAGCAACATCGTAAGAGATAATACGATTTTTGAAAAATCTGTTAATGTGCTGTAATTCCCTACAGGGCCTGTTATTCCAAGACCTGGACCGACATTGTTAATACAAGAGATAACTGTTGCTAACGTTTCCTCAACGGACAAATTATTTATTGAAAGAAGAATGTTTGCAACGATAAACGCGATAATGTAAATTACAACGTATGCAGATGTTGCTCTTACAGTATCATCATCAATTGGTTTTTTGTCAATTTTGATATTGCTTACAGAGTTAGGACTTACAAGATTATGAAGTGTTTTTTTTGCTGATTTAAATAATATTGTTATACGTGATACTTTTAAACCGCCGCCTGTTGACCCTGCACAGGCACCAATTACCATCAGAACCAATATAATAGTTTGAGAAAATCCAGACCAGAAATTATAATCAACTGTACCAAACCCTGTTGTACTGATTATTGAAACAGTCTGAAATGCTGCTGTTCTGATATTATCGTGAAGATTTGTGTAATATGTTCTTGTTGATACAGATAAGAGGATAGTTGCTATAACAACTATTGATGTGAAAATTTTCCATTCTGAATTATTCTTTATGGCTATAAACTTGCGCATAATCATAAAATAATATATGTTAAAGTTTATAGAGAACAAGAACATAAATGCTGTAATAACCCATTCAATATAAGGACTTCCGTATGCGGCAACACTTGCATTCTTACAGCTGAAACCGCCAGTTCCTGCGGTTGAGAATGTATGAATGATGCTGTCGAAAATTGGCATACCACCTGCATAAAGGAAGATGAATTCCAACACACATAATGCGATATATATTCCATAGAGAATTTTAGCATTACGCATTCCTCGCGGAACGAGCTTTGATACAACGGGACCGGGGACTTCAGCGCGCATAAGGTGTATTGAGTTTTTGTCTGACAGAGGGATGATTGCCATTACAAAAACAAGAACGCCCATTCCGCCTATCCAATGTGTAAAAGAACGCCAGAACAACATTCCGTGAGACATAGCTTCTATGTCGGTAAGTATTGTTGCCCCTGTGGTGGTAAAGCCTGAAACTGTTTCAAAAAAGGCGTCAATATAGCTTTTGATTTCGCCGCTTATATAAAATGGCAAGGCTCCTATTAATGACCACAATATCCATACAGAACCGATAATCAAAAGGCCTTCCTTTGCATAGAGGTCTGTTCTTTTTGGGTATTGTATCCACATAACAAAGCCGATAGCGGCTGATATTCCTGCAGTAATCAAAAAACTTATTAATTGATTATATTCTTTGTATATTAAAGAACATAATGCAGGAAGAAGAAGTAATATGGCTTCTATAATTAAGAACTTTCCTAAAACGGAAAAAACTAATCGCTTTTTCATATATCAGATACCTCTTTAATTAAAAATGTCGCTTAACTCATGATATGCCTGATCTGTTGTAACAACAATGACACTGTCGTTCTTTGCAATGTGGTCATCACCACAAGGAATGATGATTTTACGATTTCTTACAATTGCGGCAATAAGAACGTTTTTCTTTGTTCTGAGGTCTTTAAGCTTAGTGTTAAGATAAGGTGCATCTTCGCGAACAGAGAACTCGAGCGCCTCAACTTTCTCGTTGACAATTTTATAAATTGTTTCAACGTTATTGCTATGTTCTGAATTTTTAAGTGCACGGATATAAGAAAGGATTAAATCTGCTGCAAGTTGCTTTGGAGATACAATGCTGTCAAGACCAATGTGGTCAGATAAAGCAACGTAAGAACCTCTTGTAACCTTTGCAACAACCTTTGATACGTTCTTGGATTGAGCATACATAGCCATAATCATATTTTCTTCATCTATGCCGGTAAGAGACACAAATGCGTCAACAGACTCGATACCTTCTTCTTTAAGAACGATATGGTCAGTACCGTCGGCATTGATAATATTTACACCTTCTAAAAGCTCAGACAATTCAAGACAACGTTTGTAATCACTCTCTATTATCTTAACGTCCATACCTGCTTCGACTAAGCCTTTTGCAAGATAATAACAAACTCTGCCGCCACCAACTATCATAACAGATTTGATTTTTTGCTTTGCGGCACCTATTCTCTTGAAAAATCGTTCTGCATCATCGTGTGCACAAGCAACACTGATTCTGTCACCTGCCATAAGGGTGTTTGAACCATCAGGGATAATTACCTCGCCATCGCGTTCTATTGAACAAATAAGAAGTTTAACCTTGTATTTTTTGTATATTTCAGAAAGAGACAGACCTGCGAGCAAACTATCCTCGCCGATTTTAAACTGAATAAGTTCAACCTTACCTTTTACAAATGTTTCAATTTGAGCTGCTTCAGGAAGAAGAAGTATGCGCATAATTTCTGTTGCAGCATTATGCTCGGGATTAATAGCCATACTTAAACCTAAATCATCTTTTAAAATGCCTATCTGATTATAATATCCCGGTGTTCTAACGCGGGCAATACAACGTTTTGCACCGAGTTTTTTAGCAAGAAGACAAACCATCATATTAAGCTCGTCTTCAGGGGTTGTTGCAACAACAACATCAGCCTTATCGACTTCAGCCTCCAGCTGAACATCATATAAAGCACCGTTTCCCTGTATAACCATTACATCCTGATTATTGTTAAGAGTATTTATTCTGACAGGATCGTTATCCACTACGATAATATCGTGATCTTCAGGGGTTAACTGATCAGCAATTTTCTTACCAACCTTTCCCACACCAATCAATACAATTTTCATAATGTCATCTCCTAAAATTTTGCATAATTATTCATTGATAGCTACTATACCACATATCTCCGCTTTTTGCAAGTATTTACTGTTAAATATGTTTTTAAAATAACTATACAAAAATATCTATTTGTAAAAAAATTACAATATTATTAATTTTTTAAATTTTACCTTGCATTTTATCATAGTTTGTACTAAAATAATATTATTAATTATATTACAAAACGGAGGAAATTATATGAGCAACAAAAGACCCGATTCTATGGAAAGAATTACTACCAAAGCACTTGCTGATGCTTTTATAGAAGAACAGATTAAAGAGATCAGAGAAACTGTTAAAGACAAGCAGGTTCTTCTTGCCCTTTCAGGTGGTGTTGATTCATCTGTTGTGGCTGCACTTTTGATTAAGGCAATCGGCAAGCAGTTAATATGTGTTCACGTAAACCACGGCTTAATGCGCAAAGGTGAAAGTGAACAGGTTATCGAAATCTTTAAAAAGGGTCTTGATGCTAACTTGATATACATTGATGCAACAGACAGATTTTTAGACCTCTTAAAGGATGTTGCTGAACCTGAAAAGAAGAGAAAGATTATCGGCGGAGAGTTTATAGAAGTATTTAATGAAGAAGCTAAAAAGCTTGATTCTGTTGATTTTCTTGCTCAGGGTACTATTTATCCTGATATATTGGAAAGTGATGGTGTAAAGGCTCATCATAATGTTGGTGGTCTTCCTGAAGATATGAAGCTTGAACTTGTTGAGCCTATTAAGCTTTTATATAAGGACGAAGTAAGAGTTGTTGGTAAGGCTTTAGGATTACCTGAAGAAATGGTTGATCGTCAACCATTCCCTGGTCCTGGTCTTGGCGTTCGTTGCCTTGGTGCAATCACAAAGGACAGACTTCATGCCCTTCGTGAAGCAGATGCCATTTTAAGAGAAGAATTTAAGCTTTGTGGCCTTTCTAAAAAGGTATGGCAGTACTTTATCGCAGTTCCTGATA
>JAZLCI010000066.1:0-23077 GCA_045614085.1 Clostridia bacterium
AAAAAAAGTTCTTGACAAATAAAAAACAGGGGAGTATAATTTAAAACAAGTTTCGAAGCTTTAAATATTTTTTGAAAGGAACGCGATTATGAACTGCATTAATAATAAGTCATACAACAATTCTTATTATTATGGATTTAGCTTTAGCTTTTATGGCTACGGCTTTTTTGGATGCAGAAAAATTGCGAACCTTTAACCTTAAGTAATCAAAATTGTTTATCAGATGTGAAATACTTGGGTAGGTTCTGAATATGAACCTACCCTTTTTTAATTTTATTGAAAGGATGATTTAAAATGGTAGTATGTCTTAAACCAAAAACAACAAGAGAGGACGTTGAAAAGATTGCCTCATACATTAAGGATATGGGACTTGATGTTCATATTAACGAGGGTATTCACAGCACAATTTTAGGTCTTGCAGGTGATACAAGCCGAGTTGACCCAAATACACTTATGATGAATGTGCATGTAGATAAGGTAATGCGTGTTACCGAACCATTCAAAAAGGCGAGCAGAACATTCCACCCTGAAAGCACTGTTGTAAAGGTTGGAGATGCGGAAATAGGCGGAGACAAAAAGTTTACTGTTATTGCAGGTCCTTGTTCAGTTGAAACCCACGATCAGATTATTTCTGTTGCAGAAGATGTAAAGAAGAGCGGCGCAAAGATATTGCGTGGCGGAGCATTTAAGCCAAGAACATCACCATACTCATTCCAGGGACTTGAGCTTGAGGGTCTTGAGCTTTTAAAGGAAGCAAGAGAAAAGACAGGCCTTCCTATAGTAACAGAGATTATGTCACCTCAGATGGTTGAAAGATTCCAGCAGGACGTTGATGTTATTCAGGTAGGGGCAAGAAATATGCAGAATTTTGACCTTTTAAAAGAGCTTGGCAAGACCACAAAACCAATCCTTTTAAAGAGAGGCTTATCATCAACTATTGAAGAATGGCTTATGTCAGCTGAATACATTATGGCAGGGGGTAATGAGCAGGTTATCTTATGCGAAAGAGGTATCAGAACCTTTGAAACATACACAAGAAATACCCTTGATTTAAGCGCTATTCCTGCAGTTAAGAAGTTAAGCCACCTTCCTGTTGTGGTTGACCCATCCCATTCAGCAGGCAGAAGCTGGATGGTAGAGCCTTTATCACTTGCGGCAATGGCAATTGGTGCAGACGGTCTTATAATAGAGGTTCATAACTGCCCTGAAAAGGCTTTGTGCGATGGTGCACAGTCTTTAAATCCAAAGCAGTTTGACGATTTAATGAACAAGCTTGAGGGCATAGGCAAAAAGCTTGGTATAGAGATGTAAGGTAGAGACAGAAATGGAAAGTCATTTTAGAATTTCGGTTATAGGGCTTGGAATAATAGGCGGCTCGGCAGCATATGCGCTCAAAGGGTTTAAAAATGCGATTATTACAGGTTATGACATAGATGAAAAAACGTTAAAAGCTGCCCTTAAGGCAGGGGCAATAGACAGATGTGCTGATAGCTCAAATGATGCGATACATGATGCTGACCTTGTTATAATTGCCGCTTATCCCGAAGGCATTATCAAGATAATAGAAGATGGAAAAAGTGAGTTTAAAAAAGGTGCTGTTATTTGTGATTTCTGTGGAGTTAAAACAAAACTTTCAGAGGAAATAAAGAACATTCTTTCAGAGGGTGTTGACTATGTTGGCGGACACCCAATGGCAGGGAAAGAGGTTGACGGCTTTATAAACGCAGAAAAGGATTTGTTTAAAGGTTCAGGCTTTATTATAACTCCCATAGAAAGTTCAAAAAAAGAAAGTATAAAGCTTGTATATGAAATGGCAGAATATATAGGAGCAAAAAGGATATCTGTAAGTACCCCGAAAAAGCACGATGAGATTATTGCTTACACAAGTGACCTTATGCATATAGCGGCATCAGGAATTTGCCTTGACTATAATCCAGATATGGATTTATCTTACACAGCAGGAGCTTTTCGTGATTGCACAAGAATTGCTCTTATAAATCCAAAGCTTTGGACGGAGCTTTTTCTCGAAAACGCGGATAATACTGTTTTTGAGATAGACCGATACATAAACTCTTTGTTAAAATTTAAAAAGGCAATATCAGCAAGAAATGAGGAAGAACTTTTTTGTTTACTCAAAACTGTTCATGACAATAAAGTTAAAATATTAAATATGGAGCCGAAAGAAAGAGGTTAGGATATGAAAGAATTAAAGGTTAATATCCCTCAAAAAGAATATTACATATATATAGGAAGAGATACCCTTATAAAAGCAAAGGAGATTATATCAAAGCATTTAAAGGGGAACAAAGTTGCCATAATCACTGACACCAATGTAGAAAAGTTATATGCAGAAAAGCTTACTGATATATTAAGGGATTTTGATACAAAGGTGATTACAGTTGAGGCAGGAGAAAAAAGCAAGTCATTGGATACCCTTCAGTATGTGTATGGCGAGCTTTTGGATTTCGGCATAACAAGGGCAGATATAATCATTGCTTTAGGGGGTGGTGTTGTAGGTGACCTTACAGGCTTTGCATCAGCTACCTTATTAAGAGGGATTGGCTTTATTCAAATACCCACAACTCTTCTGGCACAGGTAGATTCAAGCGTAGGGGGAAAGACAGCGGTAAACTTGCCCCAGGGGAAAAACCTTGTGGGAAGCTTTTGTCAGCCAAAGGCGGTTATCATAGACACAGAAACTTTAAAAACTCTGCCTGATAATGTTTTAAGTGACGGAATGGCAGAAGTTATAAAGTATGGCGCAATATGTGATATTGCCCTCTTTGAAAAACTCGAAAAAATATCCTCAAAGGAAGAATTGTTTGAAAATATTGAAGATATTGTTTATAATTGTTGTAATATAAAGAGAGCGATTGTGGAAGAGGATGAGTTTGACACAGGAAAGAGAATGATGTTAAACTTCGGCCACACTTTCGGTCACGCAATAGAAAAGATAAATAATTTTCAGGATGTGACACACGGTATGGCTGTTGCAGCAGGAATGGTTATGGCATCAAAATGGGGCGAGGAAAGAGATATCACCCCAAAGGATACCCATAAGAGAATAGAAAGTATATTAAAAAACTATAATCTCCCTGTCAGCTTTGAGGTCACAAAGGAAGAACTTTTAAAATCTGTTTCGTCAGATAAGAAAAGTGAGGGAGAAAATATAAATCTTATATTGCTTAAGGATATAGGAAATGCTATAATATATAAAACTGATAAAAGTAAAATTTAGGAATTGGAGGAAGCCCTATGGACAACGTAATAATAAGACCAAATCCCTTAAAGGGAAGTGTGGTTGTACCACCATCTAAAAGTGTTGCCCATAGAGCCATAATTGGAGCGGCACTTTCAAAGGGCAGATGTGTTATAGATAACATCGCTATGAATGCAGATATTCAGGCAACCCTTAACGGAATAGGTGCTTTAGCTTCCGCTTACACATATGAAGAAAAGGAGAAAAGACTTACAATTTTCTCAAAGAAAGAAAAGTCAGTTGAAAATATAATTGACTGTGGAGAAAGCGGGTCTACAATAAGGTTTTTAATGCCCATTGCATTGCTTTCGGGAAAGGATAATACCTTTATCTGTCACGGAAGACTTATTGAAAGACCTATGGAGCCATATTATGATAACTTTAAAAAATATGGCATTGAATATAATATAGAAACAGACAGAATTAAAACAAAGGGAGCATTAAAAAGCGGAACATATACCCTACCGGGAGATGTAAGCTCACAGTTTGTGACAGGACTTTTGTTTGCTCTTCCGCTTTTGGAGGGTGACAGCGAAATCCTTATAACAGGAAACCCTGAATCCACAGGGTATATTGACCTGACGCTAGATGTTCTTTCAAAGTTTGGAATCAACATAGAAAACGAGAATTACTTAAGATATAAAATAAAAGGCGGGCAGAAGTACAGGCCTGTCAATATGATTGTAGAGGCAGACTATTCTCAGGCGGCATTCTTTTTGGTGGCAGGTGCAATTGGCTGTGATGTAGAATGTATCGGCTTAAGAGAAGACAGCCGTCAGGGTGATAAGGAAATCCTTGATATAATTAAAAAAGCAGGTGGAAGGATAGTAAAGACCGAAAAGGGAATTAAAGCTGTGTACACACAGAATATGCACGGCATCGACCTTGACGGAAGAAACATACCTGACCTTATTCCTATAGTTTCGGTTATGCTCTCATTTTGCAAGGGAGAAAGTAATATTAAAAATGTAGGAAGACTTCGTATAAAAGAGAGTGACAGATTATCTGCCATATGCGAAGAGCTTTCAAAGTTTGGTGTTAAGATAGAAGAGGGCGCGGACTCTATAAAAATTATCGGATGCGAAACTGTAAGATGCGAAAGGGTATCTGCCAGAAACGACCACAGAATAGCAATGTCAATGGCTGTTGCAGCATGCAGGGCAGAGGGCGAAGAGTTCGTTATTGAGGGCGGAAAAAGTGCAGTTAAAAAGTCATACCCTGACTTTTTTGAGGTATATGAAAATTTAAAATAGGTGAGAAATATGAATGTATGGGGAGAATATTTTAAAATAAGCATATTTGGTGAATCCCACGGTGAGGGAATTGGCATTGTTATAGATGGTATTCCGTCAGGGTTTTCGATTGATATGGAAAAGGTGAGGGAGCAGATGAAAAGACGTGCTCCCGGTAGAAGTTCTACTGCGACACCAAGAAAGGAAGCCGACGAAGTAAA
This sequence comes from Clostridia bacterium, assembly GCA_045614085.1. Lineage (GTDB taxonomy): Bacteria > Bacillota > Clostridia > Monoglobales > Monoglobaceae > UMGS1820. The sequence goes on from JAZLCI010000066.1 coordinate 4,713, forward strand.
AATTCTTTCAGGCTTTTTAGACGGAAAGACTACAGGTACACCATTGTGTGGAGTAATATTTAATGAAAACACAAGGTCAAAGGACTATAACGGAGACCTTTTGCGCCCATCTCACGCAGACTATACTGCAATATGTAAGTATGGCGAAAGCCGTGATTTCAGAGGCGGAGGACATTTTTCAGGTAGAATAACAGCACCTCTTGTGTTTGCAGGTGCAATTGCAAAACAAATCCTTGAAGAAAAGGGGATTTTTATTGGCTCTCATATTGGAAACATTGGTAAAGTATATGACAAAGCCTTTGACCCTGTGAATGTTGATAAGGATTTACTTAAAAAACTCTCACTTGAGGACTTTCCTTTAATAGATAAGTCAGCAGAGGATAAAATGAAAGAAGAGGTAGAAAATTATCGACAGGGCAAAAATTCCGTTGGCGGAACAGTCGAAGTAGCTGTTTCAGGCATAGGAGCGGGTTTTGGCTCGCCATTTTTCGGCTCCGTTGAAAGCAGAATTTCTTCAATGATGTTCTCTATCCCTGCTGTAAAGGGTATAGAGTTTGGAATGGGATTCGACTTTGCTGAAAGTGACGGAAAGTCAGCAAATGATGAATTTTATATTGAAGACGGAGTTATAAAAACCAGAACAAATAACAATGCAGGGATAAATGGCGGCATTACAAACGGAATGCCAATTACCTTTAAGATAGCAATAAAGCCAACTCCGTCTATCTCATCAAAGCAGAATACTGTGGATATAAAAAAGGGCGAGAATACAGAAATAGAGATTATGGGCAGACATGACCCTTGCATTGTCCCACGTGCCGCAGTTGTGGCAGAGGCAGGCACAGCGATTGCTGTACTTGATATAATCCTTTCAGAGCAGAGGTAGAAATATGAACGAGATTGAAAACTTAAGATGCGAAATAGACGGCATAGACAAAGAGCTTCTGTCCTTGTTCTTAAAAAGAATGGATGTATGCGGAAAGGTTGCCGACTATAAAAGAAAAAACAATATGAAGGTTTTGGACCCTGAAAGAGAGGTACAGCTTTTAGAGGCAAAGAGAAAGATGCTTTCATCTCCTGAAATGGCTGATGAGGTCTATGAATTTTTTAATTCCATAATGACAATAAGCCGTATAAGACAGAGCAAGCTTTTATCAAAAGACGGTACAGATATAAGCGGTGATATAATCAAAAAGTCTGTGGAGAGAAGGAAAAACCCAAAGGTAGTTTGCTACGGATACGAGGGTTCCTACAGTGAAGAGGCGGCAGAAAAGGCTTTTGGAACAGAGTGTGAAAGAGAGTATGTTTCATCCTTTTCAGAAGCGTTTAAAATGGTAGATGAGGGAAGTGCTGACTACACAGTTCTTCCTATAGAAAATTCTTCAACAGGTGTGATATCCGAGGTTTTAGATGCACTTGCCGAAAAGAATCTTTACATAGTCGGGGAAGAATACGTGTCAATTCACCACTGCCTTGTGGGAACGGATAATGCTGAATTAAGTGAAATAAAAAGGATATATTCTCATGGTCAGGGCTTTTTGCAGTGCAGAGAGTATATAGACAAAATGGGTGATGTTGAATGTGTTCCCCATTACAGCACAGCCTTATCTGCAAAGTATGTATCAGAGTTAAATGATAAGAGTGCGTGTGCCATTGCGTCAGAGAGAACAGCAAAAATATATGGGCTTAAGATATTAGAGAAAAACATCAACACTGTTGACTGTAACACAACAAGGTTTGTTGTTATCTCAAAATATCCGGAGATAGCCAAGGAAGCAGACAAGATAAGCATTGTCTTTAACCTTGATCACAGAAGCGGTGAACTTTACAGAATTTTAAGCACATTTGCAAGGGGAGGGCTTAACCTTTTAAAGCTTGAGTCAAGACCTATCCCTGAAAAACCTTTTGAGTACAGGTTCTTTGCAGACTACAGCGGAAACTTAAAGGTAGAAAGGGTAGCAATGCTTACCAACAATCTTATAAACGAAACAAGGGGTTTTACATTCCTTGGCAATTATAAAAATTCAAACGGAGAAATAAAATGAGGGATTTGGTTTTAATCGGGATGCCCGGATGCGGAAAGTCAACCATAGGCAGACTTTTAGAGGAAAAACTGAATATGGATTTTTATGACAGCGATTACGAGGTTGAAAGGGCGGAAAGGCTTTGCATACCTGAAATATTTAAAAACAGAGGAGAAGCCTATTTCAGAAAGTGCGAAACCGAGGCAATATCAAAGCTTTTGGAAAACAAAAACATTGTCGCAACAGGTGGCGGAGCGGTTTTAAGTGAGGAAAACAGAAAGCTCTTTAAAGAAAGATGCGCCTTTGTGGTATTTATTGACAGACCACTTGATATGATAGTGTCGGATATAAGAACAGATAACAGACCTCTTTTGTCAAAGGGAAAAGAGAGAATATATAAGTTGTATGAAGAGAGATATGATATATATAACGAGGTATGCGATGCAAGAATTGTAAATGACAAGGATGCAGAAACTGCCGCAGAGGAGATAATAAAACTTTTTAAAGGAGAGAATATATTATGAAGATTATGGTAATAAACGGAGCAAACTTAAACTTAACAGGCATACGTGAGCCTGATGTTTACGGAAGTCAGACATATGCTGACCTTGAAAAGTATGTGGAAGACTATGCTGAAAGTCAGGGTGTTGAAGCAGTTGTAGTTCAGAGCAATTCCGAGGGAGAGATTATTGACTTTATTCATTACTGTCTTGGTACTTGCGACGGCATTGTTATAAACGCAGGTGCTTATACTCATTACAGCTATGCAATTTTAGACGCTATTAAGTCAGTTGGCATACCAACTGTTGAGGTGCATATCAGCAATCTTCATAAGAGAGAGGAATTCAGACATAAGTCAGTCATTGCTCCTGCCTGCGTTGGACAGATTTCAGGCTTTGGATTTATGAGCTATCGACTGGCTATGGAATATCTGATAGAAACCTGTAAAAATGATGAGGAATAAGAGATTAGCTGTTATAGGAAGCCCTATAGCCCATAGCTTGTCACCTGTTATTCATATGACGGCTGTACCTGAATGTATATATGATAAGATAGAGGTTAAAAAGGGTGGACTTCAGGAATTTTTGGAATATGCAAAGGAAAATCTTGATGGCTTTAATCTGACGATGCCACATAAGGAAGATGTTATCCCATATTTAGATGGAATGACAGATGATGCAAAAAGATTTTCCTCCGTCAATACTGTAAAGGTTAAGGATAAAAAGCTTTACGGATATAGTACAGACGCAAAAGGATACGTAACTGCTCTTATAAACAAAGGGTATGACCCAAAGGGTAAAAAAATCGTATTTTTAGGAGCGGGTGGAGTGGCAGAACCACTTATTGCCGCCCTCTCGGAAAAAGGTGCAGGGGAGGTTGCTGTTTTAAACCGTACTGTTTCAAAGGCAGAAGCTGTTGTTAAGGATATAGAAAATGCGAAAGCTATGCCTTTGTCTGAAATTGGTGTGTGTTGCAGAGATGCGGACATACTGATAAACGGTACGCCTGTTGGAATGGAAGGTGTAGATGCAGAGTTTGAGGATTTGACTTTCTTGAAAGAGCTAAAAGCTACAGCACTGGTGTCAGACCTTATATATGCCCCAAGAAAGACAAAGCTTTTAAAAACTGCGGAAGAACTAGGATTTCAGACGATGAACGGACTCGATATGCTGATCTTTCAGGCAATCCTTGCAGATGAAATATTTTTTGACGAAAAGCTTGATATGTATGAATTATATAAGAAAGTAATAAAGGAGATTGTGTAAACAATCTCCTTTATTTATAACCTTACCCAATCTGAAAGGCAACGTGTAAACATCTGTATAAGGGTGATTTTCGGAACGGCTTCTTCTGCACAGACATCCCGCCTTGCAACCTCTTTCCCCTCAATAGTATATACAATCTCTCCAACCTTTTGCCCTTTTTCAATCGGAGCGTTAACTGATTCGTAAAGCTCAAAGCTGTGCTCTACCTTGTCTGCATTCCCCTTTTTTAACACAAAGCCGTTGCCTGAAATTTTAGGGGCAATCTGACTTACTGTGCCACCTATAACATTTACGTAAGGCACAGGAGTTTCGATAAAGTCTTTTCCTGCAACCTCATAGTTTGCAAAGCCATAGTCAAGCATTGATGAGGCAGAGGCAAATCTTTCTTTGGTAGATGGCGAGCATATAACAACCGAGATAAGCTGCATGCCGTCACGTTCTGCTGTTGCAGAAATACAATATTTTGCTGTACTTGTTGAACCTGTTTTCAAGCCATTTGCCCCTTTGTAAAAACGGATTAGCTTATTTGTGTTTGAAAGGCCGAACGTGCCGCCTCGCAGACTATCCATCCATATTGTTGTATAGTCAAATATTTTTGTGTGTTTTAAAAGTTCGCGTGAGACTATGGCAACATCCCTTGCTGTGCTGTAATGGTCTTCGGTTTCGTCAAGACCATTGCAGTTTATAAAGTGGGTGTTTTTGCAGCCAAGTTCCAAGGCGCGTTTGTTCATTTTTTCAACAAAAGCACCTTCACTTCCTGATATAAATTCTGCCATAGCAACTGCGGCATCATTGCCTGATGCAACAGCAATAGCCTTTAGCATATCGTCAACACTCATTTGTTCTCCAACCTCCAAAAACACCTGCGAGCCGCCCATTGATGCGGCATATTCGCTTACAGTTACAGTGTCGGAGAGGGAAATTTTTCCGCTGTCTATTGCTTCCATTATTAAAAGCATAGTCATTGTCTTTGTAACACTTGCGATCTGTAATCGCTCGTCAGGGTTTTCCTGATATAAAACTTCACCTGTTGATGCTTCCATCAATATTCCTGACTTTGCGGTAATGAGAGAGGTTGCAACATCAGTATCAACCTGTGTTGCCTTTTCGGCATATACACAAGTGGTGGAAAGTATAATTAAAAGGACAAGGTTTACTATCTTTTTCATATAACTCCTCCATATAAGATTTCTGTATATTATACTTATGAGAGGAAAGGCAAAATATGTATAAAACTTGACAATGATAATTATTAAGTGTAGAATGAAAAAAATTATATTTATAGTTTGAAGGTTAAAAGATATGAGAATAGTTATAAGAAGATTTATTGAATTTACAGGAGCAGAAATCCTGCTTTCAGTTATGGCAGTTGCCCTTAACTTGTTTGAGATTATTATTTCGCGTTATCCTGTTGCTTTGATGTTAATATTTTTTATAATTTTATATCTTGTGTTAAATATATTTCAGTTGCGCTACTGTTATGAAGATGCTCCCGATGTCAAGGAATATTATGTGTTTAACTTTCTGGCGTATGGTATGTTTCTTGCTGTGACGGTGTTTTCACATCTTTTTATGCCAAATTCTGTGCATACGTGGCTGTTTTCTCTGACAAAAGTTCTTTGCTATTTAGGGCATAGTGAGTGGCTTTCGATGATTATATTCTTTGGGGCGTTGGCTGTTGCGATTGTAGCTGCTCCAATGGGAATCTACCTGGTAGTAGTAGATGATGAGGAAGATATGAACAGGCTTTCAGAATATGGCAAAGAGAGAACTGTTCATATAGTCCACGAAAAAGATATGTCCTATGATGAGGATATTGAACCCGGAAATTTGGGTAACGATGATGACTGGAAGGGAATATCTGTCTGGAAAGACTAGAAGGCTTTGCTTTTGCAAAGCCTTCAGACTGCCGAAAAACACCGTTCTACCGCAAGCATAAAATGTTAAAGAAGAAATTTGTAGGAACAGGTGTCCTCGACTGTCCGCATATATAGATAGAAAACCGCAAGAAAAACATCGAGTTTTCCTTGCGGTTGCTTGTTTTCCGCGAAATTGTTCTCTACCGTACCAACGTACGCCGACGAAAACAATTTCACGAAATATTCCGGCATTTTTCGTCATCTGTTCAGCGTGCCGATAAAGTCGACACGCTGAAGTCTTTGTTTTTACAAAGCCTTTTTTACATGGCAAAATCCTTGAAAATTGACAAAATCGAAAATCCGTGGTATAATACTTTGGATTGTGCAACAATCGGTTTAGTTGATTTGTATACTCAAAAATAAAAGGAGATATTTTATGAAAAGAATTTTGATTTTGCTTTTGGTATTGTCATTATTTGTATCAATGCCTGTTATGGCAGAAGAAAATGCCTTGAAAGAGGGCAATTTCGCTTATAAGATAGAAGGGAATTATGCAACCATTACAGGTGCAGATGACGTAGAAGGAGAGGTTGTTGTTCCTGAAAAGCTTGGTGGCTATACTGTAAACAAGATAGCTGATGGAGCCTTTGGCGGAAGCGAAAAAATAGAAAAGGTATATATCCCTGATACAGTTAAAACTATGGGTTCAATGTGCTTTGCTTACAGCTCAAGCATCAAAACAGTAAGACTTTCTAAAAAGCTTTTAGCTATAGAAGAAGGAATGTTCTATCAGTGTCAGGCTTTAATCGGTGTTACTGTTCCTGACGGTGTTGGCTATATTGCATCAAAAGCCTTTGCCCAGTGTCCAAACCTTTCATCTGTGGGAATACCAAAAAGTGTTACATCTATATCTGATGACGCCTTCTATGGCTCTGATATGGTTAAGGTTCACTGCAGATTAGACCAAAGTGCACCTGCGTATTATTGGGCACTTGCGCGTGATATGGAATGTGAAGAATTGATTTACGTAAACGTAAACGGAAAAGAAATTGTGTTTGACCAGTTGCCGATAACTGAACCTAAAAGATTCCGTACACTTGTTCCTCTCCGTTCTGTTCTTGAAGAAATGGGAGCAGAAATTGAATGGGACAACGATATGGAATACGCAGGGGTAACCATTGGCGATTACAGACTTTTAATAAAGCCGGGCAGTGAGTTTATGATGGTTAACGGAAAGACAACATTTATGACTTGCCCTGCGGTTGAATATAATGGCAGAGTGTTGCTCCCTATCCGTGATGTTGTTCAGGCTGTAGGCGGAAAAGTTGGCTGGAATGAAGAAACAAAAGTTGTTACAATAACATACGAAAAATAATAAAAGCACCCGAAAGGGTGCTTTTAGTCTTCTTATTGTGAAAACAACAAGGTTCCGGGGTACCCGACCGCAATCTTTGATTGCGTTATCGGGTCGGGTTCTTATTTAAAGTTGTACATTCCCTTGCTGATAAAGTCCTGCATAGCGGCTGAAACAATAGGAGAATCCTCTCTGTATGTAACACCGTACCATTTTGAGTCACTTGATAAAACCTTAATCTTCTTGCCTTCCTTGTTCATTCTGTCGTTTAAGATAGATGGAAGAAGGAATTCTTTTTTAGGTTCGTTGATGTTATCCTTTAAGAATAACTCAAATTCTTTTTCAAGGAATGGGAATACGTCAGGACGAAGACCCCACATATTCATAGAAACAATAGTATCCATTGGATATTCAGAGTTCTTGTCAAGACCGTCACATTCAGTAATCTTTGTGAGGTAGCCGTTTTCACTTTCACAGATACCACGTGTTACTGTACCGTTGTCAGTGATTGTGTTGCCGAGCTTGTAGCCTACCATACACATATCTTCGTCAGAAGTTAAGTGTTTGTGAATAACCTGGAATGAATCCTTGCCATAGTAGTCATCTGCGTTGATAACTGCAAAAGGTGAGTCAATAATATCCTTTGCAGAAAGAACAGCCTGACCTGTACCCCAAGGCTTCAAGCGAGTTTCAGGAAGTGTATATCCTGCAGGGAGGTTATCCTTTTCCTGGAAAGCATAGTCAACATCAACCATCTTTTCAATACGCTTTCCGCAAGCTGCACGGAAATCTGCTTCGATTTCCTTTTTGATAACAAATACAACCTTGTCAAAACCTGCTGCAACAGCATCATATACTGAAAAGTCAAGTATAATTTCGCCATTTGGACCGAGAGGCTCAATCTGCTTAAGACCTCCGAATCTGCTTCCCATACCTGCTGCCATGATTAAAAGTTCTGTTTTCATCTTTTTTCCTCTTTTCTTATATGTTTTTGTATTTTGATGGATTTATTATTTCGTAATTATAATTTTCAATATAGCCAATAGCTTCCTTTGGACTTTTAGTTACAAAATATAGATTTTTAATAGTTTCAAGCAATACTTTTTCTTCTATGTAATATTCAATTAACTCAAGAAGCTTGTTGTAAAACCCATTACTGTTTAAAATAACTATTGGCTTATTATGTCTGCCAAGCTGTTTTAAGGTAAGGATTTCAAAAAATTCATCCATTGTGCCTATTCCGCCAACGGTTATAACAAAGGCGTCGGATTTTTCTTCCAGTAATTGCTTTCGCTCTCTCATTGTGTCAGGGTATATAAACTCATCACATTCATATAAAACGCCGTCAACGTTGAAAAAGTTTGGGGCGATGCCTATGATTTTGCCTCCGCCTGCATCTGTGCCTTTTGCTGAAGCGCCCATCATACCATTTTGACCGCCGCCAAATATAAGGGTGTGACCTCTCTTTGCGATTTCTTGTCCAAGGGTTTCGCCATCTTGAATATAGCTTTTGTTTATATCGGAGCTTGATGCCCCATATACGCATATGTTCATACCAAAACCTCCTGTTTTTGAATAATTATGAAAGGGTGATTCGATACTGCTTTTGTCCTAATATAATCTTATCTCCTGATTTGATTTCAGATTTTTCTATCTGTTCACCATTTAAGAATGTTCCGTTTGTTGAGTTTAAATCCTCAACAAATAGAGTTTCTCCGTCATATGTAAACTTACAATGTTCTCCTGAAACGGCACTGTCAGAAATTAAAAGGCCGTTAGTTGAACGTCTGCCTGCAGTAACTGAATCAGTGATTGAAACCATTTTAAGATCAGGATTGTTTATTCCTGAAAGGGTAAGTCTTATTGACTTAACTTCTTCTGCAGGTTCAGGAACTACTTCAGGTTCTTCCTCGATTGTGTCTTCTTCGACAGGCTCCTCAACGGTTTCTTCAACTGTTTCTGTCGCAGGTTCTTCAATGATATCTTCGTCAGGGGCTTCTTCGATTATTTCTTCATCAGCAATCTCTTCCTTAACTTCTTCTGTTATATTATCTTCAGCAAGAATTTCTTCAACAGGCTCTTCTTCAGCAGGTTTTTCATCTTCTATATCTTCAGTAGTTTCTTCTGCCTGAACTTCTGCAGGTTCTTCATCGTCCTGAATATCTGTATTGTCAAAATATTCGTCATATTCCTCATCGGCAACTTTTTTAGATGATGTATTCATAAATACTGAAAGAAGAATAAGGGTAAGACCGATTAAAAAGATAATTGCGCCTGCAATTATAACATAATCAGCAAGCTCCATCTGACTTATAGGTCCGCTTTCGTTTCCTGTGGCATAACAGTTAATGCCAAGGAGAGCAGATACTATAAAAGTAAATATTGATATTTTTTTCATTCTAATCACCGAAGCCTTTCTGTACAAGGTTTAAATCTTTACAGTTATCGCAGAGTATGAATCGCGAAAACGTGAGTATTTTTTATGGTGGATATTCTTGTCTACAATAGTCACCATTTTATCAAGCCACTCTTTAGCGCTACCTGAACGTTTAAGAGTTTTTTCTATCTGTCTTTCGTGGATGTTACTCCAGAAACCGTCTGTGCATAAAAGAAAACTGTCCCCGGGGCGCACCATTTCAGGTTGCGAAAAATCAGGGTTTACGTCCTTGCCACTGCCTAAAGTGCGTGTCAAAGTATAGCGGGTTTTCTGACGTCTGATTTTAGGATATCTGATTTCCCCTGCTTCATATAGGGCGTAAGCATCGCTGTGGTCAGGGGTGATTTCATAAAGCCAGTTATCCCTGAGGAGATAAATCCGGCAATCACCGATGTTTCCCCATACAGCAACGTTTCCGTTTGTGAGCATAAAGGAAAGACATGTGCTCACAGGAACTTCCTGTGAATTCAAAAGCTCCCCTGCATTATTAAAAAAGTCAGGGACAGAGGATTTTGTAATAACCTTTGATGTTTTAAAATCTTCTATAACAGAGTTTGTTGAAAGCTCTGCGGCAACAGGTGTTTCGTGACCGTCAGCAATAACAAAGCAACTGCTCTCTTCATCAGTATAGGTATCTAAAAAGTCGCTGTTATACTCCTTTTCGCCCATTTTGGTGATAGTCGCAAAATCCAAATTTGTCACCGCCCTCTTAAAATACAATATTCTAAAACATTATACAATATAACATATTAAAAGTCAAGGGAACATGTATGATAATCTGTGGCTAAAACCGAAAACAAAAGAAAATGAAACAAAAACACTTTTATTTCAAAATAGTAAGGTAATTTTAACATAAATTCGGTTGACATTTAATATGAAAATGGTATAGTTAAAATAGCACGTAATTTGTGTAAATATATGAAGTAATAGTCATATCCATTGGAGGTTAATCAAATGGCAAAAGTTGAAACAAAGATTATTAAAAAACATTAGATTTTGATAAGGTTTTAGGAAAAATCAAGCCTATGCATGCTGTTGGTGGAGGACCAAAGCAGGGATATTTAGGAACTTATGATATCACAAACTACTATATGTCAATGAATATCCCGTATTCAAGACTTCATGACATAGAATCAGTTTTCGGTACTGATTTATTTGTTGATATCCACAATGTATTTCCTGATTTTGATGCAGATGTAAACGATCCTGCCTCATATATGTTTGAGTTCACTGACAGATATATAAATGGTATCATTGATGCAGGAGGTAAGCCATTTTATCGTTTAGGCGAAACAATTGACCATACAGGTCTTGCCCGTTATATCAACCCGCCAAAGGATTTTCAGAAGTGGCAGAAATCTGTGAACATATCATCCGTCACTATAACGAGGGATGGGCAGACGGTTTCTATTATGACATAGAATACTGGGAAATCTGGAACGAGCCTGACAGCTATCTTCCAGGTTACAACAAGATAAATATGTGGGCAGGTACAAGAGAACAGTATTTTGAACTGTATCGTGTTGCTTCACATCACTTAAAGAACTGTTTTGGTGATAAAATCAAGATTGGCGGATACTCATGCTGTAACTTAAATGCCTTGATTGATGAAGTACAGTCAGAACGCGGTCAGCATCTTTTAGGTTGGGCAAATGACTTCTTTGATTATATCAATGCAGAGGAAACATGGTGTCCTCTTGACTATTATTCATATCATAACTATTTTAACGATGCAAAAATCCCTTATAAGTACAACAAGGCAGTAAGAGAATATGTTGACAGCAAGGGCAGAAAAGATGCAGAAATCATCTTTACTGAATGGAACATTGACCCAGGTAAAGGCCCTGCAGAGCGTCAGGATGTAAAGGCAGCTGCTGAAGTAGGATATATCTTCTTAAGTTCACAGAAGTCACCTACAGATATGATGATGTATTATGATATCCGAAAGGGATTATATAATTCAGTTATAAATTCTGACAGAGAGGCTCTTGCACAGTATTATGCCTTTGTTATGTTCGGAAAGCTTTATGAGCTTGGAACAGAGGTAGACAGCGGTGCTCACACAGAGGGCAGTGATATAGCTTATGTTGCTGCAAAGAATGATAACGAAGCGGCTATTATGATTGCAAATCTCGACGGAAAGGTAAACAAATCAATTGAGGTTGAATTTGACCTTAAGGGATATGAAAAATATTCAACCTACAAGGTTTATACTATGGATAAGATAAAGTCACCAACACTTCCGACTTTATATGAAAAGGGTAAAGTTACTGATAAGCTTACCATCAATTTTAATCACAGAGAGGCAATAACCCTCATCGAATTCAAATAGGCGTAGCCTATTTTATGCCGTTGTTACCGTGGTGGAAAAGGTATAATTTATCTTCGAAACCGTATAGATTGGCATAAACATCGAATTCAAATAGGCAAGCGTAACGCTTGACCTAATGCCGTTGTATAAATGATAACAATGTAGGGGATGCATTTATGCATCCCGCAACGGTACAGATAAATCTGTACCCTGCAATTAAAAAGTCCGATAAGAAAAGGAGCTAATTAAAATGGCAAAGGAAATTCCAGTAATAAAACATACTGTTGATTTCAGCAAAGAAATAGGTAAAATCAAGCCTATGCACGCAGTTGGCGCAGGTCCAAAGCAGGGCTATTCAGGCGGCACAGATGTGTCAAACTTATATATGGAGATGAATATTCCATATTCAAGACTTCACGATATTGAAACCACATTCGGAAGTGATTTGTTTGTTGATATTCACAATGTCTTCCCTGACTTTGATGCAGATGTAAACGATCCTGCATCATATATGTTTACATACACTGACAGATACATTACAGGTATTATAGAAGCAGGTGGTAAGCCATTTTACCGTCTTGGTGAAACAATTGACCACACAGGTCTTGAACGTTACATCAACCCACCAAAGGATTTTCAGAAGTGGGCAGAAATCTGCGAACATATTATCCGTCATTATAATGAGGGATGGGCAGACGGTTTCTATTATGAAATCGAATATTGGGAAATCTGGAACGAGCCTGACAGTTATCTCCCCGGTTACAACAAGATAAATATGTGGACAGGTACAAGAGAGCAGTACTTTGAACTTTATCGCATAGCGTCAACACATTTAAAGAAGTGCTTTGGTGATACTATCAAGATAGGCGGATATTCATGCTGTAACTTCAATGCCTTAATCGACGAGGTACAGTCAGAACGCGGTCAGCACCTTATTAACTGGGGTAATGACTTTATGAAGTATATCACAAATCCTGAAACAAAATGTCCTATTGACTACTTCTCATATCACAACTACTTTAATGACCCTAAGGTTCCTTACAAGTACAACAATGCAGTAAGAGAATGGGTTGACAGCTGGGGATTTGAAGATATAGAAATTATCTTTACTGAATGGAATAATGGACCGGTTAAGTGCCATGCCCAGAAGATGAATCCAACAGAGGCTGCTGATATTGGTTACATTTTGGTATCAGGACAGAAGTCAAAGACAGATATGATGATGTATTATGACATCAGAAACAACACAATCTTTAACGGTGTATTTTCAAGAGAAAGAGAAGTATTTGCACAGTTCCATGCTTTTGTTATGTTTGGTAAGCTTTATGCGCTCGGTACAGAGGTGGAAAGCGGAGAATACAATCCTGACACAGACATTGCTATGGTTGCGGCAAAGAATGGTAAAAAGGGCGGAATAATGATAGCGAACATAGGCGAAGCTGTCAGAACTCTTGAGATAGACTTAAAGGGTATGGGTAACTTTGAAAGCTACACAGTGCGTACTATGGACTGTATTAAGTCGCCTACACTTCCAACTCTTTATGAAAGAGGAACTGTTCCTGAAAAACTGACAATCAATCTTAACAACCGTCATTCAATCACCTACATCGAATTCGAGTAAGCATAGCTTACTTTATGCCGAAGTTATTATGGAGGAGAAGGTAGAATGTATCACCGAGCCATAAGGACAGAGGAAAAGACATAATTCAAATGAATATTGTAGGGAACGTCACACCGTAAAAAATATGCCTGTGACATATTTTTAGGTGGGATTGAGGTGCGGCAGCACCGGCATGAAAAACAATATATATTGTTTTTCAACGATAATTCGATAATAATACAAATCGAAATTAGATATAAACTTATATCCAAAAAGAAAAGGGGTTTTAAAAATGGCAACAATTAGAAATGTAATTTTTGATGGTCATAATGCAAAGGATAATGATAAAAAAATAAAGGATAATGTGCTGAAAACTAAAATTGACTTTAATAAAGAGGTTGGCAAAATCAAGCCTATGCACGCAACCGGACTTGGACCATTGCAGGGCGTTTCATGCTCATGGGATATTTCCCATTACTTCAAGGCGATGAACATTCCATATTCAAGACTTCACGATGTTGAATATCCATTCGGCAGCGGTCAGTTTGTTGATGTTCATTGTATCTTCCCTGACTTTGATGCAGATGAAAATGACCCAAAGTCATATAAATTTGAAGCAACCGACAAATATCTAAAAGCCATGATTGATGTTGGTTGTGAGCCATTTTATCGTTTAGGTGAATCTATCGACCATACCTCAAGAAAGGATTTTATTAATCCTCCAAAGGATTTTAACAAATGGGCAAGAATCTGCGAACATATTGTCCGCCATTATAACGAGGGATGGGCAGACGGTTTCCATTTTGGAATTACATACTGGGAAATCTGGAACGAGCCTGACGGAGTAAATAAGATTTTAGGCAACGAACAGAAAATGTGGATGGGCACAAATGAAGAATATTTAGAGCTTTATCGCATTACTGCAAATCACTTAAAGAACTGCTTTGGCGATACAATCAAGGTGGGTGGACCTGCTGTTTGTAACTTAAACTACCTTGTAAGCGACAACCCATCACCTTTCTGGATTGAGCTGTTTAAGTTTGTAGGACAGTTTTTAGACTATATAAGCGCGGAAGAAACAAAAGCACCTCTTGACTTCTTCTCATTCCACAAATATTTCAATGATCCAAAGGAATTGAGAGAATATGTTGTAACCATCAGAAAGTGGCTCGACGAAAAGGGTGTTTCTAAAGATGTTGAGATGATACTCAATGAGTGGAATCTGGGCGTAGTGCCAAATCATCATGAATTATATACTTCTAAATATGCGGCAGACCTTGCATATGTATTTTTAAGCTGTCAGAAGTCACCTGTTGATATGCTTATGTACTATCACATCTCAAGAGTGTCAAACTTTAACAGAGTAATAGGTCCTGACATGGAGGTGTTCTCAAGATACTTCTCCTTTGAAATGTTCGGAAAGCTATATAAACTTGGTACAGAGGTAGAAAGCGGTGAATATGACCCTGACACAAACATAGCTGTGTGTGCAGCAAAGAACCACAAACGCGGTGGCGTTATGGTTGCCAATATCACAGATGATATTAAAAATCTTCACTTTGATTTCGAAGGCGCTGAAAGCTTTTCTGAATATTCAGTTTATCTTATGGATATGGCAAAGTCACCAACTCTGCCTGTTGTTGTTAAAACAGGCAAGGCAGAAGATGGTCTTGACATTGTCTTAAATGGCAGAGAAAGTATAATGTATATTGATTTTGAATAAAAATAATCAAAGAAAGAAGAGGATATTATGGCAAGCAGCACCTTAGATATGACAACAGGACCCTTTTATAAAAAGATTATAAAGTTCAGTATTCCACTGATGCTGACAAGCCTTTTGCAGATTTTATATAACGCAGCCGATGTAATGGTAGTTGGTAAGTTTGCAAGCAGTCAGGCTTTGGCGGCAGTAAGTTCAAACGGGGCTTTGGTAAACCTGATATTAAACCTTTTTATCGGATTTTCCATAGGTTCAGGTGTAGTTGTTGCCCGGTTTATAGGGGCAAGAAATGAAAAAGCTGTCTCCCGTGCAGTGCATACTGCAATGACCTTTGCGGTTTTGCTTGGACTTACCGCCCTTGTCATAGGAGAAAGCTTTGCAAGAGGGCTGCTTGGCATTATGGGAACGCCTGAAGATATTATCGACCTTGCAACATTGTATTTAAGAATTTTCTTCTTAGGTACACCTGCATCTCTCACTTTTAACTTCGGCTCAGCAGTTCTTCGTGCGAATGGCGATACCAAAAGACCTATGATTATTTCGGCGATTTCCGGACTGGTCAATATTATTTTAAACCTTATATTTGTTATATACTTTAAGATGAGTGTATCAGGGGTTGCTCTTGCAACAATTATCTCCCAGTACATAACTGCAATCTGGGTTGTAACAATTCTCTTAAAGAGAGATGACGCAAGCCGCGTTGAAATCAAGAAGCTTAAGCTACACAATGCAGAGCTTGCTGAGATTGTAAGAATAGGCCTGCCTACCGGCTTGTCAAGTACCTGCTTTGCATTATCCAATGTAACCGTTCAGTCTGCAATTAACTCCTTTGGTTCAATCGCAGTCGCAGGTAATGGTGCTGCATCAAATATTGATAATGTAGTATATGTTTGTATGGATGCATTCCCTCAGGCTTGTACAACCTTTGTAGCCCAGAATGTAGGGGCGAAGAATTATGATAATATAAGTAAAGTGTTTAAAAGGTGTATGGTTTTAATAGCAGCAGTTGCTATTACCATGGGAGGAATTGCGGCAATATTTGCAGAGCCTTTGGTTGGACTTTTTACCAATGATCCTGAGGTTGTAATCTTCGGCGCAGAAAAAATCCGTTTTATTGCAACAGGCTATTTTATATGTGGATGGATGAACTGTGCGGCAGGAGCAATCAGAAGTATGGGTAAGCCATTTACATCTATGATTATATCTTTGGTCGGAAGCTGCGGCTTAAGAATTGTATGGGTATTTACAATTTTCAGTATATTCCATACACTTCCGGTATTGTATTCTGTTTATGTTACGTCATGGATTGTAACTTTCGCAGTTTTATATATCTTCTACAGAAAGATATTAAAGAAAATAAGAACAGCATAAAAAAAGCACCCGAAAGGGTGCTTTTAAATTTCGATTATTGTTTAAAGGCTGGTTCACAGGTTAAGTTTATGCCAAGACGCTTAAATATCTTTTCATCAACTGATGATAAAATAACAGATGAGTGTACCTCGCAACCTCTGAGCTTTCCAAGCTGGTCTAAAGCAAGCTCGGCATTTGGGTCTGTTGCCGCACAGATAGAAAGGGCAACTAACGCTTCATCTGTATGTAATCTTGGGTTACGGTTTCCTAAATGGTCAACCTTTAAGTGCTGAATAGGCTCTAAAACTACAGGTGACATAAGCTGTGTTTCATCACTTATTCCTGCCAGGGCCTTAAGGGCATTAAAGAGCAACGCTGATGATGCACCTAAAAGGTCAGATGTCTTACCTGTAACAATTCTGCCGTCAGGCAATTCCATTGCAGCGGCAGGTGCCCCTGTGAGAGCCGCCTTCTGAAGAGCAGGAGCAATAACTGATCTGTCATAGGTAGTTACCTCCGCCTTCTTCATTAAAAGTTCAAGCTTTAAAATAACGTCTTCGTCAGAGATGCCCTTTTTCTGATCGCATAAAGCAGAGTAGTATCTGCGTAAGATTTCCTGACGGGATGCGGCTTTTGTAATCTCATCGTCTATTATGCAGTTGCCTGCCATATTAACACCCATATCCGTAGGTGACTTGTATGGACACTCACCAATGATTTTTTCAAACATAGCCTTTAAAACAGGGAATATCTCAACATCTCTGTTGTAGTTAACTGTTGTTTCGCCGTACGCTTCCAGATGGAACGGATCAATCATATTAACATCGTTTAAGTCTGCTGTTGCCGCCTCGTATGCAAGGTTGACAGGATGTGAAAGAGGCAGGTTCCAGATAGGGAATGTTTCAAACTTAGCATAGCCTGCCTTTGTGCCACGCTTATATTCGTGATAAAGCTGTGATAAACAGGTTGCCATCTTTCCGCTTCCCGGACCGGGAGCAGTGATTACAACAAGCTCCTTTGTAGTTTCGATATATTCGTTTTTGCCATATCCCTCATCGCTTACTATCTTTGCAACGTCAGATGGATAGCCTTCTATTGTGTAATGTCTGTAAACCTTAACCCCAAGTGAGTTAAGACGTCTCTGAAAAGCCTCGCAGGAGGGTTGACCGTTAAACTGTGTCATAACAACGGAGCTGACATAAATCCCGATGTTGCGGAAGCAGTCAATAAGGCGGATAACGTCTAAATCATAAGTTATGCCAAGGTCACCGCGGAGTTTGTTCTTTTCAATATCAGCAGAGTTGATAGTAATAACAACCTCTACTCTGTCTTTAAGTTGAAGAAGCATTTTAAGCTTGCTGTCAGGCAAAAATCCCGGAAGAACCCTTGATGCGTGATAATCGTCAAAAAGCTTGCCACCAAATTCAAGGTAAAGCTTTCCGCCAAAGTTAGATATTCTTTCCATAATATGTTCTGACTGCATTCTTAAATATTTGTCATTATCAAAGCCAATGTTTTGCATTTCTTAAGCCTCCTCCAACTAATCTAAATATATATTATATCTTAAAAGGATTAATCTTTCAAGGGTAAATTAAAAAATATTTTAAAATTATTAAAAGGTCAATGCATTAGAGATTTTGTCAATAAATATTATATATTTTTGTGAATATGGCAGAAAGTAATAGCTTGATATTGAAAAAAGGGATAGATGGTATAATGGATGATGATTGTGAAAATAAACATTATCTGTAATATAAATTTCTAACGAAAATTGTTATGTGTTCATTCAGGATATAAAGTATAATTGGTAAAGTCGGGGAAACCCGACTTTACTTTTTAAAAAAATATTGGATTTTAGTTGAAATCGGGGAAATATTTTGTTATAATAGAATACATTGTAATATGTGGACTATTTTATAAAGGTGAATTTATATGATATATAAT
>JAZLCI010000067.1:0-8154 GCA_045614085.1 Clostridia bacterium
AAATAAGGACAGCAGCAATATGCATAGCAGTAGGGAATGTATCGTTTGATGACTGGCTCATATTAACATCGTCATTTGGATGAAGAACCTTGTCACCGATAATCTGATTACCTCTGTTTGCAATAACTTCGTTTGAGTTCATGTTTGACTGTGTGCCTGAACCTGTCTGCCAAACAACGAGAGGGAAGTTGTCGCTAAGCTTACCTGCCATAATTTCATCACAGGCAGCCTTGATAGCTTCCATCTTTTCATTTGTCATCTTTTCAGGACGGAGGCTGTTGTTTGCAATAGCAGCCGCCTTCTTAAGCACACCGAATGCGTGTATAATTTCTGCAGGCATTGTTTCAATGCCTACGCCTATCTCAAAATTTTCATGACTTCTCTGTGTCTGGGCAGCCCAAAGCTTGTCAGCAGGAACCTTAACTTCGCCCATTGAATCATGTTCAATACGATAATCCATTACATTCAAATCCTTTCCTATCTAATATATTAGAGCTTAAGATCCTTCATAAGAGTCTTTAAAACGTCAGCACTGTGATAGAGGGCTTCGCGTTCTTCCTCGTTAAGTGGAAGCATAACCTTACTGTGTGCGCCCTTATCGTTTACGATATTTAAAAGACTTAAGCAAACATCGTCAATTCCATATTCACCATTTAATAATGTTGATACTGTTAATGTTGTATCGATACCACTTAAGATACACTTACATAAGTGACATACGGAAATAGATACAGCATAGAATGTAGAACCCTTACGCTTAATAACTCTAGCACCTGATTTGCGAACAAACTCTTCTACTTCTTCGCGCTTTAAGTCAGGATAATCTTCTCCTGTCATAGCAGATTCTTCATACATTTCTACAGGAACGTTTGAAATGTTTGCAATTGACCAAGGAACGAATGAGCTATCACCGTGTTCACCAAGCATATATGCATGTACATTCTTCTGATTTACTGAATAGTATTCAGCAATTCTTGAACGGAGTCTTGCAGTATCCAAAATTGTACCTGAACCGATAACTCTCTCCTGCGGGAGACCTGTATGCTTTAAGAATACATATGTTAAGATATCAACAGGGTTACTTACGATAACGAATATAGAATTTGGTGTAACAGGAACAATCTTATCCGCAATGTCCTTTATGATATTAACGTTTGTCTGCGCAAGGTCAAGTCTTGACTGACCTGCTTTTCTTGCCATACCTGATGTGATTACAACGATATCAGAATCTGCTGCATCAGAATATGTACCTGCATAAACATTTGCAGGAGGACAGAATGGAACACCCTGTCTGATATCAAGAGCTTCACCTAAAGCCTTTTCTTCGTTGATGTCAATCATAACAATTTCAGATGCAATACCCATAGTAGTAAGAGTATATGCGATTGTTGAGCCTACGTTACCTGCACCGATTACTGTAATTTTGTTCATATTTTTCCTCACTTTTTAAAATTTCTTTTGTTAATTTATTTAAAACAGATATAGCATCCTCGATTGTTTTTTCAAGGGCTTCTCTGCCATATTTATCTACTTCGGCTTTGTTCTTCTCCCCATGGGTTAAGCAACCTGCACCTCCGATACAACCGCCAACGCAAGCCATACCTTCAATAAAGTTAGCATCAAGAACATTCTTGCTCTTTTTAAGAAGTGCCACTCTGCATTCGTCAATACCGTCACAAGGGATTGCCTTTAAATCAAAATCTATATTCTGCTCTTTAAGACCTTCTGAAACCGCATCAGTAAGCCCCCCTGAACGAGCGAATATTCTTCCATAATATGATGCATTGTCCAAAACATCTTCATCCAGCTTTGTAATATCCAGATCCTTACTGTCGTAAAGTGCCTGAAGTTCTTCAAAGGTAAGAACTGCATCTACATAAGGCTTAACCTCATCAAGCTGTGCCTCGGCTTTCTTTGCGGTACAAGGACCGATAAATATAACCTTTGAGCCAGGCTCGGTGTCCTTTATGTACTTTGCAAGGGTTGCCATAGGTGACAAGTTGTGTGAAATATACTGTGCCAAATCAGGGAATGCTGTCTTCACATAAGTCACAAAAGCAGGACAGCAGGAGCTTGTTAAAAATCCCTTTTCGCTAAGTTCCTTTGCCTCAGCCTGAGCTACCATATCTGCACCAAGAGCCGCTTCAACAACAGTGTAGAAACCAAGTTCCTTAAGGCCCTTTATTACCTGACCTAATTTCGCGTAGGTAAACTGACTCGAAATCGAAGGAGCAACCATAGCATAAACCTTATAGTTTTTGTTGTTATCACTTTTCTTTATAAGTTCGATAGCATCTAAAATATAAGACTTATCCATAATAGCGCCGAAGGGACACTGGTATACACAAGCACCGCAAGCAGTACACTTGCTGTTGTCAATTGCCGCCGCATTATCTTCATTAATAGAAATAGCCTTTATCTTACATGCATTCTGACAAGGTCTTTTGCGGTTTACTATTGCAGAGAAAGGACAAACCTTTGCACACGCTCCACAATCAACACACTTTGACTTATCGATATGGGCTACGTGATTTGCATCAAAGGTGATGGCACCCTTCTTGCAGACGTCCTCACATCTGTGTGCAAGACATCCTCGGCAGGATTCTGTAACAACATATCCGGCTGACGGACACTCATCACAGGCAATATCAATAACCTGGATTACATTTGGGTTTTCCTTATCGCCACCCATAACAATTTTAATTCGTTCTTCTAAAATTGCTCTTTCTTTATACACGCAGCATCTCATGGTAGATGTCTTTCCCGGAACAATTATTTCAGGAATTTTCAATACATTTTCAAGCAAAGTATCGTCCCATGCGAAACGAGCAACTTCACGTAACACCTTATACTTTAAATGCTGCACCTTTGTATCAAATTTTCTCATTTTTCACTCTCCTTAAAAGTAACTTACCTTAATTCTCTTGCCCATCATTTTCAGACATTTGGAAAGCTCTTCTACAAGATTCATTTTAATACTGAAGTTTATTGGCAGATCAGGATTCTGATGTGCCGGATTTATAGCGCGTCCAACATAAAAGTTTATGTCGGTAGCTTCTTCAAACAACAGCTGACAGATAAGAGATGCACCGTCGCGTTTATAGTTCCAGTATTCATACCGCTCGTTTTCGCCAAGATAATCTCTGGCATACTCCAAAACTCTGTTTACTGTTATAACACCCTCTGTAACAAGATCAACACCTTCAAGCTGTGCTATAGGCGGAATGTCAGTGTTTTCAAAACTAAGACTTGCCTTAAGGGGTTTTCTTAAATACTTAGCCGCAATGGATGATGTTGTTCCGCCGCAAACAATATGCTTACCTTCTTTTGAGAAGAAAAGGGACATCATTCTGTCACAGTCATCACGGTTAGAAGGAGGACCGAATAAAATATTCATCGGTTCTCTCTTTCTGATTTTTACAATACATGCAGTTGCATCATCACCGGGCTTTTGACCATATAACTTATCACATTCATCAACTAACAGTGTTGAAAGGTTTTTAGCTGTAAGACCGGATACTGACATGGTTTCCATAAAATCAATAATGTCATCCCTCTTCCAGCCAAAATTATATGCCATACCTATTCCCGCATGGGGGCAACCATCACTCATAGCAATAAAAATATCATTTTCCTGAATATGAATTTCGCTTTTGAATATTTTCTTTCCGCAAATATTCATTTCGGTTTTCGGATAATCATAATTCTTGTTATCACGAAGAACTATTACCTGCGGATTATCATACTGAATTAACTCAACTGTTTCGTTGTTGATAATCTGCATAATCGTAAATGTAGAATATGCAACGCCTCTTACCGAACAAACAGGAAGTGTTGCCGCAATAGTTTCAACGCATTCTTCGATTGGTAGCCCCTCCGCCATCATAGTAGATATAATCTTTGATGTAAGAGTTGAAAGAATACTGGCTTTTACGCCGCTTCCAAGTCCGTCAGCTAAAACGATTACTGTTGAATTTTCATTCTGTTCAACAATATCTACATGGTCACCGCAAAGTTCTTCACCAAAGTGATTAATACTTTTCCAGCCGATATCAGCACATAAATCATTCATCTTGTATCGACTCCTTTAACTTTGCAAGTGCAATCTTGGTTTCTGCTGCAGTTTCACCAAGAAGTGATGCAATTTCCTGAACAATTCTCATCTGCTTATCTACAACCTTATCAGCAACCTCTATGGTCTGTCTGCTGATGTTTTCCTTCTTTTCACGTTCTGTTTCTTCGTCAGTAACATCACGCATAATTCCTACAAGAAGACGGGATTCCTTGTCATAGACTACAGACTGATCAATGTAACGTCTGTATTCAGCAAGATATACTCTTTCACCTCTGATATCCTTACCTGTTCTTAAAACTTCCGCAAACAAAGTAGGATCTAAAATTCTTATTACGCTTTCACCTAAAACATCAGAGCTTGAACGTATATTCATCATCTTTCGTGCAGCTTCATTTATCTGCTGTACTTCAAGGTTTTCATTAAGAGCAATAAGACCATTAGGAGTGTTTTTAACGATAGTATCAGAGAAGCTTTCTGCCTTATCCTTTAAGAAAGGTAAGCACATAGAAATTTCTGCCTTACCCTGACAGATAGCAATCGCCTTTTCGCGACAAGTGTTGTATCCACAGGAACCGCAGTTAAGCTCATCAGATGGTTTAAACTTACCCATTTCTCTTAATACTGCAAAAATTTCTGTTTCGCCTGGCATCTGGAGCTTATGTTCAATAAACTCAAACTGCTTTTTAAGCTCAACAGGACTAGGGTCTATAACCTTAAAGTCATCCTTACCTGCATAATTAGCAATTGTTATATAATCCTTAACAGGGGCTGTTCTGTGATACTTTTCCATAACAGGACCGCCAATACAACTTCCTACACATGCTGACATTTCAATAAAGCACTTATGTATCTTTCCTTTTTCTATGTCATGAAGAGCATCAATACAATTCTGCACCCCATCTAAAGCTATGTAGTTATATCCTGGGGCATCAAGTGCCATTGTCTTTAAAATTCCGCCTGTTGTAGGGAAAAATCTTGCACGGCTTTCTTCACTTGAATCCATATTCTGTTTTATTTCAATATCTTCTTCCTTGAGCCAGTTTGAAAGCTCTTCAAAAGTGAGAACCGCATCGACAATACCTTCATAGTGTTCAGCCTCATCCTTTTTGGCAACACAAGGTCCTACAAAAACAGTCTTTGCATCAGGATATCTCTTTTTTATATCAAGGCAATGTGCCTGCATAGGAGATATAACATCTGCAAGATATTCAAGCATAGAAGGAAAGTATTTCTGTATAAGCAAGTTAATAGAATGACAGCATGAAGAAATAATAACATCTCTTTCATCTTCACGGAGCATTCTCTCATACTCATTTTTAACAATTGTAGCACCTATAGCTGTTTCTTCAACATCATAAAAGCCCAATTGCTTCAAGGCATCTCTCATAGCCTCAATACCAACACCCTCATAGTTTGCAACAAAGGATGGCGCAAGGCTTACTATAACAGGTTCTCTGCCCTGCAACAAAACTTTTGCTTTTTCTGTTTCATCAACAACCTGTTTTGCATTCTGCGGACATACAACAAAGCACTGACCGCAAAGGATACATTCGTTTCCGATAATGTGTGCCTGATTTCCTGAAAAACGAATTGACTTAACAGGACAATGACGAATACACTTGTAACAGTTTTTACAGTTGGATTTTTTTAATGTTAAGCAATTTGGCACATCCGTCACACCCTTTCGCTTTTAAATACTGGCAATACCTTTTCTTCAAAAAGCTCTTTAAAATTCTCACGGTTAACCCCTGTGTGTACATCATCATCTATCTGAACAGTAACACCAAAACGATTACATTCTCCGATACAAAAGCTTCCCGCAAGAGTAATTTCATCCTGAAGTCCGTGTTCCTCTATTGCTTTTGTAAACAGTTCAACTATTTCAGGGGAACCTTTTAAATAGCATGAACTTCCCACGCAAATCTGGATTATCATATTATTTCACCTTTTTAGCTATTTCGTTTTCAAAAAATTCATTAACTGTTTCAGGGAAAACTGAATGGAATTCTTCATCAACATTTACACACACGCCCTGCTGACATTTACCAAGACAAAAAGTGCCTCCAAGTTCAACCTTATCTCCAAGATTATTTTCATTTACAAGGTTTTGCAAGCTTTCAACAACCTGACGTGAACCCTTGATATGACATGAACTACCTATACAAACTGTTACCTTCATTTTACACTCAATCCTTTCGTTTCCGGAGCATAATTACATAATTATCCACACTTCTCCAATTGTAATTATTATTGTATCATAAACAATTAGAAAAATCAATGAAAATCTACAATTTTTATCATATTGATAAATATTTCACAAGTTATTTTGTAATATATGTTTATTTTAATTTAAAATGCCATTTTCTCTTGTAAATTTTAGGCATCTCACTCCTCTTTTAAGCACAAAAAAGATGTCGGTAAATACCGACATCTTTTTGTTGTTTTATCTTACTTCAAATGCTGCCATACTGAATGGGTGAATCTTATCAATGATAACTTTATCTCCCAAAAGCTTACCTGTGCAGTTTATAAATCTGATGCTCTTATATTCCTTATCAAGTTCAAACACGCCTTCAAATACATCATCTTCAAAGATATTTGAAAGGATAACTGACATAGACTCATCATCCTTTGATGCAAGAGTATAAAGCATAGGGTTCTTTCTTGACACAACAGGAAGCTTCTTTCCGCCAAGCTTTTCAATTGCGTAAATAAGGTCATCCTGACGATAATAGTTAAAGAAGAAGTTATGTGAGCATATATCCTTCTTTTCGTAAGCCTGTGTAAGGTCTACACCCATTACCATAAACTTGCCGCAAATATATGAAGCAGGAGTGTTGTTAGGAACAAATGATGATATAATCTCTGCTCCGTCTTTTACTGTCATTTCATACATATCACCTGTATTAACTCTGTCAACAAAGTCATCATGTCTGTGGCATTTTTCTGAATCAACTGTTGCAGGCTTTGCAGAGATTAAGCCTGTGTCATAACCTCTCTTGTTTAAGATTTCAGCCGCTCTGAAGTCGATAATAGCACCGTTTCTTAAGTCTTCATCTGTTACATATTTTGCATTTTCGCCTACAACTAAAACAGGGTATTCGCTCTTTTCGTCAAAGGTTGTAGGAATACTGTTTGTTGGAAGAAGTGCAAGATAGCGAAATTCATCCTTAAGGCTTATTCTTCTGTCTGCATATTCTTCAGGACCATCCATATTCTCTGCTGTATGCATTGTTAGAATAACACGGGCACAGCAACATCAATAAGCCCTGCATGGCATACGTTGTACTGTACTTTTCTTGTTTCTCTGCACTTTTCAAGCAACGCCTTGTCTGAACTGTAACACTTTTCGACTCCGTTCTGAGTTTCCTGGATAGCTGCACAATATTTGGTGTTGTATACGTTTCTGAATGTTAATCTTTCAAAATTCTCTGTAAAAAAATTGCATTTATTCCCGTAGCATTATAAAAGTCATGTATAACCTGACTTAGCTTTTCTGCATCATAATTATAAAGCATCCTGCACCATTCCCTTCGTCTTGTGCAAAACTGCGTATTTTCGTACTATTTTAATGTCTTTACTGTTTACTAAAACATTTTAGTACATTTTGCATAAAAATGCAATACCTATTTTTCTTAAATTATACTCATATATTATATTTTTATGGAAAATATAGTCTAATATTATCCTGAATGAGTTTGCTCCTCCATATGATAATCAAAATTAATTCCACTCATATTCCGATTACATTTGCAAACATAATTCGGGACGTCGAGGATATTTCTTATGTCGAAAAACAACCTTGTTGTTTTTCATACCGGTGCTGCCGCACCTCAATCCCACCTAAAAATATGTCACAGGCATATTTTTGACGGTGTGACGCTCTCTTGCCTTACGGCATTACTCCTTCTCAATTCATCATTCACGACATAAAAATAACGCACCCTGATGGGTGCGTATCTCCGTTTCGTGTTGTTGTAGGGGCTGGCGTCCTCGACAGCCCTTCTTATGTCGAAAAACAACCTTGTTGTTTTTCATACCGGTGCTGCCGCACCTCAATCCCACCTAAAAATATGTCA
>JAZLCI010000068.1:0-15888 GCA_045614085.1 Clostridia bacterium
AGAGGTGTGTACCCTGTGTTGCACCCCACTCAACTGCTTTTTTAACATCATTTGCAGTTGCACTTGTGTGACCGATTGAGATGGTAACTCCCTTTTCCTTTGCGTAACGGATAACCTCTTCCGATCCCGGGAGTTCAGGCGCCATTGTCATTATCCTTAAAAAGTCACCTGCCATATCGCAGTATTCTTTGAACTCGTTTATATCAGAATTTCTGATATTTTCAGGTGCGTGGGCACCCTTAAACTCTTCCGAAAAGAAAGGCCCCTCTAAATGTATGCCATAAAGCATTGCTTCTCTGTCTCCAATATTCTTGGCACATTCCATCATATACCTGATAGCCTCTTTAAGTTTATCCTTAGGCGCGGCAGAAATCGCAGGAACAATAGCTGTTGTTCCCATCTCTGCCTGACGGGTTGCCGTTGGCTCATAAGCCCCTTCCTCGCAGTACATAAACTCGTGTCCCATTCCCCCATGCATATGAGTATCAATAAATCCGGGAACAACATAGCAATCAGTTGCGTCTATTACATCACCGCCTGAAACATTCCCTATGTTTATAATCTTATCGCCCTTTATTTCTACATCAGCCTTTATAAATTCAAAGCTGTCGTTTAAAACTGTTCCGCCTTTGATAATCATATTTCTTCCTCCTCTTGTGTATCGGGATGGATAAATCAATCCCCTACAATGTAATTTCTTTTCCCTTTAAATATTCTAAAATCCCCGCATCTGTTTTAAAATCAAACAAAACCTTGTATGCTGTCAGATGCTGAAAATCCTTTTCGCCATTCTTGGAAGCTCCATATTTCACATCCCCTAAAAGAGGGCATCCTATATAAGAAAGAGATGCTCTTATCTGATGGGTCTTTCCTGTAAGAATCTCAACCTCTAAAAGATTTGTATCCCCCGTCTTTAAGGTCTTATACTCACTTTTACAGTAGGAGCTACCCTTAACCTCATTTTTATGGAATGACATTTTTCTTGTTCTCTCATCCTTTAAAAGAAAGCCCTCGATTGTTCCTTTTTTGGGATTTGGTGCTTTTTCTGTTTCACACAGGTAAAACTTTCGTATTTCACGATTTTTTATCTTCTCATTCAATATACGGAGTGCCGACGAGTTCTTTGCGGCTATCAAAAGCCCTGATGTGTTTCTGTCTATTCTGTGGCAGAGGGATGGTATAAAAAGAGGAACAGCATCCAAATCCACTTCACCTTTTTTATAAAGGTATGAACGGACTCTGCTTTCCAATGAATCTCCATCATCCTGTGACATAAGGCCTGACGGCTTATCTGCCACAAGAATATTTTCATCCTCATAAACTACAGATATATCCCCGCTTGCCGACATCCACGGATAGAATTTTTTCTCGCTTCCGAAGAATTCGTCGTTTATGTACATACAAACGGTATCCCCTGCATTTAAGCGGTAATCTCCGTTTTTGTGCTTTCCGTTGACGCGGACTTTTTTCTTGCGGAGAGCCTTGTAGATATCCCCTGATTTAGAAGTTGGCATAACCTTCATCATAAACTTGTCAAGGCGGACATCCGCATCATTTTTTGATATTAAAAATTCCTTCATTTTAAAATCATTCCTTCTGAAATACAATTATACAGTATTTATATGAAATTTGCAACAAAAAACTTGTTAAAAAGGCTTGTAAAAACTGAACTTTTGTGTTATGATATATAAGTTAAAATTTAACTATTTAAGGAATGATTTTATATGAAAGAAACTTTAAACCAAATAAAATCCGCTGCAGAGGCAGCTATTGCTTCCGCTTCATCCCTTGATGCTATTGAAGAGCTTCGAGTTAAGTTCCTCGGCAAAAAGGGTGAGCTTACTGCGGTTATGAAAGGTATGGGCGGACTTTCTGCTGAAGAAAGACCTGTTATAGGTCAGCTTGCAAACGTTGTAAGAGATTTTATCACAGGCGCTATTGAAGAAAAGAAAAACGCTCTTTTATCTGCTGCATCAGAGCAGAAAATTTTAGAAGAAACTATTGACGTTACTATCCCGGGCAACAAGCCTGCAAAGGGTAACAAGCATCCACTCACTCAGGTATTGGATGACTTAAAGGATATATTTATCGGCATGGGCTTTTCTATTGCAGAAGGTCCCGAGGTTGAGCTTGATTATTATAACTTTGAAGCCCTCAACATTCCTAAAGACCACCCTGCACGTGATACCCAGGATACTTTCTACATAGACGATAACGTGGTACTCCGTACACAGACCTCACCTGTTCAGGTAAGAGTTATGGAAAATCAGGAGCCACCTATCCGTATTATTGCACCTGGCAGAGTTTACAGAAGCGATGCCGTTGATGCAACACATTCACCTGTTTTCCATCAGGTTGAAGGTCTTGTTATCGATAAGGGAATTACTATGGCAGACCTTAAGGGTACACTTGAAACATTTGTTCACAAGCTTTACGGTGATGAAACAAGACTTCGTTTCCGTCCTCACCACTTCCCATTCACAGAACCAAGCGCAGAGGTTGATATTTCCTGCTTTAACTGTGGCGGAAAGGGCTGTAACATCTGTAAGGGTGAAGGCTGGATTGAAATTTTAGGTTGCGGTATGGTTCATCCGAAGGTTTTAAGAAACTGTAATATTGATCCTGATGAATATTCAGGCTTTGCATTCGGTATCGGTCTGGAACGTGTTACACAGTTCCGCTACGATGTAAAGGATATGAGATTGTACTACGAAAACGATGTTCGTTTTCTTAAACAGTTTTAATCAAGCATTCTGCTTGACCAATGCTGAGCGTAGTTTGGTGGAAAAGATTTATATCGTCGCCGAACCACAAGGGACTCGGCATATTTTAGTTTAACTTAAACTTTTGGAAAGGATTGATTAAATTATGAAGTTACCATTATCCTGGCTTAAGGATTATATGAATACAGACGGCATCTCTAATGCCGAATATATGCACAAGATGACAATGTCAGGTTCCATCGTTGAGGGCATTGACAACCCTGCAGAAGAATTTAAAAACGTTGTCACAGGTAAAATTTTAAAGGTTGACAGACATCCTGATGCAGACAAGTTAGTTGTTTGTCAGGTTGATGTAGGAGAAGACGC
Source organism: Clostridia bacterium (assembly GCA_045614085.1). Lineage (GTDB taxonomy): Bacteria > Bacillota > Clostridia > Monoglobales > Monoglobaceae > UMGS1820. Next base: position 3,090 of record JAZLCI010000068.1, read on the forward strand.
TCCTATTCAGATTGTTACAGGTGCCCCAAATGTTTTTGAAGGCGCTATCGTTCCGGTAGCGAAGCACAAGAGCTGTCTCCCCGGTGGTGTTAAAATCACAAAGGGTAAGCTCCGCGGAGTTGAAAGCTTTGGTATGATGTGCTCAACTGATGAGCTTGGTATTTCAGAAGAAAGAGCAACAGGAATTTTAATTCTTCCTGAAGATACAAAAATCGGTGAAGATATTGTTGAGACCCTTGGTCTTGACGAAAGTGTTGCTGAATTTGAAATCACATCAAACCGTCCTGACTGTATGAGCATAATCGGTCTTGCAAGAGAAACTGCTGCAACTTTTGACAGAGAGTTTAATGTTCCTGTTCCTGAATTTCCTGAAAATTCAGAAAATGCAGCTGATTACGCATCAGTTGAAATCAAGGACAGTGAACTTTGCAGCCGTTTTGTTGGAAGAGTTGTTAAAAACGTTAAAATCGGTCCGTCACCTGAATGGATGCAGAGACGTCTTAAGGCTTGTGGTATAAGAGCTATCAACAATGTTGTTGATATTACAAACTACATTATGCTCGAATACGGTCAGCCTATGCACGCATATGATTTAGATAACGTTGAAGGCAAGAAGATTATCGTAAGATGTGCAAACAATAATGAACAGCTTGAAACTCTTGACGATCAGCCAAGAACATTAAACTCATCTATGATAGTTATTTCAGACGAAAAGAGAGCTATCGGTGTTGCAGGTGTTATGGGTGGCGCAAATTCAGAGGTTACCGATGGCACTACAACTGTTTTATTTGAATCAGCTTGCTTTAATGGCGCATCAGTTAGAAGAGGTGCAAAAGCTCTTGGTATAAGAACAGATGCATCTGCTCTCTTTGAAAAGGGACTTGACAGCGAAAACTGTCTCCCTGCTATTAACCGTGCTTGTCAGCTTATGGCAGAGCTTGGCGCAGGCGAAGTTGTTGGTGGAGTTATAGACGTATATCCAAAAAAGAAGGAACAGATCGTTCTTCCTTTCGAGCCTGAAAAAATGAACAACTTCCTTGGAATGAATATTTCCGCAAATGAAATGACAGATATCCTTAAAAAGCTTGACTTTGAGGTTAAGGACAACAAGGTATATGTTCCAACATTCAGAGCAGACATTGAGGGTATGGCAGATATTGCTGAAGAAGTTGCAAGAATCTACGGCTACGACTTAATCCCAACCACAATGATGAAGGGCAATGTTATCGTAGGCGGCAAAACAGAAAGACAGAAGCTTGAAGATATTGTTCGCGACGAACTTTCAGGTTCAGGTCTTTATGAAATTATTACATATTCTTTCATAGACCCTAAGGAAAACAAGCTTGTTAACATTTCTGAAAACGATAAGAGAAATAACTTTGTTCGCATAACAAATCCTTTAGGTGAAGAAAATAGTGTTATGAGAACAGACCTTTTATCATCAATGATGAAGACTGTTAAAACAAACTACGCTCGCAGAAATGAAGAAGCAGCACTTTATGAATTAGGAACTATCTTTACACCAATAGATGGCGAAACATTACCTCTTGAGACAACAAACATTTCAATTGGTATGTACGGAAAGTGTAATTTCTATGACATAAAGGGTATTGTAGAACAGCTCCTTGACAGAGTTGGTATTAAGAATTACACCTTTACTGCCGATAAGGAAAATTCATCTTTCCACCCGGGACGTTGTGCTAAAATCACTTTATGCGATAAGGTTTTAGGTACAGTTGGTCAGGTTCATCCAAGTGTATGCGATAACTTCAAGGTAGACACTGAAGTTTATGCGGCAATCATTGACTTTGAGTTAATCGTTAGCAACCATTCACTTTCTATCCACGCAAAGGACCTTCCTAAGTTCCCTGCAGTAACAAGAGACTTAGCGGTAATTGTTGACAAGACAGTTCCTGTTGGTGACATTGTTGCGATAATTGAGGGACAGAAATCCGACATTTTAGAAGAATGTTCTCTCTTTGATATTTATGAAGGTGTTCAGGCAGGTGAGGGCAAGAAGAGTGTTGCTTACTCTATTAAGTTCAGAGCGGCAGACAAGACACTTACCGATGACGACGTAGCTCCTGTTATGAACAAAATCCTCAAAGAGTTAGAAGAAAAACTGGGAGCACAACTCAGATAATTTCAGAGAAAGGGTGATATAAATGAGTTTTGACAGAAACAATGATTTACAAAGCACAGTTAAATTCAGCGTTAATCTTGACAGACCTATGAAGCCAAGAGATATTTTAACTGCAGTTCATCAGGCTCTTACAGAAAAGGGTTACAACCCTATTAACCAGATTGTTGGTTATATTCTTTCAGGGGACCCATCCTACATCACCTCTCACAATGGAGCAAGAAGTCTTATCAGAAGACTCGAACGTGATGAAATCCTTGAAGAGCTTGTCACATTTTATGTAGAAAACGCTACACAATAAGTTTTTAAACGGTGGCTTAATTGCCACCGTTTATTTTTTGCAAAAAAAATTGCATTTTCGGTCACGGGAACCCTTGACACACAAGCGGATTTCCTATATACTTATAGTGAATACATATATAAATTGGAAGGAATGAATTTAAGTTGGCAGATAACAAAAAATTAGTTGAAGAAATCACCCCAATGAGCGAGGATTTTGCCCGTTGGTACACAGATATTATTAAGAAAACACAGCTTTGCGACTATTCAGGGGTTCGCGGTTGTATGGTTATTCAGCCTTACGGCTATGCAATCTGGGAAAATATCCAGAAAGGCCTTGATGCGCGCTTTAAGAAAACAGGTGTAGAGAACGTATATATGCCTATGTTCATCCCTGAAAGCCTCTTGCAGAGAGAAAAGGACCACGTTGAGGGTTTTGCCCCTGAGGTTGCATGGGTTACTCACGGTGGTATGGATAAGCTTCAGGAAAGACTTTGTGTTCGTCCTACATCTGAAACATTGTTCTGCGAACATTACGCAAGCGCTATTCACTCTTACAGGGATTTACCAAAGCTTTATAATCAGTGGTGCAGTGTTGTACGTTGGGAAAAGACTACAAGACCATTCCTCCGCAGTATGGAATTTTTATGGCAGGAAGGTCACACAGCTCACGCAACAGCTGAAGAAGCACAGGCAAGAACAATTCAGATGCTTAACGTGTACGCTGATTTTTGCGAAGAAGAGCTTGCTATTCCTGTAATCAAGGGTCAGAAGACCGATAAAGAAAAGTTTGCCGGTGCAAACGAAACATATACCATCGAAAGTCTTATGCACGACGGCAAGGCATTACAGTCAGGTACAAGCCATAACTTTGGTAACGGCTTTGCCAAAGCCTTTGGCATTCAGTACTTAAACGACAATAACGAGCTTGACTTTGTTCATCAGACATCATGGGGTATGTCAACACGTATCATCGGTGCTATCATTATGGTGCACGGTGACGATGCAGGTCTTAAGCTTCCACCAAGAATTGCTCCTACTCAGGCAGTTATTATTCCTATTGCACAGCATAAGGAAGGGGTTTTAGACGCAGCAGGCAAGCTCCGTGACAGACTTTCAGACGCTTTCCGCGTTAAACTTGATGACAGTGATAAATCTCCAGGATGGAAGTTCAGCGAATATGAAATGCGCGGCGTTCCTGTTCGTATTGAAATCGGTCCTAAGGATATCGAAAATAATCAGGCTGTTTTAGTAAGTCGTATTGACAGAAGCAAAACATTTGTTTCTCTTGACAATATTGAAGAGGAACTTCAAAGCCTCCTCGACAAAATCCAGAAGCAAATGTATGATGCAGCATATGAGAACAGAGAAAGCAAAACTCACAGTGCAAAAACATATGATGAATTTAAGAGTATTGTTGAAAACGAAGGCGGTTTCGTAAAGGCTATGTGGTGTGGCGACGAAGAATGTGAACTCAAAATCAAAGAGGACACAACCGCAACTTCAAGATGTATCCCATTCGAGCAGGAAGAAATCACAGATACTTGTATCTGTTGCGGCAAACCTGCCAAGAAGATGGTTTATTGGGGTAAAGCATATTAAATCTAAAAAAAGAGGTGTTATAGATGACGTGGTGGCAGAACTTTTGGCATATTTTTCTAAATCAGGTGGCGCTTTTTAGAATTACTGACGTCATCGATATTGCCCTTGTTTCCTTCATCGTATATCAGGCACTTAAGTTTATCAGGGAAACAAAAACCGTTCAGCTTTTAAAAGGTATTGTCCTTATAATCGCACTTACACAAATCAGCTATTACGGAAAGCTTAATACTATCCACTATATATTAAGCAACTTTCTGCAGTTGGGGGTTATCGCCCTTTTGGTTGTATTCCAGCCTGAAATCAGACGTGCTCTTGAGCACGTGGGCAGAAAGACAGGGGAAAGCCTCTTTACCTCCCACAACGAATTTGGTGCTGATGCCCTTAAGGTGCTGCGTGAAGTTTCAAAGTCAGCACAGGCTATGTCAAACACAAAAACAGGCGCCTTAATCGTTATTGAAAACAAGGATAATATAGACAGTCTTATAAGTTCAGGTGTACAAATATCTGCAGAGGTTTCGTCACAGCTTCTTGAAAACATCTTTGTTCCTGATACTCCACTCCATGACGGAGCAACTATAATCAGAAACTACAAGGTTGAGCTTTCAAGCTGTGTTCTTCCTCTTACACAGAATCCTGATATAGCAACATCCTACGGCACAAGACACAGAGCGGCAATCGGTATTTCCGAGGAATCTGACGCTGTTGCTGTTATTGTGTCAGAAGAAACAGGAAAAATTTCTATTGCATACAAAGGCGAGCTTACTACAGGCTACACAGAGGACACCTTAAGACGTAAGCTAATCGACCTTATAAGTATCAACGGAATAGAGGCGGAGCAAAAATCTAAATTCAAGATGCCCGGCCGTTCAAAAAGGAGGCAGGACTAATGAAAAAAATTCTTGCATCAGACAATTCCTTAAAGATTATGTCCGTTATAATAGCCATTATTATATGGATGTATATTACCGTTGTTATGGACCCATCAATAGAAGTTCCTGTTCGTGACCTACCTATTCAGTTTGTTGGACAGGAGGCTCTTGAAGCAAGAGGGCTTTCCGTTATGAACGAATCTGTCAAAAAGGTTTCTATTAAGGTTAAGGGCAACAGAAAAAGAATGGGCAACAATAATATGCAAAGCATTATTGTTAAGGTAGATGAATCTATTATCACAGAAACAGGTGTTCACTCTATTCCTGTCGAGGTTATTATTCCATTTGAAAATCAGGGTATAACTTCTCAAAGTGCATATACCGTTGATATATTTGTTGAGGAGCTCTCGAAGAAGACACTTGATGTAGAAGTTGTAAAATCAGGTTCCGTCGCAACGGACTATGTCTCCGGAGATGTTGTATGCGATCCAAAAACAGTTACTGTCAAGGGCCCAAAGAGCGCTCTTGAGAAGATAGGAAAGGCAGTAGTAAAGCTTAACTTAAACGGCGAAGATGTCGATATCAACAAGGAACTTCCTGTTGAATTTTTAGATGCAGACGGAAAGGATATTTCATCTCTTGATGCTCTCCTTACAAGGATTTCAGCAACGCCTGAAAACGTTAAGGTTCATTGCCCTGTTTTAAAAATCAGAACAGTTACTCCTGAAATTAACTTTGGTTGGCAGGGATTACCTAAAGGATACACTTATACTACAGAGCCTAAAGAACTCTATATCTACAGCGAAAATCCAAATCTCCTTAAGAATGCAGTTATTTCTACCGAGGAAATATGGACAGATAAGCTTGTTGAAAACAAAAAGGTAAAGGCAAAGCTTTACATTCCTGATGGAATAAAGGTTTTATATGATATAGAAGAAATCGAGATTTCAATCAAAAAGGATTGATGGGTATGAATATTGTAATCAACAATATAAAGATGCCTCTTGGGCATTCAACTGACGATGCTTTACGGGCCGCACAAGAAATTGTGCGGTCTAATTCTATTTCTGCATATGATTTTGAAATATACAAGCAGTCTATTGACGCAAGACGAAAAAATAATATTCACTATGTATATTCAGTTATAGCTAAAACAAAAGATAATGTAAAAGAAACAAAGGACATAAGTGTTTTGGAAGCTTCTGCCGAACTTTCCGTTCCAAATACAAATCTTTCTAAACGACCTGTTGTAATAGGTCTTGGCCCTTGCGGACTATTCTCTGCATATGTACTCGCCTTATCGGGAAACCCACCGATAATATTAGAAAGAGGCGAAAAGGTTGAAGACAGAGAAAAAACAGTTGAAGACTTTTTTAAAACAGGAATTTTAAACGTAAACTCCAACATTCAGTTTGGTGAGGGTGGTGCAGGCACATTTTCCGACGGAAAGCTGACCACAAGGATAAGCGATATACGTCAGCGATTTGTTTTAAAAACCCTTGTAGATTTTGGCGCGCCAAAAGAGATTATGTATAAGGCAAAGCCTCACGTTGGCACAGATGTTTTAAAGTCTGTTGTAAAAAACATGAGGGAAAAGCTAATTGACCTTGGCTGTGAGGTAAGGTTTAATTCCTGCGTTACAAATATGCTTGTAAAGAATAATAAGCTTTTAGGTGTTGAGGTAAACAATGATGAAATCATCCCTTGCGATACAGCTGTATTATCAATAGGGCACAGTAGCCGCGACACTTATGAACGTCTTAATAAAAACGGTGTGTCCATTGAGCCAAAGCCATTTGCTATTGGTGTCAGAATTGAACACTCACAAAAATTTATTGACACACTTCAATATGGTGATACCAAAGGTCTTCCTCCTGCGGACTATCGCGTGGTATATAACGGAAAGGACAGAAGCTGTTACTCATTTTGTATGTGCCCCGGAGGCGAAGTTGTAAACGCCTCAAGCGAAGAAGGTATGCTCTGTGTAAACGGAATGAGCAACCACAAACGTGACGGTGAAAACGCAAACAGTGCCTTGGTTGTTACTGTAAACCCATCGGATTTTCAGAAAGGTGTCCTTGGAGGGATGGAATTTCAGAGAAAGTACGAAAAACTTGCATTTACTTTAGGTGGCGGAAACAAAGCTCCTCTCCAGCTTGCTGAGGACTTTGTGAATGACGTTCCCTCAACACAGTTAAAGGGTGTCACTCCAACTATAAAAAGCGGATTTACTTTAAAAGAAATAAAGAACTGCCTTCCTGACTTTGTATGCGGCACATTACGCGAGGGTCTTATGGACTTTGAGCATAAGATGTCAGGTTTTTCATCAAATGGTGCAACCCTTACAGGCGTAGAAACACGAACCTCTGCCCCTGTGAGAATCTTAAGAAACCCTGACTGTCAAAGTGTGAATATTGAGGGTCTTTATCCTGCAGGAGAAGGCGCAGGCTTTGCAGGGGGAATAGTTAGCGCCGCCGTTGACGGAATACGAACTTCTTTTGCTATTCTTGAAAAATAGACTTTAAATCACGATAAAATCCTTGACAAAGGGGTTTTATCGTGATATAATATAACGCGTGGTATTGAGAAATGCTCGAACAACTTAATATAGGGGTATAGTTCAGCTGGTAGAGCGACAGTCTCCAAAACTGTAAGTCGTGGGTTCGAATCCTACTGCCCCTGCCAAAAATCCGTACACGAAAGTGTACGGATTTTTACTTATTCACTATTCACTCTTCTCTAAAAACTATCATATAAAACAACCTCATCAATAGGTCTTTTATCATAGTGCATCTGTATAGGCTCTGAATCAGGGTAACCCATTACTAAAATAGCGTGAGGCTCGATATTTTCAGGGATGTTAAACTCTTCTCTTACAGCAGTCGGGTTAAAGTGCATTACCCAACAAGTTCCGATGCCGATATTATACGCCTCAAGCATCATATGGGTTGTAACAATGCTTGCGTCTACAGGGGCAGATAATGCACCGTCATATGGCCTTTTCCAGCTTTCGTCCTTGTTGTAGCATATAAGCATAGCGCAAGGTGCATCAAAGTGGCACTTGGTACATTTTTTAAGCTTTTCTAATGCATCTTCACTTTGTATAACCAAAATCCTTTGTGTTTGATAATTGCATCCTGTTGGAGCTATATGCCCTGCATCAAGAATTTTATCTATTTCTTCCTGTTTTAATGTTTCCTTTTTAAACTTTCTTACGGAATATCTGTCTGTTATTACTTTTTCAAAATCCATAGTATATTCTCCTTTTATATATATGCGGACCGTCCGGGAGGCCGGTCCCTACAAAAACTCATTTATCATAAGCCTATTTTATCATATGCAAAGAAAGATTTCAAATAAATAATTTATCTTTTCTGTGACACTCTATGTCACTCCTTTTTGCGTTAAAGTAAAACAAAAACATAAAGGAGTAATAAAAAATGGCAAAGAATTATACCGAAAACACAGATGGAGTAAACAGGTGTGATAGATGCAACAAACCCTTAAGCGACCCAAATGCCAGTTATGGCTGGTGGTGCGCAAAGCTTTTAGGCTATGGAGATTATCAAAACGATAGCCATGAACTTGACTATAATAATTTAAATGTGTATAATGAGAATGACCCTACTTATCTTAACACAAATAGTCAAAAACATAACGGAAGCTTTACAACAATCGGCAAAAATTATAAAAACAGTTTTGTGAGAGAAGAAAAACCGGAAACAAAAGAGATAATCTATCATGTTATTACTGATGTAATGGCGTTTGGCAATAACTTTCAAGTTGAATATACTGTTAGAAATGGAGCAGTATGTTTTAAATTTGAAGATAATGATGATTACGGGTCAATTCTATGGCATGGCGGAGGAAAGACTGTAGCAAAAGCCATTTATGATGCCGCAAAAGAATTATCACCGAGTAATTTTTGGGGTCGGACTGTAGATGGCGTCAATGCAGAGTTGCAGCTCCACTATGTGGCGTACAAGGCAGGTATTATGAAAGAGAATGCATCACCTGCAAACATCGGCGGTATAAAGGCGCCTGGACCTGACGATAATGCAATTTTATTTGAAGGACTTCAGCTTGCAGAGGATATTATTAATCCAAAAGCAACTGATGTTGTTGAAGCTGTTAAAGAAATATGGAGGTATTATAAACGATGAAAAAACTTTTTTTAATCATAATGCTTGCTTTTTCTCTCTGCGGATGCTCGAGACAGTACGAAGGTTGGAAAAAAATCGAACTACAGGATTATGGAAGCATCAAGGTTCCCGAAGGATGGGTGTCCCATATTCAGGATAATGAAGTATATTTTGTTGACGAGGGAGTAACTGAGTTTACAGAAGAAAATATTCATCTTGGAGGCTATATTTACGGCGTGGACAAACCTGATGAACCATTTAAAGTTCTTCCTGAAATAATAAAGGCGGAAAATACAAATAAAAATCAAGTCTACTCAAATGATACCTATAGAGGGATAAATAAATATTATATAAATGGAGAATGGTGCGAAAAAGGCTATATACAACTTGGTGTTTCGGAACGAGACATAGAGATCTTTTTGATCGCTTGGGACGATACGGTGTCTTATGATGATTTAGAAAAAATAGCAAAATCCTTTAACAGGAATTTACCTGAAGAACTTAACAATAGTAAATAAGTAAATTGTTGATACTGCACATACTCAACATTAGCATTTTCAGAATGCTATTTCAAATAAATATTAAAATAAGCATCCCCTATGGGATGCTTATTTTAATTATTTACAATTACATATTCCTTTGTTACATTCTTTTGCCTGAGGGCAACCTATACACTTTTTTCCGCTTTTTTTCGCCTTGTAAATATATAAGCCTGCTCCTCCTAATATAATCAAAAGAATGATTATTAAAATTACATTTACCATCTTTACACCTTAACACTTTCTTTTTTTATCTTATTTTCCTGTATAGTTTCACGTTTAGCTTTGCTTATAAGGCCACCTATAATAAAGGCTATAACCAAAACAGCTATAAGTCCGCCTATTGCTCCGCCTGCATTAAGTCTTTCAGGTTCAATTAGTAAAGTTCCTATTGTATATACTAAATAGGAAACTGTGAACCCAAGGGACAACTGAAACGCTATTCCGCCCCAGAGCCATTTTCTGCTCTTCATCTCTGCATTCATTGCGCCTATTGCCGCAAAGCATGGTGGAGAGTAGAGGTTAAACATAAGATATGCAAGAGCCGCAACCTTGGTGATTGCAAACACAGTCTGAACCTCTGCACCTGCGCCCTCCATAAGAGCAAGCTCCTCTGCATCAATAAGATTTTCAAGACCTACAAAGCACACAGCCAAAGTACCAACAACGTTTTCCTTTGCTATAAAGCCTGTAACCGCCGCCGCTGCAAGCTGCCAGCTAAGTACACCCACAACAGGAACAAGGAGATACGCAAACGGTTTTGCAATACTTGCAAGGATAGATGCATCTGCTGATTCTGCAACTGTAAATGCCCATGTAAAGGACTGCATAATCTGTACTGCGGTGTTACACAAAAGAATAATCGTTGCCGCTTTGACTATGTATTCCCAACCGCGTGAGCACATTGACTTAACCGCACCCCATATGCTCGGGAGTTTATATTCAGGAAGTTCAATAATAAAGAATGACTTTCTTGACTTGTTTCCTGTGATGCCGTTTATAAGTAACGCTCCTATAAACACCAATACTATGCCCGACAAATACATTGTTGCGCTTACCCAGCCTGCACCATCAAAAAATGCACCTGCAAAAAGAGCTATTACAGGGATCTTTGCACCACAAGGCATAAGTGGTGCAAGCATTGCGGTTGCACGTCTCTCTCTTTCGTTGCGGATGGTTCTTGATGCCATAACCCCAGGAACGGCACAACCTATTCCTATTACAAATGGGATAACAGACCTTCCTGACAAACCAACCTTTTTAAAGATAGGGTCTAAAACAACAGCAACACGTGACATATATCCGCAGTCTTCTAAAAGTGCAATCAGGAAATACATTACCATAACAAGTGGCAAAAATCCTACAACTGCAATTACGCCACCGATAACGCCATCAACCAAAAGAGCGGATAAGAATGGATTTGCTTCCACTAAAAGGCTTCCTACCCATTCCTGAACGATTTCCAACTTCTCAACAAGCCAGTCTGCAACAGGAGTACCTACCCATACCTGTGATATCTGGAAAACAAGGTACATAACCACTGCGAAAATAGGGATGCCAAGCCACTTGTTTGTAAGGTAGGCATCCAGCTTATCTCCAAGAGTCTTTTCTCTTGTTAAAATCTGTCTTGTTTCAACCTCGTCAACAATTTTGTTTACAAAATCAAAACGTCTGCGGTCTTCCCCTTCGACCTCTTCTTTATTATTTAAGTCAATGTCTCTTTGAACAAAAGGTGGTGTGCTTTTCTTTCCCACCTGACTTATTGCCAGCGAGATTATTTCTTTTATGCCATCAGCTGACACAGAAACTGTTTCCATTACCGGAACGCCAAGCTTTTGAGACAGCTTGTTTACGTCAATGTTTGTATTCTTCTTCTTATTGATATCACTCTTATTAAGAGCAACAACCATAGGGATACCAAGTTCTAAAAGCTGTGTTGTGAAAAATAAACTACGGCTTAAATTTGTTGCATCAACTATATTAATAAGCACATCAGGATTTTCATTTAAGACATAATCCCTTGTAACACTTTCTTCTGATGTAAAAGGTGACATAGAATACGCCCCGGGTAAATCAACCGCAACAAATCCACCTTTGCCTGCAAACTCTTTTTTAATTGTATGTTCCTTTTTGTCTACAGTAACCCCTGCCCAGTTGCCCACTTTTTCGCTTTTACCTGTTAAGGCATTAAACATTGTTGTCTTGCCTGAGTTTGGGTTTCCTGTTAATGCTATTCTCATAAAAATTCCCCTGCTTCCTTAAACAATCTAGATCGAAATAGCCTCTGCCAATGGATTATCAATATGATATCTTCCGTCTTTTATAGATACTATACATCCACTTTTAAGGTGAGATATAACCGTTATTGCTTCACCGCTGTAACAGCCAAGAGAAAACAAAAATGCGTTAAGCTCTTCGTCATTTGTGTCTATATTTGAGATTATATACTCTTTGCCCTCTACGGCATTTTTCAAATTCTTCATCATCTTTACCATCCTCTCCCGACAGTTAGCCACGACTAACTCTACCACAAAAGATAAGGTTAGCCTTTGCTAACTATGGAGAATTATAGCACCTTTTTTTAGAAAAGTCAATGATTTTTGCCAAATTTTTTCAAATTATGAATCTTGAACAATGCCATCCTCGTCAGGACTTGCTTTTTTTATCTATATATGCTATACTTTAACTTAATATTACGGAAAGGAGATGATATATCTGTGAAAGAATCAGGTGAAATGTATCTTGAGTCCATTTATCTTTTGTGCAAGACCAAAAACTCTGTCCGCTCTATTGATGTTGCGGAGCATATGAATTATTCAAAGCCAAGTGTCAGCCGTGCTGTTCATCTTCTGGAAGCTGAAGGATATATCACCCTTGACAAAGAGGGCTATATCTCCTTAACCGAACTCGGCTTAAAAACTGCAGAAGGTATTTTTGAAAGGCATACGGTTTTAACAAACACCTTAATCGCATTAGGTGTAGATAAAGAAACAGCATCTGAAGATGCCTGCCGTATGGAGCATATTATCAGCGAAACAACCCTTGCGGCAATGAAAAAATATTTAGAAAGCAATAAAGGACTTCAGTAAAACTGAAGTCCTTTTTCTTTTATGTATAGCCTCATCCAATATCGGCTATGCAAAAGCAATGAAGTTATTGCTTGCTACAAACAACTGAGATGCTATACTATATTAACCTTGCTTAACGGGGTCCAGGGGCAAAGCCCCT
>JAZLCI010000069.1:0-13412 GCA_045614085.1 Clostridia bacterium
TGGGCGGTAGAGAATGGTATCACAAACGGAACATCCGATACAACCTTCTCCCCGGGAAAGAGCTGTACCCGTGCGCAGATTGTGACTTTCCTTTGGAGAGCCGCACAAAAAGGTCTAATATAATTTTTAAAAGAGGATTTATGTTCAGACAAAATAATTTAAATTGGAGGACTATATTATGAAAAAAATTTTTGCACTTTTACTTATGGTGGTTATGTCAGTTACACTTTTAACAGGCTGCAGCGACTCTGTTTATGAGGATTTGGAAAACTTCCTGAATGTTGAAATGAAGGAAGTTAATGAAGATTATACAAAGATTACAGCAGAAGTTGGAACATGGGAAACAATTAAAGATGATGCCGGTATCAAGAAAAGTATTGATGGTACACTTCTTCCTCTTGTAAACGGTTCACTTGAAAAGCTGGGTGGCATCAACCCTGAAACCGAAGAAGTTAAAGCAATTAAAGATAAGTATGTTAAAGTGATGGATACTTACAAGGTGGCATTTGAAGCACTTTCTGAAGGTTGTGAAACTCAGGAAGATAAAACAATCAAAGCAGGCAGCCAAACGCTTGAAGAAGCTGTTGAACTTCTTAATAATTACAATAAGGCATTAGAAGAGCTTGCAAAGGAACACGGTTCAGAAGTTGAATATTAATAAATGAGCAAACTTATAGACTGGTAGGTACTATTGTAATACAAAAAGGCGAGTCACGAAAGTGGCTTGCCTTTTTTTGTGGAGGATGTGTGAAACCCCAAGAATATGAATGAAATGAAGTATGATTGGTAGGTTGAACTTATGCAGGGAGCGTAAGCGAGTCGTGAAGGGGGGATTTCTCCTGCGCCCTGTTCGTAACATCAACTCAATCATCGCAAAGCGTTGCTCGATTTCGTTGTGTTACAGCACAACCCTTACGCGCTCCCTTCATCTGCCACAGGCAGCGGTCGCTGCGCGGTTCCTCTTGCCTCCGGCACTCGTGTTCAAATCCTCACCAACAAAAAACAGATACCCAAAATGGTATCTGTTTTTCTGGCGGAGAAGGAGGGATTTCTCACTTCGTGAGCCAGGTTACAACATCAACTCATTGCTCGCAAAAAATGCTCCAATTCGCTGTGTTGTTGCCCCTTGTCGCACTCCCTTTGTCGTCCACCGGACGCGGTCGCTGCGCCCCGTTTGTAACATCAACTCAATCATCGCAAAGTGTTGCTCGATTTCATTGTGTTACAGCACAACCCTTACGCGCTCCCTTCATCTGCCACAGGCAGCGGTCGCTGCGCGGTTCCTCTTGCCTCCGGCACTCGTGTTCAAATCCCCACGAAACCAAAAAAGCAAGCCACAAAAGTGACTTGCTTTTTGGTGGCGGAGAAGGAGGGATTTGAACCCTCGCGCCGGTTTCCCGACCTACACCCTTAGCAGGGGCGCCTCTTCGGCCAACTTGAGTACTTCTCCGAATTTATTAAATTATTAAATTTAAGTAAAAAAATGGCGGAGAGATAGGGATTCGAACCCTAGGTGCTTTCGCATCACTAGTTTTCAAGACTAGCTCCTTAAACCGCTCGGACATCTCTCCACATATTGCACATCTCTTCAATGCGACTACGTTAGTATATCATTTATGATGACGTTTGTCAAGGGTTTTTCTTAAAAAAATTATCAAAAAATTTCAAAAATTTTAATAATATGTAGGGCACAACCTATGTGTTGTGCCGCTCTTTATAATTCTACGTCCATAAGCTTGTCACCAACATTTAAGCTTCTTGCTGTTATTGGAGTTATTCCCTTTGCCCCGTTCATATCAGTAACAATAACAGGGGTGATAAGCTTATAACCTTTCTTCTTAATATTTTCTCCGTCAAAGGTCATAAGAAGGTCGCCTTTTTTGACCTTTTGACCCTCACTGACTGTATATTCAAAGAACTCGCCACCTAACTTTACTGTGTCAATTCCTACGTGAATCAGGACCTCAAAACCCTTATCTGTTTTTATGCCGATGGCGTGCTTTGTATCAACTGTGTTGGAAACAACACCGTCGCAAGGTGAGTATATCTTATTTTCGGTTGGGTCTATAGCTGTGCCCTCCCCTAAAATCCCCTTGCTGAACACTTCGTCAGGAACCTCTGAAAGAGGAACATGCTGACCCTTTGCAGGTGAGTAGAGAGTGTATTTATCAAAGGAAACCTGTTTTGAAAGATACTCATCTATATCAGAGCGGATAACCGATACAACAGGTCCGTAAACAACCTGAACACCGTTACCCTTTTTTATAACTCCTGAAGCACCGCTTTGCCTTAAAAGACCCTCGTTTACATATTCAGGGGTTTTAACAGTAACACGAAGCCTTGTGGCACAACAGTCAATGTCCGAAATATTTTCTTTTCCGCCAAGACCTTTTACAATCAATGCGCTTTTGCCCATACTGTCTTTTCGCTTTTCCATATCTGCCCTTGTATAAAGCTTTGTTTCCTCATCGTCACCCTCACGACCGGGAGTTTTGTAGTCAAACTTTCTTATCATAAAGGTAAAGATTCCCCAGTAGATAAAGAAGTAAACGATACCCACAAGAACAATATATATCCAGTTTGTTTTTGCATTACCCTGGAGGACACCAAACAATACAAGGTCAATTATACCACCTGAAAACGTCATACCAACACCGACGTTTAATATATGCATGAGCATATAAGAAAGGCCTGCCAATATACAATGAATAACGTACATAAGTGGAGCAACAAAGAGGAATGTGAACTCGATAGGTTCAGTTATACCCGTAAGCATTGCTGTAAGTGCGGCAGAGATTAAAAGACCACCTGCAACCTTTCGCTTTTCAGGCCTTGCGCATCTGTACATAGCAAGTGCCGCACCGGGAAGACCGAATATCATAAACGGGAACTTACCTGACATAAATCTTGTTGCCTCTACGCTGAACACCTCTGTTGATTTAGAGCCAAGCTCCGCAAAGAAGATATTCTGTGCTCCCTGAACCAATACACCGTCTATTACTGCGCTTCCGCCAACGGATGTCTGCCAGAAAGGGATATAGAAAACGTGATGAAGACCAAAGGGAATAAGTGCACGTTCGATTATTCCATAAATCCAGGTGCCTGCATACCCTGATGCCAATACCAATGATCCTAAAGCAGAAATCCCCCTCTGTACCAATGGCCACACAAAGTACATTAAGATACCAACGAGTACATATACGAGGGCAGAGATAATAGGAACAAATCTTGTGCCTCCAAAGAATGCAAGGACTGCAGGAAGCTTGATTCTGTAAAATCTGTTATGAAGTGCCGCAACACCAAGACCGACTATTATACCACCGAAAACACCCATCTGAAGAGTGGTTATACCAAGGACGGATGCAGTAGAGTTTTCAAGCATACTCTCCGCTCCGCCATGAGCTGTGATAAGAGCACTTATGGTTGTGTGCATAATAAGAAATGCTACAACGGAAGATAGTGCCGCAACCTCTTTTTCACGCTTTGCCATACCAATTGCGACACCAATGGCAAATAAAAGAGCAAGGTTATCAAAGACTGCGCTTCCTGCGTGGCTCATTATATCAAGTAGAGTGTATAAAATCCCCCCGGGATAGATTATGCCTGTCAGGCGGTAAGCCTCTAATGTTGTCTGGTTTGTGAAAGAGCTGCCTATACCTAAAAGCAGACCTGCAACAGGCAAAATTGCAATAGGTAACATAAAAGCTCTGCCTATTCTTTGTAATACGCCAAATACTTTATCCTTCATAATGATTCTCCTAAATCAGTTATTTTAAGGATAGTATTGACAGGTTTTGAAAATTTATTACATAAAAAACGGAATAGCAAAAGCTATTCCGTACAGATTTTTATATAATCGAAACGATTAAAGGTATGGTTATGATGCAAAGGATATTTGATATAAGCACCATTGAAAGACCTGTTCTGCAGTCTCTTCCTATTGATGTAGGGAAGATAACAGGGTTAAGCCCTGCAGGAATCGCGTAGAAGAAAGTTGCGATTGTTATAACTTCTTTGCTTACACCAAAGGCTTTTAAAATTAACATAAGCACAACAGGGATAATGAGAAGCCTGATGGCTGATGCAATATATGCCTTATACTTTTTGAGCAGAGGAAGAATACTATACTCTGCAAGAACAATACCTGTGATAATCATTGCAACAGGTGCCATACAGTCAGATGCGCCATCTAAAACACCTTTTATCCAGTTTGGAAGCTGAAATCCTGAAAGTCCAACAATTAAACCTGCGCTTATTGAATATGCAAAAGGTGATTTAAAGATGTTTTTAAGGGTGAATTTATCTTCAGCTGTTAAAACTCTGTAACCCTCTGTGTAAATGTAGAAGGCAACGGGGATAGAGAAGATAATAAAGTTTAAGAGGACATCGTCTCCGTATAATGCCTGAACCAAAGGATATCCCATATATCCGTAGTTACCGGTTGTGAAGTTATAGGAGAACACGCCTCTTTCATAACGGTCTTTGGTAAAGGCACGTGCTAAAAGCTTTGCTCCGAACACAGTAATAATGATTACGCAGATAGAGATTATGAGGTAAACTGATTTTTCTTTTATGTTGCCTATATTTAAGTTATTTGCAAGACTGCTGAAGTTAACTGCGGGACAGAAAAGAAAAACCTCAAGCTTTGAAAGCATAGAAGATGTCTCGTATGTAACGACCTTTGCTTTCTTTAAAGCATAGCCTATTATAATAAATGTAAATAAAATAAGTAACTGTGAAATAACTGCTGTCATATAAATCATCCTTTAAATAAAAATTTACCAACTTTTATATGCTAAAACATTTTAGCACATATGTGTTAAAAATACAAGGATAATTTATTGATTTTTACTAAAGACAAGGGGACGGTTCTGTTGTCTTGCCCTTGTCTTGGAGGAATAAAATGATGAATAAAAATAAAAGTGTACGTTCTATCGTAAATGTTGTTATATTAGTTTTGATAGTGTCGCATGCATTATGGCTTATAGGGTGGTTGTTAATGGCGGGAGGT
Source organism: Clostridia bacterium (assembly GCA_045614085.1). GTDB lineage: Bacteria > Bacillota > Clostridia > Monoglobales > Monoglobaceae > UMGS1820. The sequence goes on from JAZLCI010000069.1 coordinate 5,012, forward strand.
GCATATCTTTTTACTGCAAAACAACCTGAACCAATCATTCGATATCATGAATTTCCGTTTCAGTTAATATATGAATTAGAAGGGAAAAAGTATGTAATAGAAGATAGTGTAATTTGTGAATATGATGGGCAGGAATTTAGCACGGGAACAGGGGAAAAGTATCGGAAATGGAAAAGTAGACTAAAAAGTGGAAATACTAGAATTACATTGTTTAATACAAGTGATGGAATAGAAATATTTTATTTAGATCTTTTGACCTTCCCTGCAGGGAAATACATGGGTGAGCCTGATAGTAAAGGGAATATTTTGGGAACGTTTCCTGATGCACTCTATACAGAAAACTTTGAAGATAAAACTGTAGGACGCTATATAATTTCTGCGGATATAATGTTTGAGAAATACAAATTACGTTTAGAGAACTGGGAAATTTCACCACCAATCGAAAACAGTTTTGAATAACACAAGGGGACGGAATAACACAAGGGGACGGTTCTGTTGTGTTGTGAATAAAATTATAATTGTAGGGTACGGTCTGTACCTTTTTGTCGTAATGGTTTAGAACCATTCCCTATACATACAAACATCGGTGGGAGCAAGCCCCCACCCTACATCTGTCTTGCGGGAAGATAATATCTTCCCCTACGATGAGGAATAGATTTATGTTTTTGCATAAACTTACATTTTTATAATACGTAGGGGCGGATAGTATCCGCCCGTTATTTATATGGTAACACATAAGGATAACACAAAATATTTCATAATAAGAGGCAGAATAATTTTCTGCCTCTTATTTTATAATTTTATAAAACTGGGAAAGACAAGGGGACGGTTCTGTTGTGTTGACAGGGTAAGCTGGAAAGACAAGGGGACGGTTCTGTTGTGTTGACAGGGTAAGCTGGATATAAATAAAATTACAATTGTAGGGTACGGGCCGCATCTTTTTTGTCGGAATGGTTTAGAACCATTCCCTACACATACACACAGCAGGAGGGTGCAGAGACCATCCCCTACATCACGATAACACAAAATATTTCATAACAAGAAGCAGAATAAATTTCTGCCTCTTGTTTTATAATTTTATAAAACTTATTTTCTTTATATGGTTGACGGAGAATTATTTTTGTGATATAATACATAGGTCACGTTGGTCGGGGCGTTAGCGGTGCCTTGTAACCCTCAATCCGCTACAGAGGGGATGAAAACTTGCCGAGAGGGATAGGGATGTTCGGTCTGCCCCTGTATAAGTGGCGTTGACGGTTTGGTCTTACGCAATCAGAACCTGTGAACCTCGTCAGGGCGGGAACGCAGCAGCGATAAGCAGTCATTTTGATGTGCCGTAAGGAAGCCAGACCTGAGTTAACTGTACAGGTAACGCGGGTATCACTTTTTCGAAGGCAAGTACGTGGCTTTTTTAATTTATAGAAAAGAGGGATAATATGTCCACATATCAGGCTTTATACAGAAAATGGAGACCTATGAAATTCGAAGACGTTTCAGGTCAGAATCAGGTTTCTGATACTTTAAAGACCGCTATTGCAAGCGGACGTATTTCCCATGCATATTTGTTCTGCGGTACAAGGGGTACAGGAAAGACCTCTACTGCAAAGATTTTCTCACGTGCGGTCAACTGCGAAAGCCCTGTAAATGGTGAGCCTTGTAATGAGTGCGCTACCTGTAAGGGTATTTTAAACGGAAGCATTTTGGATGTTTATGAAATGGACGCCGCAAGTAACAGAGGTGTTGAAAACATCCGTGAGATACGTGATGAGGTTATTTATACTCCTGTTGGATGTAAATATAAGGTTTATATCATTGACGAGGTTCATATGCTCACAACCGAGGCTTTTAATGCTTTGCTTAAAACCCTTGAAGAGCCGCCTGCTCATACTATTTTTATTCTTGCGACAACAGAACCTCACAAAATCCCTGCAACTGTTCTTTCAAGATGTCAGAGATTTGACTTTAAAAGAATTTCAGTTAACGATATTGCAGGAAGAATAAAGCTTATTGCCGATAATGAAAATATTGACGTTACTCCTGACGGAATAGAAGCTGTTGCTGAACTCGGCGACGGTTCTATGCGTGATGCAATAAGCATTCTTGACAGATGTATAACATTCAGTCAGGAAAAGCTGACCGCAGAGGTTATATCCGATATAATGGGTGTTGTAGGAAGCGGTAAGCTTTTTGAAATAGTTGACGCTATATGTGATGATGATACAAAGACTGCACTTATGGGTGCAGATGAGATTTTAAAAGAGGGAAAGGAAGCTCAAAGCTTAATTGAAAATCTTATCTCTCATTTCAGGGCATTGCTTGTATGCAAGACAACAGACAGTCCACAGGATCTGCTTGAAAAGACAGAGTCTGCTGTTAATAAATATAAGGCACAGGCGGATAAACTTTCGGTTGAAAGAATTGTGTATTCAATAAACGCTCTTGGTGAATATCTTGCACAGTCAAAGTGGTTGTCTGACCCAAAGCTTGCGGCAGAACAAGGGGTTATCAGGCTTGCCACATATAACGATGACGAAAGCGTTCTTTTAAAGAGAATTGAAAAGCTTGAAAAGGTTATAGAAACCATGATCAAGGGTAGAACTGTTACCTTTGAAAGCGCACCTGCTAAAAAAGAAAAAAAGGAGCTTCCTCCTTGGGATGTAGAAGAACCAAAGAAGGAAGTAAAATCAAAGGAAGTAAAATCAGAAGAAACACCTGCGCCGTCTGCTACGGCAGAGGCTTCTTCTGCGCCAGGCGGTGATCTTTGGCAAAGGGTGCTTGAGGAAGTTAAAAAAGAGAGCAAACTTTTGTATGCCTTTTTATATACTGCAAGCTGTGACAGAGTGGAAAATGCAGTTAAAATTCAGGTTACAGGAGAGGTTGCATATAACAAGATATCCACACCAAATGGTATAGAGTATCTTTCAAAGCTTTTCTCTAAAATATCAGGAGAAGAAATTGCTGTAAGAGTTTCTGTCAAGGGTGAGGAGAAGGAAGAGGTCAAAGAAGGTCTTTCAATAAAAGACCTTGCTGAAAAAAAGAGTGCATTTGGTGATAAGATAGATATTGTTTAAGGAGAGTTTTTAATGAAAAGCTTAAATGATATTAAGAAATATATTTTAAAGGAATATAAATATCGTACAGAGTTGCATGCTCACACATTGCCTGTGAGCACATGTGCAGACTTTTCAGCTGAAGAGGTTGTAAAGACCTATGCAGACCTTGGTTTTGATTCTGTGGCTATTACAAACCATTATACCTTTGAGTACAGAATGTCAAGGTTTAATGAAGAACCCGGGGCAGAGCTGTTTACCAAATGGTATTTAAAGGACTTTCGTGATGCAAAAAAGGCAGGAGAAAAGTATGGTATAAATGTAATCCTGGGTGCAGAGATAAGGTTTGAAGAAAACCATAATGATTATCTTGTGTATGGGATAAATCAGAAGATTCTTGAAAAGATTTATGATGCTCTGCCAAAGGGTATTGCTGAATTTAAGAAGAATGAGGCGCTTAAAGATGTGCTTATTATACAGGCACACCCAAACAGAAATGGTATGACGGATATTGATTCTTCATACATTGACGGGATGGAAGTTTTTAATATGCATTCAGGTCATAATGGCAGAAATGCAAAAACAATAAAAAGAGCAAAAGAAGATAATTTAAAGGTTTTGACCATAGGCTCTGACTATCACCACGAGGGCGGAGCGGGTATATGTGCGATACGTACTAAAAAGCCGATAAAGGACACATATGAGCTATCTGATGTTTTAAGAAAAGGTGATTATGTGTTTGATATATATAATGATGTAATTATTTTACCATAAAGAAAGGATGATATAAATGGCAAAGGGAGGATTTCCACGCGGAATGGGTGGAGGTGCAAATATGAATCAGATGATTAAGCAGGCTCAGAAGATGCAGGAGCAGATGCTTAAGATGCAGGAGGAAATGGAAACTAAAACTTATGAAGCAACTGCAGGCGGCGGTGCTGTAAAGGTTTTAGTTGACGGAAAGAGAGAACTCGTTGAGGTTACAATTTCTCCTGAAGTGGTTGACCCTGATGATGTTGAAATGCTTCAGGATTTAATCGTTGCGGCAGTTAACGAGGGAATGAGAAAGGTGGATGCAGACAGTTCTGCACAGCTTGGTTCTATTACAGGCGGACTTAATATTCCAGGCTTATTCTAATTTGTCAGTTGATAGTTTTTTAGGAGGAAGAAGATGAGCGACCGTAGAGACAACATACGAAATTTTTCTATTATAGCACATATTGACCACGGAAAGAGTACACTTGCTGACAGAATTCTTGAAGTCACAGGTGCCCTGACTCAACGTGAGATGCAGGAACAGATTCTTGATAATATGGATTTGGAACGTGAACGTGGTATTACTATAAAAGCTCGTGCTGTTAAGCTTTTGTATAAGGCAAAGGACGGCAAGGAATATGAGCTTAATCTTATCGACACCACGGGACACGTAGACTTAAACTACGAGGTTTCGCGTAGCCTTGCGGCTTGTGAGGGTGCTGTTTTGGTTGTAGATGCGGCACAGGGCATAGAGGCACAGACTCTTGCTAATACCTATCTTGCACTTGAACACGATTTGGAACTTGTTCCTGTAATCAATAAGATAGACCTGCCATCTGCACGTCCTGAAGAGGTCAAAAAGGAAATTGAGGATGTAATAGGCATAGATGGTGAGGATGCACCTTGTATTTCGGCTAAAAACGGAATAAATATCGAAGCAGTTCTTGAAAAAATAGTTGAGCTTGTACCACCTCCTGAGGGAGATGAAACAGCTCCTTTGAAGGCTCTTATCTTTGACTCTTATTATGATGCATATAAAGGCGTTATTGTATATGTACGAATAAAAGACGGCGTGTTAAAAGCAGGCCAGAGAATGCGTATGATGGCAACAGGCAGCGAGTTTGACGTTGTTGAGGTTGGATATCTTCACCCTAACGGAATGACCCCTGCAAAAAAATTAGAAGCAGGCGAAGTTGGATATATAACAGCAAGCATCAAAAACGTTGCAGACGTTCACGTTGGTGATACTGTAACCCTTGCTGAAAGACCTGCGGATGAGCCGCTTCCCGGATACAAGGAAGTTAAGTCTATGGTATATTGCGGTATATATCCGGCTGACGGCGCAAGATACGATGACTTGAGAGAGGCTCTTGAAAAGCTTCAGTTAAACGATGCGGCTTTAAACTTTGAGGCAGAGACATCCGTTGCTTTGGGCTTTGGTTTCAGATGCGGATTTTTAGGTCTTTTGCATATGGAAATCATTCAGGAAAGATTAGAGAGAGAATATAATCTTGATTTGGTTACAACCGCTCCTTCTGTTGAATATATCGTTATTAAAACAGATGGCGAAGAGCTTGAGATTGATAACCCTACGAACCTTCCTGATTCATCTGAAATTGACTATATGATGGAGCCTATTGTTAAGGCGACCATTATGACACCTAAAGAATATGTAGGAAGCATTATGGAACTTTGTCAGGACAGACGAGGAACATATATAGATATGACATATTTAGATGCAACACGAGTATCCTTAAACTATGACTTACCATTAAATGAAATTATTTATGACTTCTTTGATGCCCTTAAGTCAAGAACAAGGGGATATGCGTCCTTTGACTATGAATTTTCAAGATTTGAAAAGGCATCCCTTGTAAAGCTTGATATGCTCTTAAATGGTGAGCAGGTGGATGCACTTTCCTTTATCGTTCATAAGGACAGAGCATATGGAAGAGGCAGAAAAATGGCTGAAAAGCTTAAAGATGTTATCCCAAGACAGCTTTTTGAAATTCCTATTCAGGCGGCTGTTGGCGGAAAAATTATAGCAAGAGAAACCGTTAAAGCGATGCGTAAAGACGTACTTGCAAAGTGTTACGGTGGTGACATTACCCGTAAGAAGAAGCTTCTTGAAAAGCAGAAAGAGGGTAAAAAGCGTATGCGTCAGGTAGGCTCTGTTGAAGTGCCTCAGGAGGCGTTTATGTCTGTGCTTAAACTGGATTAGGGGATTTAATATGGCACTTGGTATATATATTCATATTCCGTTTTGTGCGGCTAAATGTAAATACTGTGATTTTTTGTCCTTCTCTTCTTCGTGCGAGGAAGAGAAGGAAGCTTATATTCAGGCTCTGTGTGAGGAGATAAGGGCGTTTGACCGTACTGATGATATGGTTGATACCATTTATTTTGGCGGAGGAACACCTACTGTTTTAAAGGCAGAACAATTAGCTGAAATTTTATCTGTAGTAAAGGATAAGTTTAAGATAGACGAAAACTGCGAGATTACCACAGAGTGTAACCCTGCGACCATTGATTTTGAGGGGTTTAAGACCCTTAAGAAAGCAGGGTTTAACAGGATAAGTATGGGACTTCAGTCTGCCAATAATCAGGAACTTTCGCTTCTTGGCAGAATTCATACCTTTGAAGAATGTGAAAAAACCTTTAAAGCTGCAAGAGAGGCAGGGCTTTCAAACATTTCCCTTGATTTGATGTTTGGGCTTCCATATCAGACAATGGAACTATGGGAAAATTCTTTAAAGACAGTTGTTGCCCTTTCACCTGAACATATTTCCTGTTACGGTCTTAAAATAGAAGAGGGCACACCTTTTTATGAAATGGACTTTGACCTTGATGAGGATTTAAGCAGAGATATGTATGACTTTGGAGTTAAATATCTTGAAGATATGGGATATAACTTATATGAAATATCCAATTTTTCTAAAAAGGGATTTGAAAGCCGACATAATATGAAATACTGGAAGTGTGACGATTACGCAGGTTTTGGTCTTGGTGCAAGTTCTTTTGTGAATAATATAAGATATTCTGATACAAGGGATATGGCAGTATATTTAAGAGAAAAGGATAAAGTGGATGAAAGTTTTTCGGAATCAGAGTTTGAAACTATGAGCGAATTTGTTTTTTTGGGACTTCGAATGACAGAGGGAGTTTCAAAAACTGAATTTGAAAAAAGATTTAAAAAGAATATATATGACGTGTTTGAAAAGGCTTTAGATAAAAACTTAAAAAGAGGAACGATAGTCTTAAAAAATGAAAGATATATTATTCCGAGAGAGTTTTTGTATGTGAGCAATGAGATTTTAATTGACTTTGTATAAGTAGAAAAGGTGATAAAAATGGCTGATATTTTAACAAGAGCTATAACGAAAGATGGATTTTTAAAGATAGGCGTAGTTGTTTCAACAGAAAGCTGTGAAAAGGCAAGGGGATATCATAACACAAGCCCTGTTGCGACTGCGGCTTTGGGAAGACTTATGTCTGCAGGTCTTTTGATGGGTAGTGAGCTTAAGGAAGAGAATGCAAAGCTTACTGTTCAGTTAAAGGGTGACGGACCTTTGGGAACGGTTTTGGTTTCTGCCAACTCAAAGGGAGAGATAAAAGGTTATGTGGAAAACCCTTACGTTGATCTTCCTCTTAAAGAAAACGGAAAACTTGATGTAGGTACTGCTGTTGGAGCGGGTACTTTGAGCGTAATTAAAGATATTGGTCTAAAAGAGCCATATATCGGTCAGGTAGAAATTCAGACAGGGGAGATAGGTGATGATATTGCCTATTACTTTGCGCTCTCTGAACAGGTGCCAAGTCTTGTGTCTTTAGGTGTTTTGATTGATACTGACTGTTCAGTTAAACATTCAGGCGGATTTATTGTTCAGGTTATGCCTGACTGTGATGAAGAAACTTTATCAAAGCTTGAAAACAGTGTCAGAGATATAATGAGTATGACCGAAATGCTTTCAAACGGAATGAATGGTGAAGACATAATAAAGTATGTTATGCTTGGCTTCCAGGTGGATATTCTTGAAAGCCAGGAAGTCTGCTTTAACTGTGATTGTAGCAGAGACAGAATGGAAAGGGCGATTGTGTCCTTGGGTAAGGCTGAAATTCAGGGAATAATCGAGGATATGGGCGAGGCTGAGATTGTGTGTCAGTTCTGCAATACTGCTTATAAATTCGATAAAAATGAGCTTGTAGCTATGTGCGAAAAAGCAAGAGATACATCAGCATAAAAACAAGAAAACTAAAGATATAAAGAGAAAAAAAGAGAAAACAACGGGTTTTATTCGTATAATTTAAAATAATCAAGGATAAAACCCTTGACTTTTGCGTAGTGTGAGAGTATAATATCTAATGTTGTCGCTCCAAAAAAACGAGTGAACATACGGGCGCTTAGCTCAGCTGGGAGAGCATCTGCCTTACAAGCAGAGGGTCATAGGTTCGAGCCCTATAGTGCCCACCATGTCTTGATTGCTTGGCGTACGATATGCTTACGCCGAGTGATCGACAAAACCGAAATATGGGCGCTTAGCTCAGCTGGGAGAGCATCTGCCTTACAAGCAGAGGGTCATAGGTTCGAGCCCTAT
>JAZLCI010000070.1:0-13477 GCA_045614085.1 Clostridia bacterium
CGTTGGAAAGATATCTTATACTCTGCTCCTGTGTGTAGCCCATCATAATAACGGAGCGGGCAATATCCCAAAGGTCTGCACTGTCTGCTATTCTGTCGCGTCCTGCTGCCCCTTTTCGCTTGTTAGAGTGGCATATAATTAAGAAGCTTGTCCCTGTTTCTTCTCCCAAAGGAATAAGCGGAGCTAAAGCTTGTCTCATTGCATTACGGCTACCCATATTTATTAAAGGGTCCAAAAAGCCCTGTACAGGGTCAAATATACAGAGGTCAGGTCTTTGTGCTCTGATAACCTTGTTAAGCTCTGATGAGCCAAAAGGTAACGCGCTTAATATCTTTCCGTCAGGGTCTTGTGATAAGTCAAGAGCTTTTATATTCTTCATATTAGCTCCTGCAAGGCGGAGCTTCTTTTTTAGCATCTTGCTTATGCTGTCCTCTGTGGTGAAGATTAAAACCTTGCCAGGCTCTCTGATGCAGCTCTCTTTGTCTAATATACATTGCTTTCCGCTGCTTATTGCAGCAGCAATATTACACCATAGTGTTGTCTTACCAACTCCCCCATCAGCAGCAAGCAAAGTAATCTGCCCCTCAGGAAGCCAATCTTTAACAAGCCAGGAAGCTTCCTGTTCTTCAAATTCATCAAGGGTTTTAAAACAGCTTGAATATTCAGAAAAGCTTTCAGCGTACAAATAATTTTCTTTAATGTTCAATGCATTACATATCTGACCTGTTGTACAACCATTAAAACATCTAAAAACAGTTCTGCCCTCCTCGCTGTTATAACCGACAAGGAGGTTTCCATTGTTGTGACAGACAGGGCAATTTGCTGTAAATGTATCTTTGCTGACTTCCTCTTTTATGTCAAGCTTATTTAATATATCATTAAATTCCATTTAATCATCTCTCTTTTGTGGCGTTTTCGATAAATTAAAGGGGCATACGTTGGAACGTTGCCCCTGAACCGCTAAACAGGTCAAGAAAACACTTGACGGAGCGGGCATATACAATTTAGTTACAGCTTTTATATGCTTTTTTTTCGATATTCTGCAGTAGCTGGCGAGCGTTTTTCAGGGTATAAAATACGCTCCTTGCCCTGTGAGTTTCCTGTTTAATATATTTCTGCAGCTCTTCAGATGTTGCAGGTTTAAAATAACCTTTGTTGTTTGATGCTATAACAGACCCGCTCCTGCGTAGGGTTTCTATACATTTTCTAACTTCTCTGTTTTTAAGCTCTGTTTTATGTATAATAACTTCTAAATGTGTCGCGTGTTGCTCCCCTGTGCCTATGGAATTTAATATGGTACAATAAGGCTCAATTGTTGACAAATCAGAGGTATGTGTGTTATTATTTAACGGATGGCTACTTGCCATTGTTTCTTGGGGCTTTGCGGTGCTTTGGTCGGCGTGCATAGCTCCTTTTTTATTTTCATACATTGTTTGTCACCGCCTTTCTACTGTCTGCGTTGAGCTGTTCAAGCAGGAGCGGGTAATTTACCATACATTTTGTACCACACATTATACAGGGTAGTTTTTTCTGTTTCTGCATTATCCTTAATGTGTATTCTGATAATATTCCGGTTTTGGCTGTTTCTCTAATTGTCATAAATGTTTTATTCATTAGACACCCGCTCCTTTTCGAGTTGTTCCGCTTTGCGCTCCCAATATCTTTGGTTATACTGTTTGCATTTATCTTTGTTTTTTGCCCTCCACTCCCTCTGATATTGGTTAATCTTGTCTCTGTTCCTCGATTTCCATTTTCTCTGATACTCGTTACGGAGTTCCTTTGCTGTTTCTGTTATGTTCACTCTTAACCCTCCTTTGGTTTCTGCTCATTTGCATCTTTTTCAGCTTTTTTACTCCAATAATTGGCGTTGTACTCTTTAACCTTGTCCTTATTTTTTGACCTCCATTCTCTTTGATAAGCACGTCTAACCTCTATTGCTGCTGTAAGTTTACTTGTCATTTTGTCACCTCTCTTCTTTAAAGTGTTATTTACTTTTTCTTTTACTTGACAAAGTGTTGCTTTAGTGATATTATAATACCATAAGCAAAAGAGAAAGTAAAGTATCTTTATGGGAAAAGGAGAATAAAATAAGTAATACTTTAGGAAAGGAGTTTTTTGATATGTCAAGTAAGAAAATTAATACGCCGCCAATCCCTGTTTTTCGTGAGCTTATGAATGAAACAAATACAAAGAGAGAGGATATAGCTAAAGCGATACATGTTTCTTCTGTTGCGATAGGTCAGTATTACAATGGCGAAACGCTGCCATCAATTGAAAAATTAATAAAAATAGCAGGTTATTTTAATGTGTCGACAGACTATTTATTGGGAAAAACTAAGGTAAACACAAATAATTACACTTTAAAGGAAGTTTGTGAATATACCAGGTTAAATGAGGATAATATTAATTATTTACAGCGAATGAACGAAAAACAAATGATTATTATTAACGAAATTTTGTATCATATTAACCATTCTGTGCCTTTTGGGTGCGAGTTTATCAATTATTTATATCAATACTCTGGATACAGGTTAAAACTTCAAAGGAAATGGGAAGATTTTTTGTCTAGATTTTGTGAAGAACAAGGGTTAAATATAGATGAACTTAATTATATACCTTTTGATGGCGTTTGTGAGGTTTTAGAAACTTTACCGGAAGGGTTTTGTAAAATTTTTCTTGAAAAATACAATTATTTTAAAAATGACTATGAGAACAAGATAATGGGCTATATGGATGAAGTAGAAAGAAAATTATATAGTGAATATAGAAATTTGATATCTAATGTCGATACAATGCTTCGATTTAATGATAATCTTTGGGATGAAGTTAATATTGGATTTGATGAAACTATTACAGGTATTTAGAAAGCTCTTATGTTGCATAAGATTAAAAACAGAGAGGAGGAGAGGAGATTAATGGCAAGCATACAGGAGAGAAGGAATAAAGAGGGAAAGCTTATATCTTATTCCGTTAGGGTTCACAGAGGACGTGGAGCGGATGGAAAACAACTTAAACCATATACAGCAACCTTCGATGTTGAACCAACGTGGAAAGAAGAAACCGCAAGAAAGAAAGCTGAAGCTTTTGCAAGTGTGTTCGAGAAAGAATGCAAAGAAGGCGTTAAGTCTGATACACGTCAAACGTTTGCTTCATACTGTGATTATGTTATAGGTCTTAAGGAACAGAGAGGGATTAAGCATTCTACTGTTATAAGATACAGAGATCTTACAAAAAGAATATATCCGCAGATAGGACACATAAAATTAAAAGATTTGCGTTCTGATATTCTTAATGACTTATATACCTATCTGTCAACAGAGAACCTTCATAAGCGTGGAGGAAAATTAAGTGCAAAGACGGTAATTGAGCATCACCGACTTATATCCACTGTGTTAGAACAAGCTGTTAAAGAGTGTCTTGTGCCTTTTAATGTTGCAGCAAGGACCACACTACCAAAGGTAGAGAAAAAGAACGTTAATTATTTTCAGCCTGAAGAAGTAGCTGCTATAAGGGAAGCTATGGAAAAGGAACCACTAAAGTGGAAAGCATTGATACATCTATTGCTGATCACAGGAGCAAGACGAGGAGAGTTGCTTGGTCTAAAGTGGGATAAAGTGGACTTTGATAATAACACAATATACATCTGTAATAATATTTTATATGCTCCTGATATAGGGGTATATGAGGACACGCCAAAGACAGAAACCTCAAAAAGATATATAGCACTACCGAAAGAAACAATGTACTTGCTTAAGCAATATAGGAAGGAACAGGCAACAGAACAATTAAGAATGGGTATTAAAAATTGCAGGAGCGGGTTTGTGTTTTGTCAGTATAATGGTAAGCCTATGCACCCTGATAGTGTAACCGACTATTTAAAAAAGTTCTCTAAAAGAAATAACCTTCCACATATTAACCCACACGCATTCAGACACACTATGGCAAGTATGCTTTATTATAATGGTGTGGACAGCGTTTCTATATCAAAGAGATTAGGTCACGCACAGGTAAGCACTACGGCCGACATATATGCTCACGTAATGGAACAGGCAGATAAAAAGAATGCAGAAATTTTATCAGATATTTTCCTTAAAAAAGCGTAGATTTTAAAAGAGAGTTGAATTAAAGTTGAATTATTGGCTTGATTTATGCTCCAAAATTGATTGAATGAAAACATAAGAAAACCCCTCAAACCATTGTGGTTGAGAGGTTTTTTCTTTGGGTGCAGGGGAGGGATTTGAACCCCCGACCTCCGGGTTATGAGCCCGACGAGCTACCAAGCTGCTCTACCCTGCGATATTAAATTGGTGCCGGAGACCGGGGTCGAACCGGTACGGGAAAAAATCCCACAGGATTTTAAGTCCTGGGCGTCTGCCAGTTCCGCCACTCCGGCACATTTGCAATGTGGCGTATTCTACAAAGCTTAACTATAATAACATATTATTTTTATGTTGTCAAGGGGTTTTGAAAGAAAATATGAATAAAAGTTTAGGTTTTTTTAAGAAAATTTCTTCATATATTAAAATATATGGAGTTTTTATGAAAAAATTCTTGACATAAACAAAAATATGTGGTAGTATATGTCAGTAAAGCAGAAGTAAACCGCTTCTCCCCTCAGCTTAAAGGCAAAAGGGCTATCATTTATTATTTATTAATATGATTATTGCGGTGTGCTTTTGGTGCAGCCGTTTTTTTATTCGGCAAAGACTTTTTGGAGGTGTTTTCAATAGCAAAGCAGGATTTGATGATAAACGAAGAAATCAAGGATAAGGAAATCCGACTGATTGGTGCAGAGGGCGAACAACTTGGTATTGTTTCCGCTGCTGAAGGTTTAAAACTTGCTGACGAAGCTAATCTTGATTTAGTTAAGATTGCTCCGCAGGCTAAACCGCCTGTGTGCAGAATCATGGATTACGGCAAGCACAAGTTTGAACTTGCAAAGCGCGAAAAGGAAAACCGTAAAAATCAGAAGGTCAGCAACGTTAAGGAGATAAGACTTACTCCTAACATTGATGAACACGATTTCAACACTAAATTAAATCAGGCAATCAAATTCTTAAATTCAGGGGATAAGGTTAAGGTTTCTGTCCGCTTCCGCGGTCGTGAAATCACACACAGTTCTCTGGGTAAGGATCTGCTTGTCCGCTTTAAGGATGGCGTAGCTGATGCAGGTACGTCAGACAAGGATATTAAAATGGAAGGCAGAAATATGGCTATGGTTCTGTCACCTACAAAAGCGTAAACCAAAAAACAGTAATATGGAAGGAGAGAAAAATTATGCCTAAAATCAAGACACACAGAGGTGCTGCAAAGCGCTTTGGACTCACAAAGAGCGGTAAGGTTAAGAGAGCAAAGGCTTTCAGAAGCCACATTCTTAACAAGAAGACAACAAAGAGAAAGAGACAGCTCAGAAAGGGCGCATATCTTTCAGCTGCAAACGAGGCAACAATCAAGAGCATGATGCCTTACAAATAAGTCGAAAGACTTTTAACCGAAATAACAAGGAGGATAACTAATTATGGCAAGAGTAAAAGGCGCTATGAGAACACGCGCAAGACATAAGAAGATATTAAAGCTTGCAAAGGGCTACAGAGGAGCAAAGAGTAAGCTCTACAAGACAGCTAATCAGGCTGTTATGAAGTCTTTGTCTTATGCATACAGAGACAGAAAGGCAAAGAAGAGAGATTTCAGACAGCTTTGGATCGCTCGTATCAACGCTGCTGCTCGTATGAATGGCATCAGCTACAGCAAGTTTATGAACGGACTTAAGAATAAGGGTATCGAAATCAACAGAAAGATGCTTGCAGAAATCGCAGTATCAGACCCTGAAGCATTCAAGAGTCTTGTTGACCAAGTAAAATAAATGACTTCAAAGATTCTTCTGTGTGACTTTGTCACCGAGGGGAATCTTTTGTAGTCTAATGAAAAAATTGTACAGAGTAGGTGTCTGCGCGTTGACCTGTGGTCTGAAGTGCGGCTTGCACAGGGAGTTGGCAAGCTGACGAAGCATAAAGCACGGTGCAGATACCGCATCCCGCTGTTAAACACAACGAAATGCCTCTTTTGCTGTGTGAACAGTGATATTTTAAGGAGGTGTTTTTATGCAGAATTTTATTACTGCATTTGACGGAGCAATGGAAGCCTTAAAAGCCTTTCTCCGTCAGGCATTTGTGCCGATTAAATCATTTTTGGATATTTTTTCAAACCCTGTTTACGGGGTTGTTTTAGCAATATTAATCTTTATCGTTTTATTGATTTTCAGTATAAAGAAGACAGGAAATGATTTTTCAAAAAAAATTAAAAATCCAAGAGTTTTAGTTGTATGTGCTATGCTTATAGCTATAAACGTTATATTAGAGCTTTTGGCTCGTGATGTAACAGCTTTTATAAGGTTAAGCTTTTCTTTTGTAACTATGCCGATTGCCGCAATGGCTTTTGGACCTGTGGTTGCTTGCACTGTTGGTATGCTTCAGGATATAATAGGTCTTATAGTCAGACCTACAGGAGCGTGGCTCTTTGTGCTAACGTTGAATGCAGGAATTGCAGGAATGATTGCAGGTCTTGTGTTATACAAAAGGGAAGTGCGTTTATGGAGAGTAATTCTCTCCGAAGTGTTAATAGTTTTAATTGTTAACATATTACTTAATTCTGCAGGACTTGCCCCTACAATAGGGAGTGGACTTGCAGGGATTTTGCCTTCAAGAATTATAAAAAATATATTGCTTTTACCTTTGCAGGTGGCAGTTGTTTATGGGATATTAAGAATAATTAAAAAGAGGGCAAAGCTTCTTTAGAAAATTACAGAAAGGCATTTTAGGTTATGATAAAGTTTATAACAAGTCATGATAATAAAGCGTTAAAGCTTGTTCGCAGTCTTTCGCAGAAGAAACAGCGTGAAAAGAACAGGCTATATTTTGCCGAGGGTGCCAGAATTTCTAAAGATGCGGTTACTTATATTAAAGATGACATTGACTTTTTGCTTATCACTAATGAATATTTAAGCGAAAATGAAGAATATATAAATGGTATAGAAGAAGACGGAATATGTGTATATGCTACAGACGAAAAGTTATTCCGTGAGGTTTGTGATACTGAAAATCCCCAAGGGATAATGGCAGTTGTTAAAATCCCTGAAAGAGATAGCCTTGACTTAAATGCAGACTACATTCTCATTCTTGATGGAGTGTCAGAACCCGGGAATATGGGAACAATAATCCGTACAGCCGAGGCGGCAGGGATAAAGCAGATATGCTTAACCGAGGGATGTGCTGATGTGTATAATCCCAAAACGGTCAGGGCGAGTATGAGCTCTGTTTTCAGAATGAGCTTTTGTAATATAAAGCCTTGTGACATAGACAGGCTTAAAGAGGCGAATTTTACTGTTGCTGCAACTGTTCTTGAGGATTCAGAATCTATCGAGAGTGTTAAGATAGACGGTAAGAGAGCAGTTGTTATAGGAAGTGAAGCCCATGGGGTTTCAAAGGAAGTAGCTGAAAAAGCCCAGATGCGAGTAAGAATAGATATGTTTGGTGAGATAGAGTCATTAAATGCTGCTGTTGCGGCAGGAATAGCTATGTATATCTTAAGACCATAGGCGAGGATATAAAGATGAATGAAGATATTTTATATAAACTATGGCTTAACATATTCTGCGGACATAATCCATCAACAATAAATAAGATTATAAAGAATCTGGGATCTGCCGAGGAAATATATAATTCTGATGAAAAATATAAAAAGGCAGCGGCAAGTCTTCCTCTTGCGTATCGTCTTAAGGCAAGACGTTCACTGGATAAAGCAAGAGAACTTTATGAGTATTGCGAAAAAGAGGGAATAAGGATTTTATCCATAGAGGATAAGAAATATCCTGATGCCTTAAGAGAAGTTTATGCTCCGCCACAGATTTTATATGTAAAGGGTCAGGATATAGATTTTAACAGTTTGGTTGGGGTCTCAATTGTTGGCTCAAGAGATTGTTCTGAAAACGGAAGAAAGTTTGTATATAAACTTTCTTATGACCTTGCAAAAGCAGGTGTTTTAGTAGTCAGCGGAATGGCGATAGGTGCAGATGCATCTGCACATAGAGGAGCAATAAATGCGGGAAATATGACGGTTGCAGTTTTGGCAGGTGGAGTTGACCTTGTATATCCAAAGGAAAACACAAGCCTTTATAAAAAGATACTGTCATACGGTGCAGTTATATCCGAAAGACCTCCGGGCACCATGGGAAAAAGAGAGTATTACCGTGAAAGAAACAGAATAATCACAGGTATTTCAAGAGGTGTTGTGATAGCGGAGGGCGAGCTTAAAAGCGGAACAAAGCTTACGGCAGACTGGGCGATAAATTCAGACAGAGATTTGTATGCAGTCCCTGGTGCGCCATTTGAAAAGGGGTCCCAGTTGCCTAACACCCTTATAAAAAGCAGTGCAAAGCTGATAACCTCAGCTGAAGATATTTTAGAAGAATATATTTCTGTATATCCAAAAGAGCTTAAGTATGGAATAGACCTGATTGATGAGGACAGAGGCTCTCATAAAGAAGAGATAACAGAAATTAAAAGTGATTTTAACAGGCTTGAGAATTTAGAAAAAGCACCAAAGCCTTCATTTGACAGCTTTGATGAAAATCAAAGAAAGGTGCTTGAGTATCTTTATGAAAAGAATGCAGAAATTCATATAGATGAGATTTCAAGAGATTTAAGTATTGATGTAACGGAGCTAAGTTTTATAATTATTCAGCTTCTTATGGCAGGAATGATTAAAGAACATCCGGGTGAGAATTACTCATTAGCCTGATATAAATAAACAGATGCAAATCGGGAGGATAAGTTTATGGCCGAGTCTAAGGCAAGTAAACAGAAAAAGAAGTTGGTAATAGTGGAGTCTCCTACAAAGGTAGAGTCCGTTAAAAAATATTTAGGTAGTGGCTATGATATAGAAGCTACTATGGGACATGTGCGCGATTTACCTAAAAGTACATTTGGTATAGAGGTAGAAAAGGATTTTGACCCTAACTATATTACAATTCGTGGTAAAGGTGATTTGATTGCAAAGCTTAAGAAAAAAGCTGCAAATGCCTCAAAAGTATATCTCGCAACTGACCCTGACCGCGAGGGAGAAGCTATATCATGGCATTTGTCAAATGTTCTTGGTATCGACCCTGCAAGTGACTGTCGTATAACCTTTAACGAAGTAACAAAGGATGTAGTCCGTGAAGCGGTTAAAGAAGCACGCCCTATTGATATGAACCTGGTTGATGCACAGCAGACACGTCGAGTTTTAGATAGAATAGTTGGTTATCAGATAAGCCCTCTTCTTTGGAAGAAGGTTAAAAAAGGCTTAAGTGCAGGTCGTGTTCAGTCTGTTGTTGTAAGACTTATAGTAGATAGGGAACGCGAAATAGAAGCCTTTGACCCTGAAGAATACTGGACAATAGATTTAAAGCTTACCAACGATAAGGGAAAGCTTCCGTTTAAGGCAAAGTTTTATGGAACAGCAGACGGAAAGAAGATGCCTTTATCTGATGAAGCAACTGCAAAAAAGATAGCAGAAGAGCTTAAAAAAGCGGAATATTTTGTTAAGAGTATCAATCATAAGGAAACAAAGCGCAAGAGTGCACCTCCTTTTACAACAAGTACCCTTCAACAGGAAGCTTCAAGAAAGCTTAACTTTACTTCAAGACGTACAATGATGGCGGCACAGCAGCTTTATGAAATGGGTTATATCACCTATATGAGAACTGACTCTTTGAGAATATCAGAAGTTGCACAGGCAGAGGCAAGAGAATTTATTAATGCAACTTACGGAAGTGAGTTTGTTCCAAAAGCTCCAAAGCAGTATCGCGCTAAAAAGAGTGCACAGGATGCTCACGAAGCAATAAGACCTACAAGTGTAAATACTTCTTTTGAGGGACTTAAGGATAAGTTAAAGCCTGATTTATTTAAGCTCTACCGTCTTATCTGGCTCCGCTTTATGGCAAGTCAGATGACAGATGCTCTTTTAGATATGGTATCAGTTGATATAAAGGCAGATAAGTATTTAGTAAAGGCAACAGGTACAGATGTTAAGTTTATGGGCTTTATGACATTATATGTTGAGGGCAAAGACGAAAACGAGGAAAAGGAAACAAAGCTTCCTGCAATGTCTGAAGGACAGAACCTTCTTTTAAAAGAACTTGATGAACAGCAGCACTTTACTCAGCCTCCTACAAGATATACAGAAGCATCTTTGGTTAAGGCTATGGAAGAGGAAGGTATCGGCAGACCGAGTACCTATGCGCCTACAATTGCAACAATTTCTGCAAGAGGTTATGTTGCCCGTGATGGCAAATCATTATATCCAACAGAGCTTGGTTTTGTTGTTACTGATTTGATGAAGGAAAATTTTTCTGATATTGTGGATGTTGAGTTTACTGCTCATATGGAAGATGAGATAGAAGATATTGCAAGCGGTACAGAGAACTGGAAGAACATAATCAGAAAGTTCTATGGACCTTTTAAGTCAACTCTTGAAGAAGCAGAAAAAACTATAGGTAATATCGAGGTTAAGGATGAAGAATCTGATGTTGTATGTGACAAGTGCGGCAGAAAGATGGTATATAAACAGGGCAGGTTTGGAAAGTTCCTTGCGTGCCCAGGCTTCCCTGAATGCAGAAACACAAAGGCCATTGTAGAATCTATTTCGGCAAAGTGTCCTAAGTGTGGCGGAGAAGTTATATCCAAAAAGTCAAGAAAAGGCGGAACTTTCTATGTATGTAACAACTCACCTGCCTGCGACTTTATTTCATGGAACGAGCCTACTGATGAAAAGTGTCCTGAATGCGGAAACTCGCTTTTAAAGGTGAGAGCTTTCAGAGGAAGAGGTCCTGTTACATTAAAGTGTTATAACGAAGCTTGCGGATATGAAAGCAAGCCTACAAAAAAGAAGTAGTTACAGGCGGGCTATGTCCCGCCTTTTTCCGTAAAAATAAAGGATGTGATAATATGGCAATAAAAATTATAGGCGCGGGTCTGGCAGGTTGTGAAGCAGCTCATCAGGCTGCAAAGCTTGGAGCAGAGGTTATACTTTACGAAATGAAGCCTGAAAAGAAGTCTCCTGCTCATAAAAGTGATAACTTTGCAGAGTTGGTATGCAGTAACTCTTTAAGAGCAGACGGAATATTAAATGCGGTAGGTCTTTTAAAAGAAGAAATGCGCCGTATGGATTCTCTTATTATGGAATGTGCAGATGCAACAAAAGTTCCTGCAGGAGGAGCTTTGGCTGTTGACAGAGATGGTTTTTCTCAAATGGTTACAGAAAAAATTAAGTCAAATCCAAATATCGAAGTGCGATATGAAGAAATCTCAAATATAGACACAGATGAATATACGATTATTGCGGCAGGACCTCTTGCGTCAGATTCTATATCTGAAAGCATAAGAAACCTTACAGGTGGTGATGGGCTTCATTTTTATGATGCGGCGGCACCTATTGTGACATATGAGAGTATTGATATGACAAAGGCTTTCTGCGCAGCCCGTTATGGTAAGGGCGGAGCAGACTATATCAACTGCCCAATGAACAAGGAAGAGTATATGGCTTTTTGGAAAGAGCTTGTATCAGCAGAGGGCGCGCCTGTTCATGGTACAGTTGATGACCCTAAAGTTTTTGAGGGTTGTATGCCCATTGAGATTATGGCAAAACGTGGAGAGGATACAATGAGATTTGGACCTCTTAAGCCTGTGGGACTTACTGACCCAAGGGATAACTCAAGACCATATGCGGTTGTTCAGTTAAGACGTGATAACAAAGACGGAACAATGTATAATATTGTAGGGTTTCAGACCCATCTTAAGTTTGGTGAGCAAAAGAGAGTTTTCTCTATGATACCTGGGCTTGAGAATGCGGAATTTATCCGTTACGGTGTTATGCACAGGAATACTTATATAAATTCGCCTGTTCTTTTGGATAACACTTACAGAATGAAGAAGTATCCTAAAGTATATTTTGCAGGGCAGATAACAGGTGTTGAAGGCTATGTTGAGTCTGCGGCATCAGGATTGCTTGCAGGAAAGTTTGCAGCCCTTTCAGAGCAGGGAAAAGAAGTGGTTCCATATACATCAGAAACTGCTATCGGTGCACTTTCAACATATATCTCAAACGAGAGTATTGTGGATTTTCAGCCAATGAATGTAAACTTTGGTATAATGAAAGACCTTGGAGTAAGAATAAAGGACAAAAAGCAGAAAGCAGAAATGTACGCAAACAGAAGCCTTGATATAATTGGTTGACAAAGACGAAAGCTTAATTTATAATAATCATAAGATTTATTGTGTGGAGGGGCATATGAAAAAGAAGATAATCATTGCTGTTATTTCTATCATACTTATCCTTGGGATTATTGCCTGCGGAACGGTTATGTTCTACCGCCCTGCAAGACTTTGGGTAAAGGATTTTTTAAGCTTTTTAGATTCAGAAAAGTTTGATTATAAGATATATTATCAAAATAACGAAATTGTTCATGATTACAGGGATTTAGATTTTGATAATTGCGATGTCCGTGAGATTCAGGTCAGCAAGGACAGAAAATATCTTATAAACCATTCACGAGGATTTGCAATCGGTGCACCAAGAGATGCAGAGTTTGACTTTACCTGTGCTCAGGAGTTCATCAAGGCAACATCTTCGGAATTTGATATGGTTATCACAAAAGAATATGCCCATGAGGAAAACGTAAAGGAATATATAGCAAAGTATTTAAATAAATATGTCTACGATGAAACCTTTACAGACAAAAACCGCATTATTGTTCATAGTGATAACACAACAAAGGTGAACGACAGATGGATGCAGGTTGTGGCTTTCACACGTACCCCTGCTCCTATGGGAGAGTATAAAAAGAACACATATATGTATGCATACATATATACGGGAACACCTCATTATTACAGAGTTTTATTTAAGACAGAGGAATATTCGCAGCATTTAATGGAAGAGGTTTATAAGGTTTTATACTCATTCTCTACAGGGATTCCTATAAGGGGAACGTCTGATGTTTATACCGACTTTAAACCTGTTATCCCTGAAAACTGGTCAGATGAAACAAAGGCTGTCTATGATAAGATTGTAAATGCCAAAACACCGTATTGGGGTTGCTTTAATCCTCTTGCGGTTAGATACTTAAAGACGGAGCGAACGGAGTCTCTTGAAAAGGCCGTTGATTTTGAGTTTCCGGTTTTGCTTGAGTACATCTACCATTGGGAAGAGTTCCCTATGGATGGTATGAAACAGGCATATGAGGCGGGTAAGATAGTTGAGCTTACTATGCAGACATCAAGTGTTATGAACGAGGATTTAGATAACTACAATCCATTCTTTGATGTTTTAGACGGAGTATATGATGAAACATTAAGAAAGTTTGCAAGAGATGCCGCAGAGTTTGGAAAGCCATTTATATTCAGACTTAACAATGAGATGAATTCTGACTGGACAAGCTATG
>JAZLCI010000071.1:0-4171 GCA_045614085.1 Clostridia bacterium
CCCCATACCCCCTTAACACGACCCAGGGGCTCTGCCCCTGGACCCCGATTTATACATTTTCTTGTTGCGGAACTGGGTTCGGCAAATAATATGCAAATAATATTAAAAATTGAAAGGAGCTTAACCTATATGAATATTTCCGATATATTTAAAAAATGTGACGGTGTCCTCATTACCTCACCCCATAACTTAAGATATTTTTCAGGTTTTTCAGGTGGTGAGGGATTTTGTCTTTTAGGAAAAAACTTAAAGACAATTATCGTTGATTCCCGTTATACTGTTGCTGCAAAGGAAGAGTGCAGTGGCTTTCAGGTTATAGAATATTCAGGGGGAAAGCTTTTTGAGATTATAAACAATATTTTAAATGAAAATTCAGTTAAAACTCTTGGTTTTGAGGATAAGGCTTTAACTGTCAGTGAATATAACTTATTTAATGATAAGCTTAAGGTTGAGCTTTTACCATTAGAAAGTGACCTTGATATTATCCGCTCTGTTAAAACTGATGCGGAAATTGAGCATATTAAAAAAGCGGAAGAAATCGGCGATATTGCATTTTCGAATATTATTCCTCTCGTTAAAGTAGGTATGACAGAAAATGACCTTGCGGCAGAGATTGAATATCAGATGCGAAAGCATGGTGCGTCTGGTACATCGTTTTCCATCATTGCAGTATCAGGGAAGAAAACTGCAATGCCTCACGGAATACCTGACGGCAAAAAAATCGAAAAAGGTGATATGATTACCCTTGACTTTGGGTGTATATATAATGGCTATTGCTCGGATATGACGAGAAACTTATGTATGGGCGAGCCAACAAAGAGACAAAAAGAGATTTATGATATAGTTTTAAAGGCACAACTCTCAGGTCTTTCTGCTATAAAGGCAGGGGTTACAGGAAAGGAAGCTGACAAAGCCGCAAGGGATGTAATAGAAGATGCAGGCTATGGAGCTTATTTTGGTCATTCATTGGGTCATGGAGTAGGTCTTATGATACACGAGTTACCTAACTTATCACCAAGGTCTGATACTGTTTTGTTGGAAAATATGATTGTGTCCTGTGAACCCGGAATATATATCGAGGGTGAGTTTGGGGTAAGAATTGAAGATTTGGTTGTTGTAAAAAAAGATGGAATTATAAATCTTACATCATCTTCAAAAGAACTTATAGTTTGCGGGGTGTGAAAATGAAAACTGTTTTTATTGTAAATCCAAAGGCAGGAACAAGGTTTGACGAAACCATAAATCTGATTAAAAAGTCTGGTGTTGAGTATTATATTACAAAGTCACCAAAGGACGCTAAAGAATATGTTAAAAAATATTTGACTGAAAATGGTGAAGCAAGATTTATTGCCTGTGGCGGTGACGGAACATATAACGAAGTATTAAACGGAATTATAGAATCAGGTTGCGGAAGTATGGGTATTATGCCTGTTGGTTCAGGTAATGACTTTTGCAGAAACTTTGGTGACAAAGAAAGCTTTTTGGATATAAAAAAGCAGACAGAAGCAGAAGAGGTTTTTTGTGATGCAATAAAATATACCCTTACATATAAAGGAGAAGTAACGGAAGGTTATTGTGCCAATATGATAAATATAGGCTTTGACTGTGTTGTGGCTGACACAACAAACACTGTCCGTGAAAAGACGTTTCTATCAGGCTCTATGGCGTATTTTGTTTCTATATTCATAAATCTCGTTAAAAAGACACCCTCTTATTTCTACATCGAAACTGACGGAAAAGAGAGATATAACGGCGAGGTGTTGCTCACCTCTCTGGCAAACGGTTGTTACTGCGGCGGAGGTCTTAAAACAAATCCTTTAGCCAAGGTAAACGATGGATTTATCAATGTAAACATAGTTAAAAATATTCCACGCCTTAAGTTTCTGACAGTTTTGCCTGAATATATAAAAGGAACGTATATCGGTAAAGAAAAGTTTAAGAGCATTGTTACATCCGAAAAGGTTAAATCCGTCAAGATTATTCCTAAGAATAAGTCTATGCGTATATCTGTGGACGGTGAGATAATGGATGCAGATACAATAAAGGTTGAGGTTTTGCACAATGCATATAAGTTTGCAAATGCAAAAGTAAAAGCAAAGGAAGAAATGTATATTTAATATATAAATTTTAAAAATTTTGTTGAATAGTAAAAGTATTTATGTTATAATAGATATAATTATTATTTTATGAAGAATTTTGTATTAATTCTTTAAACCAAGGGGGAAAATGATTTGAAAACACAAAAGAGTATGCTTGGCATTTTAACCATTATGATTATCTCAATGATTGTAATGAGTATTACTGCTCCATTTGCAGTATTTGCCGACGAAGTTGACTTAACCGATAACGAAGCTGCAACTTTGTATCTTCAGGAAAACGGTAAGTACGCAGACGCAGAAGATGCAGAAAGTTACGGGATTGCAGCATCTACATACATTGACAGCTATTCTGACAATGTAGGAACAGATGGCTTTGATGAAACACTTTCAAATGCTTTGGAAGCTAAAAGAGACGATGTTAAGCCTTTTGCTACATGGTTATCTTTGTTACCTGCAATTATAGCTATTGTACTTGCGCTTATCACAAAGGAAGTTTACTCTTCACTCTTTATCGGTATATTAAGCGGTGCCCTTTTGTATGCTAACTTTAACTTTACAGGCACAATTGACCATCTTTTTGTTGATGGTTTTATCACATCTGTTGCAGATTCTTATAACATTGGTATTCTTATATTCCTTGTTATATTAGGTGCTATTGTTGCTCTTATGAACAAGTCAGGCGGTTCAGCTGCATTTGGCAGATGGGCAGAAAAGCATATTAAGTCAAGAGTTGGCGCGCAGCTTGCTACAGTTGCACTTGGTGTACTTATCTTCGTTGATGACTACTTCAACTGTCTTACAGTTGGTTCTGTTATGAGACCTGTTACAGATAAGTTCAAGGTTTCACGTTCAAAGCTTTCATACCTTATTGATGCTACGGCTGCACCAATTTGTATTATTGCTCCTATCTCATCATGGGCGGCTGCTGTTGCAGGTTTTGTTTCAGAAGAGCAGATAGGCGGTCTTGAACTCTTTATCAGAGCTATCCCTTATAACTTCTACGCTATTTTAACTATCGTTATGATGGTTGCTATTGCTTTAATGAAGTTTGATTTTGGTCTTATGAAGGTTCATGAAGCTAACGCGTTAAACGGTGATATCTTCTCTGAAAAAGGGAAAGAAAGATTAGAACGCGTTGAAGAAATGGTTGATAATCCAAAGGGTAAGGTTTGGGATCTTGTTTTACCTGTTGTTGTTTTAATCGGCGCTTGTGTATTAGGTCTTATCTACTCAGGCGGATTCTATACAGCAGATTCAGATAGCTATAAAGACTTTATCGGTGCATTCTCAGGTGCAGATGCATCAGTTGGTTTGGTATATGGTTCATTTGCAGGTCTTATCTTCTCTGTTATATACTTCCTTATCCGCAGAGTTTTATCATTCAAGGATTGTATGGATGCTATCCCAGAAGGATTTAAGGCTATGGTTCCTGCAATACTCATTTTAAGCTGTGCATGGACATTAAAGGCTATGACAGACAGCTTGGGTGCAAAGGTATTCATTGCTGAATTCGTTAGAGTTTACGCAAGCGGAATTATTCCACTTTTACCTGCTGTTGTATTCTTAATCGGTGTTGGACTTTCATTCTCAACAGGTACATCATGGGGAACATTTGGTATTCTTATCCCAATCGTACTTGCTATATTCGGTGGTTCAATTGATCAGGAAATCAGTATCATTGCTATCTCTGCTTGTATGGCAGGTGCAGTTTGCGGTGACCACTGTTCACCTATCTCTGATACAACTATTATGGCATCAGCCGGTGCGCAGGGTAACCACATTAACCACGTTTCAACTCAGCTTCCGTATGCGTTGACCGTTGCAGGTGTTTCCTTTGTAACATATCTTGTTGCAGGATTTGTACAAAATCCTTGGATTTGCTTGAGTTTAGGTGCAGTTTTACTCTTTGCTGCTTTATTCTTAATCAAGGGATTAACAAGCAAAAAGACTGCTTAACAAAATTTATTGAATATATGCAGATTATAGGGAAAGGATAAATCCTTTCCCTATATATATAATTGGGAAAATTCCATCAGGAATTTTTTCCAAAATTATTAATTATTATTTATTTA
>JAZLCI010000072.1:0-20353 GCA_045614085.1 Clostridia bacterium
ATTAATAGTTATAACAGCGCGGCAAAAAGACAGAGAAGAAAGGAAGATAAAGATATAAATGAAGAAAAGAAAAAGGCACTTGAAAGTGTCTTCGGACAGATAGAAAAACAGTACGGAAAAGGTTCCGTTATGCGCCTTGGCGACAAATCAGATATTGAGGTTGAGGCTGTTCCTACAGGTTCACTTGCTCTTGATATTGCTTTGGGTATCGGTGGTATCCCAAGAGGCAGAATTGTGGAAATCTACGGCCCTGAATCATCAGGTAAGACAACCGTTGCACTCCACGTTGTAGCAGAGGTTCAGAAGCTTGGGGGAGAGGCGGCTTTTATTGACGCAGAGCATGCTTTAGACCCTGTTTATGCTAAAAACTTAGGTGTAAATATTGATGACCTTATTGTGTCACAGCCTGACACAGGTGAACAGGCACTTGAAATTACCGAACAGTTAGTCAGAAGCGGCGCTATTGACATTGTTGTAGTTGACTCTGTCGCAGCACTCACTCCAAAGCAGGAGATAGAGGGTCTTATGGGGGATTCTCACATTGGTCTTCAGGCAAGACTTATGTCACAGGCGCTTCGTAAGCTTGCAAGTGTAATCAGCCGTTCAAACACAATAGCTATTTTTATAAATCAGCTTCGTGAAAAGGTTGGAGTTATGTTTGGTAACCCTGAAACAACTCCGGGTGGTAATGCCCTTAAGTTCTACTCATCAGTAAGACTTGATGTTCGTCGTTCAGAAACTATTAAGACAGATGATGGTATTGCAGGTAACAGAACAAGAGTTAAGGTTGTTAAGAACAAGGTTTCAGCTCCATTTAAAAATGCTGAATTTGATATTATCTACGGAAAGGGTATTTCAAAGGTAGGTAATATTTTAGACCTTGGTGTAGAATATGATATTGTTGAAAAGAGCGGTTCATGGTTCTCCTATGACGGAAGCAGATTAGGTCAGGGCAGAGAGAGCGCTAAAAAGGTTCTGGAGGATAATCCTGAACTTTGTAACGAAATCGAGGCAAAAATTCGTGAAGCAGCAGACCTTCCTGCTATGAAGGTTGAGGATATCGATGCTGAAACTCCTTTCACACCGGTTGAAAAGCCTGCCAAGAAGAAATAATGGACGAGTTTGAAAAAGCTTTAAAGGTTGCGGGGGCTTATGTGGGAGCGAGAATGCTTACATGTAAGGAACTTTATGACAGGCTTATCCGTAAAAAGTTTGATAAGAACATTGCGGAAAAGGTGGTCACAGAGTATGTCGCCGCAGGAATACTTGACGACAGAGAATATGCAAAGCTTTATGTTTCAGAAGGGGTTCGTTTATCAGGAAAGGGAATGTACAGAATAAAACAGGAACTTTTCAAAAAAGGCATTGCAACAAGCATAATAGATGATGTTGTAAAGGAAAGCGACGAGGATACATACAAAGCCCTTTTTGAATATGTTGAAAGTCATAGACTTTTAGATAACATTACATCGAGAAAAGAACTTGAAAAAATACAGGCTAGACTTTTAAGAAGAGGCTTTTCTCTGTGGGAAATAAAGAGATGCGTAGAAGAATTTAACGTCAGCTTTGAAGAAGAATAATTTTCAGAATGGAAGATGCAAAGTGCTTAAAAAGTTTTCACTTACCTCTTTAGGCTGTTCTAAAAACCTTGTTGATGCAGAAGAAATGCTTGGTATTTTAGCAAGCAGAGGTTATGAGCAGACAGCAGATGAAGAAGAGGCAGATGTAATTATAGTAAATACCTGTGCTTTTATAGAAGATGCAAAGCTTGAATCTATTGAGTGTATTATAGAGCTTGCCGAGAACAAAAATAGCGGCAACTGCAAGGCCCTTATAGTTACAGGCTGTATGGCTCAAAGATATAAGGAGCAGATTTTAGAAGAGATACCCGAGGTTGATGCAGTTATCGGTGTAAATGAATATGAAAAAATTGCCGATATAATTGAAGAACTTGGAAATGGAGAGGATAATATTATCTGTTGCAGTGAGATGCTTTCAGATATAGAAAAGCCTTTCCGCATAAGAACAACTCCTGAATACACTGCATATTTAAAGATTGCCGAGGGCTGTGATAACCATTGTACATATTGTGTTATTCCCTCAATCAGAGGGAAGTATCGTAGCAGAAAAATTGAAAATATTCTGGAAGATGCAAAGGCAATGGTTAAGGATGGGGTTCGGGAAATAGTTGTTATTGCTCAGGACACAACAAGATATGGTTATGATATCTATGGAGAGTATATGCTTCCTGAATTATTAACGGAGCTTTGCCATATAGATAATGTAGAATGGGTAAGGGTTCATTACTGCTATCCTGAACTTATAACAGATGAATTGATAGATGTCTTTAAAACCGAGGATAAGCTTTGCAATTATTTTGATATCCCTGTTCAGCATTCAAGCGACAAAATTTTAAAGCTTATGAACAGACGCACAACCAGAGCGGATATTTTAAACGTTATCAATAAGATAAGACAGAATGTTCCTGACGCTGTTGTAAGAACTTCTTTGATAGTAGGCTTCCCGGGGGAAACTGAAGAAGATTTTGCAGACCTTTGCGATTTTGTAAAGGAAGTAAGGTTTGAAAGACTTGGGGTGTTTACATATTCACGCGAAGAAGATACACCTGCATACAAGCTTAAAGACCAGGTAGATGAAGAAGAAAAGGCAAAACGCAGAGATGCCGTTATGCTTATTCAGTCAGAAATTTCAGAAGAACAGAACAATACTAAAATCGGAAGTGTTGTTAAGGTCCTGGTTGAAGGAAGAGACGAAATTATTAAAAGCTTTTACGGCAGAACCTATGCAGACTCCGAGGAAATTGACGGCAAGGTATTCTTTAAGTCGGACAAGGCGCTGAAAGAGGGCGACTTTGCAGAGGTATACGTAGAACAGGCAATGGAATATGACTTGTTTGGCACAGAGAAAAAATAATTGGAATAAGAGGGAAATAAAATGAATACACCTAATAAACTTACACTTTTCAGAGTAATACTTATACCTGTATATATGTTTTTTTACTTGTTTAATACCACCTGGTCATTATGTGCGGCACTTTTTGTGTTTGTTCTTGCAAGCTGGACAGACAGATTAGACGGACACCTTGCGAGAAAGTATAATCAGGTGACAACATTCGGAAAGCTGATGGACCCTCTTGCGGATAAAATTCTTATTATGTCAGCTTTTATCTGCTTTGTGGAAAAGGGAATTCCATATGTCAATTCAGCTGTTGTAATGATTATCCTTGCAAGAGAGTTAATTGTTACAGGAATAAGGCTTATTGCTATGGGTGAAAACGCAGTTATTGCTGCAAGTATATGGGGAAAGGCAAAAACAGTTTCACAGTTTGTTTTGTGTATTGGCGTTATGACGTTTGAAATAGCAAAGAGATTCCTTCCTATGTTTGACACAGTAACAGATATAACAATGGTGGAAGGATTATTTGATATAGTTGTATTGGTGTTTGTGGTTGTTGCAACTGCTCTTACTGTTATTTCAGGAATAGATTATATCTGGAAGAGCAGAAAGTATATTACTTTTAAGTAAAGGGTGAGAATATGAAGATTATAGTAGATGCTATGGGTGGCGACAATGCACCTTTTGAAATAGTCAAAGGTTGTGTAGAAGCTGTAGGCAAGTATGATACAGATATTGTCCTTGTAGGTAAGGAGGATATCGTTAAGGAAGAGCTTTTAAAGTGTGGTTATAAGGGCAACAGAATTGAGATAGTTAATGCTACTGAAGTTATCGAGGGAGAAGACAACCCAATAGAAGCTATCAGAAGAAAGAAGGATTCTTCTATGAGAGTTGGTCTTTCTCTTGTGGCAAAGGGTGAGGGTGATGCTTTTGTAAGTGCAGGCAACACAGGTGCTTTAATATCAGGTGCAACTTTGGTTGTTAAAAGAATAAAAGGTATCCGCCGTGCAGCACTTGCCCCTGTTGCGCCTAGCATTAAAGGAAACTATTTAATAATAGATTCAGGTGCAAATGCAGAATGTACAGCGGCATTTTTAAGACAGTTTGCTATTATGGGTTCTGTTTATATGCAGAAGTTTATGAATATGAAAAACCCAAGGGTAGCACTTTTAAATATTGGCACGGAGGAAGAGAAGGGTACTGACACCATCCGCGAAGCAAACAAGCTTTTAAAGGAGCTTCCTATAAACTATACAGGTTACATAGAAGCAAGAGAAGTACCGTTAGGCGGAGCTGATGTTGTTGTTTGTGACGGCTTTAGCGGAAATGTTATGCTTAAAACAATAGAAGGCACAGCAAGTGCTTTTGGTAAGATGCTTAAGGGTGTGTTTTACAAAAATATTTTCAGTAAGCTTGCGGCTTTAATTGTTAAAGGCGGCATAACAGAAATGAAAAAGAGCATGGATTACAAGGAACACGGCGGAGCACCTGTTCTTGGAGTGAAGGCTCCTGTAATCAAGGCTCACGGAAGCTCTGATGCAAAGGCATTTGACAGCGCAATAAGACAGGCGATAAAGCTTGTAAACTGTGGGCTTGTTGAGAATATTACTCAGGGTATTCAGGAATATTGCAAAGATGAGGAAGAGGAAGCCTTAAATATAGTATAAAATTTTAGTAAAAAATATTGACGAACAGTTATGCATATGATATATTGATAAAAAGAAAAATTAAGTCAAACGGGAGGTTACATAATTTATGAACGAAATTTTTGAACAGATTAAGAGTATTACAGCGGAACAGCTTGATATTGAAAAGGATGAAATAACTCTTGATACTTCATTTATTGATGATTTAGACGCAGACTCTCTTGACATTGTTGAACTTATGATGACTTTGGAAGAAGAGTTTGATTTAGAAATTTCAGAAGAAGATGCTGAAAAAATTGTTACTGTCGGAGATGCAGTCAACTATATTAACGAAAGACAGTAGTCTATAAATGTGCATAATAAAAGCACTCCGAAATATGTGTTGCTGAGTAATACATATTTTCGGGTGTTTTTAATTTAAGGGGAAAATATATGAACGTTGGATATGATTTTAAAAACAAAGACCTTTTAAAGCTTGCCTTAACCCATACATCTTACGCGAATGAAAAGGGTGTTGAAAGTAATCAAAGACTTGAATTTTTAGGTGACAGTATTTTATCTTTTGTTATAGCGGAATATATATATGAAAATTATAAGGAGCTAGACGAAGGCAGACTTACTGAAATGAGATCAAGTGTAGTCTGCGAAAGGTCTTTAGCTAAAGCTGCAAAGGAAATGAAGCTAGACGAAGGCATAGCTTTTGGCAGATCAGAAATGGGGAATAAGCCTGTAAGACCGTCAATCCTTTGTGATACATATGAATCTGTTCTTGGTGCCATCTATTTAGACAGCGATATTGAAACTGCAAGAAAATGGATTTTAGACAGACTCATTGATGATATTATGGCGGCAAGCCGAATGGATTTTAAAAACTATAAGTCAGAAATCCAGAACTTTTTTCAGAAACGCGACAAGGGCAGAGAAGTCGTAGAATATGAGATGATAGAAAGAAAAGGCCCTGACCATATCCCAAGCTTTAAGGTTAAAGCTGTATATAAGGGTGAGGAAATCGGAACAGGGGTAGGCGGAACAAGAAAAGCGGCAGAACAGGAGGCAGCAAAGGAAGCCTACTGTAAATTTGTAGAGTATGATAAATAAAGTGAAAAAGTATAATATCCCCATATTCATTCCCCATGAGGGATGCCCCCACTCTTGCGTTTTTTGTAATCAGAAAAAGATTACAGGAGTGCAGACAAGTGTAACCTGTGAGGATGTAAGAAGAATAATAGAAGAATATTTGGGTTTTTTGCCAAAGGATAATCGCTATGTAGAGATTGCTTTCTTTGGAGGAAGCTTTACGGGTCTTGAACTTGATGTTCAGGAAGGATTTTTGAAAACCGCAAATGAATATAAGGCTTATATCGACGGAATAAGAATGTCCACAAGACCTGACTATATAAACGAAGAGGTTTTAAGCCTTTGCAAAAAGTATAATGTTAAAACGATTGAACTTGGACTTCAGTCGTCGGATGATGAAGTTTTATGCCTTAACGAAAGAGAGCATAAATTCAGCCAGACCATTGAGGCGGCAAAGTTTATAAAGGAATTTGGTATCAGCCTTGGCCTTCAGATGATGATTGGCATGTATGGGTCAAATCCTGAAAAAGATTTAAAAACTGCATATGATGTGGCAGAGCTTTCTCCCGATTGCGTAAGAATTTATCCAACCCTTACCTTAAGCAATACAAAGCTTGAGGCATTGTATAAGAATGGAAAGTATATTCCTTATAGTTTGGATGAAGCAATTGATGTAACCGATAAGGTTATGAAAATCTTTGAGGACAGAGATATAGAGATTATCCGTGTGGGACTTCATTCGGACGAGAGCCTGACAGACGGAGACAGTATCGTTGCAGGGCCATATCACCCTGCTTTCCGTGAGCTTGTTTTATCAAAAAGAGTAAAGGAAGAAATAGAAAAGGATATAATAGAGAAAAATTTAAAAGATTGCATATATTATGTAAATGGTGTGAGCCCATCAGTTGCCATAGGACATAAAAGATGCAATGCAAAGTATTTTAAAGAAAAGTATAATGTTGAACTGAAGATAAAATAACCTTCCCTTTGATGGGAAGGTTATTTTTTATAATCTTACAGGCACGTTATTTTCGTTTAAGTAAGTTTTTAAATCAGAAACTTCAATCTCTTTAAAGTGGAAAAGTGATGCGGCAAGAGCGGCATCTGCGTGTCCGTCAGTTAAAACGTCCTTAAAGTGTTCAAGGTTGCCTGCGCCACCTGATGCAATAACAGGGATAGAAACAAGGTCTGCAACTGTCCTTGTAAGCTCCACATCATAGCCGGCTTTTGCTCCGTCACAGTCCATAGAGGTTAAAAGAATTTCGCCTGCCCCTAAATCGTTTACCTTTTTTGCCCATTCCAAAGCATCAATTCCTGTGTCAATTCTGCCACCGTTAATATAAACATTCCAACCGCTGTTATCTTCTCTTCGTTTTGCATCTATTGCAACAACAACACACTGACTGCCAAACTTCTGTGCAGCATCAGAGATAAGCTGTGGGTTTTTAATAGCTGATGAGTTAATTGAAATCTTATCTGCACCTGCACATAAAAGTTCACGAAAGTCCTCAACAGAGCTGATTCCACCACCTACAGTAAATGGGATAAATACTGTTTCAGCAACACGCTTTACCATATCAACGACTGTGCCACGTCCCTCGTGGGATGCAGTAATATCAAGGAAAACAAGCTCGTCTGCTCCTGCTTCATTATATACCTTTGAAATTTCAACAGGGTCACCTGCATCACGGAGATTTACAAAGTTAACGCCTTTAACAACTCTGCCTTTGCTTACGTCAAGGCAGGGGATGATTCTCTTTGCAAGCATTAAAATCCACCTCCGTTTATGAAGTTTGAAAGCATTTTAAGTCCTGTTTCACCGCTTTTTTCAGGGTGGAACTGTACCGCGTGAACATTATCCTTTGACAAGGCAACAGGGAGTTCCTCTGAATAGTTACATGTAGCAGATATGATAGACTTATCTTCAGGCTCCATATAATACGAGTGAACAAAGTAAACAAAAGAGTTGTCAGAAATATCATTAAATAAAGGAGAGTCCTTTTTGAAACTCAAAGAATTCCAACCCATATGTGGGATTTTAAGCCCCGTTTTTTTAGGGATTAAAACATTTTTACCCTTGAAAATGCCAAGACCTTTGGCACCTTTTGTTTCTTCGCTTTCCTCAAATAAAAGCTGAAGACCGAGGCATATACCTAAAAACGGAGTTCCACTTTCGCACACATGATGAATAGTATCAAAAAGGTCGTGACTCTCGATGCTCTTCATACAATCCCCAAAAGCACCAACCCCGGGGAGAATAACTCTTTCTGCAGATTTTATTATATTCTTATCAGATGTGATTTTGGCATCGGCACCAATATATTCACATGCTTTTTGAACAGAGCGTAAATTTCCTGCTCCGTAATCTATTATTGCTATCATAGTTTTGTCCTTTCGTAATTTAAAATGCAAGTCCTATAGTATCACAATTTTTAAAAATTTTCAACTATTTTCCTGCGCCTAAAATATTGTAAATCATTTTTACGGCCTCGGCGCGTGTTACACTCTGCAAAGGAAGGAGAGTGCCGTCAGGGTAGCCTGTCATTATTCCTTGGGTTACAATAACGCGCATACTTTCTTCTGCCCAGAAAGGAATGTCTGCCTTGTCAACAGCGGTAATGGCTTCTGCCTTTAAGCCCTTTGGTAAAAGTCTGTTTAAGGCAATGGCAAATTCCATACGGTTTACGTTTGCGTTGGGATTAAAGGATACACCGTATTGACCTAACTGCCCCTGCATAATTCCGTTTTTGTATATAGCTTTAATATGATTTTCTGCCCACCATGGAATCTCGTCCTTATCTATGAAAGGAAGTTCAACATCTGCATAATCAGAGGCATTAATCTCTAAATAGTTGCAAAGCATAATGGCAAGTTCGGTTCTTGTCATTTGATTGTTTGGCTTAAAGAGAATTGTGTCACCTTCAAGGCTTCCGTTTACAATTCCGCAGTCGGAAATGTATGAAATATAGCTTTTTGCCCAATGACCTTCTGTGTCAGGGAACTTATTGCCTATGGAGGATATGCTTGATGTTTCTAAAAATGCCATTGAGGATAAGTTCGTATCGTTTGTTGCAGAGATGCCGATTTTGTGATATTTGCTATCAGGAAAAGCAATGGTTATGTCTCCTGTTGATGAATCAAAATCAAATCCATATGGCTTTCCGTTAAGAGTAACTTTTATGCCATCTTTTGAGAATACGTTGTTTACATTTGCTACTAACTCGCCTCTTTTTACCTTGCCTGTTATAACAGGATAGTCCTTAAGGCTTTCAAAGTATTCTTCTCCTGCTACAAGAACGGGGATTTCTTTTGTGCAAAGACCTGCGTTTATAATAAGCTTTCCTTTTGCACCGCTTGTGGATGAAGATGTATATAAGCCTTCTTTATCTATGCTTCCGATAGACGAACTGTCACCAATAACCGTCCATGTGTAGCATGCCCTGTCAGATACAAGGGTTTCCCCATACCATGTGCTTACTGCGTCTAACTGAATTGATGTGTCAGGGTCTATGATGAGTTCATCAAGCTTCTCCCCTGACTCTGCATTGTAGATATCAATATCATCAGGTGTAACAACTGATGTTATTCTTGTTGACCCATAAACATCTCCGCTCTTTCCGCTTACATATATATCTCCGTTTCCGTAGACGGTAATGCTTCCGTCGTCATTTATGTGAGATGTACGACCGTTTTTGTCAGGAGTGTCTGCATCATTTTCAATATAATAGGTTATGTTTTCAGGGATATCCGCAAAACGATAGGAGCTGTCATATGCAGAAACCGCTGATATGTTTACTGTTGAACCTGATAAAAGAGCCGCTCCGTGATTGTCAAGCTTAAGGGATTTTGCAATGCCGTCAGGCTGAATGTGATTTAATATAAAGAAAAAGTTTGCACAGCTTCTTAAGGCTCCCTCTGATGGTGAGTTGGCAATAACAAATTTTTTTGCACCTGGCTCTGCATAACCTAAAGAGGTAGAGCCACCGCCGTCTAAGTTCACAGCGTCAATACAGCCAAGCTCCAAAAGTCTTTTTGCAAGAGTTTCCTTTCTTACACCAAAGCTGTAGCCCTGCTGTCTGCCATCTATGGTATAGAAGATAATGGTTCCGTCTTCCTTTATACCGATTGCAGTTCGAGGTGCGGCACTTTCATCAGAAAAGTTAAGCTCTCCGTCTGTTATAAGAGTTCCTCCTGTGCAACCAACTGCATATTTTATATCATTCCACTCATCTGAGTTCAAGGAGGTTGAGATGGTTACCTTTTCCCCCTCTTCCAAGCAGTTAAGTCTTTCCTTGATTTCGTCTGCGGCAGTTTCAGAAACTCCTAAAAGAAGCTTCCCCTCAGGGATAGGAACTGAGCCTTCATTATCTGAAATGCTCTCTACTGTAGCAGTAACCTTTTTGCCAATGGTGAAATCCCCTGAAACATTACCTAAAACTATATCTCTGCCCGGGTCAGGAGAATATGTTTCTTCTCCATAATTATTATCGTAGAGATAAACAGCATAAGGCTGACGATACTTGTTTAAGCAATCGATCAAAAAGCTCTCTCCTGAAGATGTAGTAAGGTTTATAGAAACAGAAAGATTTCCTATATGGGCTGTGCCATCATCATAAAAGCCAATAGCAGGAAACTCTGTGGTGTCTGAAGTATAAATCTTTCCGTCTATAATTGTATGGCTCATAGGAACCCCTGTCTTAAAGGAAAAGAAGTCTGCATTAATTCCAATGGCAGGGTCAAAGCCTTTTTGTATTAAAATATCATTTGCTTTTGAGATGTTGCGCTTTCCGTAAGCAGACCATCCGTTTGTAAGAACGGGAAGAGCGCCGTCGTTTGGCTTATATTCAAAATAATGCTCTGTCTGTCGTCCAACCCCTGAATCATTAAATACATTTGTAATAAGGGTTGTTCCTTCTGCAACAGGTTGCTTATCTGTGGTAAGATGTGTACCTAAAACACTTGCATAGGCAAAAACAGAAAATAGTTGAGCTCCTAAAACTGAAACAAGTGTAATGGAGGAAATCAGCTTTTTAAAAAACGCTCCCCTATATATATAGGAAGAAAGATGTAGATTTTTCTTAAATCTCATATGTAAAACTCTCCTTTTGTCTGAAAAGATAAATCTTCTTATTAAAATTTAACAATATTGTAAAATACATATTGACATTTAAAAAAATAGATGGTATAATAAATGTCTGTTTATAGTGCGAAAATTTGCGTATTTTTTAAGTTTAACTGAAAAAACAATGATTTTTCGGCAATCATCGGCTCTATTTTAACACAAAAAAGTTATTTTAGCAAGTGTTAATGATTACCGATAAAAATTTTTTCAGAAACAAGCTGTAAATGCGAGAATAATCACACCTTTCAGAAAAAATTTATAATGAGGTGAGCGGTTTTATGGTACATCCTGTGAAACTGGGTAAGAATACTCGAATGAGCTACGGCAAAATCAATGAGGTTCTTGAGATGCCCAATCTGATTGAAATTCAGATAAACTCTTATAATTGGTTCTTAGATGAGGGACTGAAAGAAGTTTTTCACGACGTATCGCCTATTACGGACTATGCGGGAAATCTTGTGCTTGAGTTTGTTGATTATCGTTTAGACGAAAACACCAAGTACGACATAGACGAATGTAAGGAGAGAGATGCGACATACGCAGCACCGCTTCGTGTGAAGGTCCGCCTTATTAACAAAGAGTCCGGCGAGATTAAAGAACAGGAAATCTTTATGGGTGATTTCCCTGTAATGACGCCATCAGGTACATTTATTATAAACGGAGCTGAGCGAGTTATCGTCTCTCAGCTTGTTCGTGCGCCTAGCGTTTATTATTCAGAAGAATATGACAAAACAGGTAAAAAACTGTTTTCATCTCAGGTTATTCCAAACAGAGGTGCTTGGCTTGAATATGAGACAGACAGTAACGATATCTTCTATGTTCGTATAGACAGAAACAGAAAGATTCCTGTTACTGTACTTATCCGTGCCCTCGGCTTTGGTACAGATGCACAGATTACTGACCTTTTCGGAGAAGATGAAAGACTTTTAGCAACAATGGAAAAGGATACTACAAAGAGCACAGAAGACGGTCTTATTGAAATTTACAGAAAGCTCCGTCCAAGTGAACCTCCTACAGTTGAAAGTGCACGCTCACTTATTACTAACTTATTCTTTGACCCTAAGCGTTATGACTTAGCTCGTGTTGGTAGATTTAAGTTTAACAAAAAGCTTCGTCTTTCTAACCGTATCTGCGGTTATATTGCAGGTGAAAATGTTGTTGATCCTGAAACAGGTGAACTTTTAGTTACAGCGGGCGATGTAATCACAAAGGAAATGGCTCTTGCTTTAGAAAAGGCATGGATTAACGATATTGTTTTAGATGTTGACGGCAAGAAGACAAAGGTTGTATCAAACGGCATGGTTGATTTACGTGACTATGTTGATTACAACCCACGTGAATTTGGTATATATGAAAGAGTTCGCGGTATCGTGCTTAAGGAAATCATGGCTGAATTCCCTGATATGAATTCTGACGAATTCAAACAGGCACTCTCTGATAAGCGCGATGAGCTTATTCCTAGACATATCTTAATTGATGATATTATGGCATCAATTTCATATGTAAATAACCTGGCATACGGCGTAGGTAACGTTGATGATATTGACCACTTGGGTAACCGTCGTATCAGAAGCGTAGGTGAGCTTTTACAGAACCAGTTCCGTATAGGCTTATCACGTATGGAACGTGCAGTACGTGAACGTATGACAACACAGGATTTAGAAACTGTTACACCACAGAATCTTATTAACATAAGACCTGTTACATCAGCTATTAAAGAATTCTTCGGTTCTTCACAGCTGTCACAGTTTATGGATCAGATTAACCCACTGGGTGAGCTTACTCATAAGAGAAGATTATCAGCATTGGGTCCTGGCGGTCTTTCACGTGATCGTGCAGGCTTCGAAGTTCGAGACGTTCACCATTCACACTACGGACGTATGTGTCCTATCGAAACACCTGAAGGTCCGAACATCGGTCTTATTAACTCATTAAGCGGATTTGCAAAGGTTAATGAGTATGGTTTCATTGAAACTCCTTACCGTAAGGTAGATAAAGAAAACGGTATCGTTACTAAAGAGGTTGAATATATGCCTGCTGACGTGGAAGACGGATTCTTCGTTGCACAGGCAAATGAGCCTCTTGATGAAAACGATAAGTTTATAAACAAAAAGATAGTAACAAGATTCAAGGACGAATTTATCGAAGTTTCACCTGAACGCGTTGACTATATGGACGTATCACCAAGACAGGTTATGTCTATTGCGACAGCGATGATTCCGTTCCTTGAAAACGACGATGCTAACCGTGCCCTCATGGGTTCTAACATGCAGCGTCAGGCCGTTCCGCTTCTTATGCCTGAATCTCCAATTGTAGGTACAGGTATGGAATACAAGGCTGCACGCGATTCAGGTGTATGTATCCTTGCAAAAGAAGACGGTGTTATTGATAAGGTTTCAGCTACTGAAATCGTTATAAAGGACAAGAATCGTAAGCTTCATAAGTATAACCTTACAAAGTTTGCCCGTTCTAACCAGGGTACCTGTGTGAACCAGAGACCTATCGTTGAAGAAGGTGAAAAGGTATCAAAGGGCGATATAATCGCTGACGGTCCTTCTACAAACAATGGTGAAATCGGTCTCGGTCGTAACATCCTTATCGGATTTATGACATGGGAAGGTTATAACTACGAGGATGCTGTTTTAATTAGTGAACAGCTCGTTAAGGATGACGTATTTACTTCTATCCATATTGAAGAATACGAAAGCGAAGCAAGAGAAACAAAGCTTGGTCCTGAAGAAATTACACGTGATATACCAAACGTTGGTGACGATGCACTTCGTGACCTTGACGAAAGAGGTATTATCCGTATCGGTGCCGAGGTAGAAGCAGGGGATATTCTTGTTGGTAAGGTTACACCTAAGGGTGAAACAGAACTTACTGCAGAAGAAAGACTCTTACGTGCTATCTTTGGTGAAAAGGCAAGAGAAGTACGTGATACATCTCTCCGTGTTCCTCACGGTGAATATGGTATCATTGTAGACGTTAAGGTATTTACAAGAGCAAACGGTGACGAGTTACCTCCTGGTGTTACTCAGGTTGTAAGATGTTACATCGCACAGAAGAGAAAGATTTCTGTAGGTGACAAGATGGCGGGTCGTCACGGTAACAAGGGTGTCGTATCAAGAATTCTTCCTGAAGAAGATATGCCATTCTTACCAGATGGTACACCGCTTCAGATCGTATTAAACCCATTGGGCGTACCTTCACGTATGAATATCGGTCAGGTACTTGAAGTTCACCTTGGCCGAGCAGCAAAAGCACTTAACTGGAAGATTGCTACTCCTGTGTACGACGGTGCAAACGAAAATGATATCGTTGAAGCTTTAGAACAGGCAGGATTTGACAAGACAGGTAAGACAATACTCTATGATGGACGAACAGGTGAACCATTTGATAATCCTGTAACCGTTGGTTATATGCATTATCTTAAGCTTGCTCACTTGGTTGACGATAAGATCCACGCAAGATCAACAGGTCCTTACTCATTAGTTACACAGCAGCCTCTCGGTGGTAAAGCACAGTTTGGTGGTCAGCGTTTCGGTGAAATGGAAGTTTGGGCGCTTGAAGCATATGGCGCAGCTTATACTCTCCAGGAAATCTTAACAGTTAAGTCTGACGACGTTGTGGGACGTGTTAAGACATATGAGTCTATCGTTAAGGGTGATAACGTTCCTGAAGCAGGAGTTCCTGAATCATTCAAGGTACTCATTAAGGAATTACAGAGCTTATCACTTGATATGAAGGTTCTTGATAAGAATGGCGAAGAAATCATCTTACGTGAATCAATAGATGACGATGATGATACAGAAGATTTACAGGTAAACATTGCCGGTGTTGAAGAGGATGAGTTTATCAACAAGCACGACTTCTCTGAAAGCGATGACGACTTTGATGATGAAGATGACGAGCTTGATGAACTTGATGACATCCTCGGTGATGATGACGGAATCAGCGAATCCTTAATGGATGCACTTATGGGTGCCAGCGATGAGGATGATATCGATTATCTCGACGCTGAAGGTCTTGAGTCACTTGACCAGATTGCCGAAGAAGAAGATATGGAAGATGATATCTTCTAAGGCAAACAGCCGACAAGAAGTTTTTAAATAAGGTTGCCTGCTTAGCTCACGGCAGACAGCTACTCGAATATGTGAGTCGGAAAGGTAGATCAATATGAGTGAATATCAGAATTTTGATGCTATTCAAATCGGCCTTGCTTCACCTGAAAAAATCAGAGAATGGTCAAGAGGCGAGGTAAAGAAGCCTGAAACTATAAATTACAGAACATTAAAGCCAGAGAAAGACGGTCTCTTCTGTGAACGTATATTTGGTCCACAGAAGGACTGGGAATGTCACTGCGGTAAGTACAAAAGAGTACGTTATAAGGGTGTAGTATGTGACAGATGTGGTGTTGAAGTTACACGCTCAAAGGTTCGTCGTGAACGTATGGGTCATATCGAACTTGCTGTTCCTGTATCACACATCTGGTACTTCAAGGGTATCCCAAGCAGACTTGGTCTTATCCTTGATATGTCACCACGTGCCCTTGAAAAGGTCCTTTACTTTGCAGCTTACGTTGTAATTGACCCTGGCAAGACAACACTTGAACAGAACCAGATTTTATCCGAAAAGGAATACAGAGAATATCGCGAAAAGTACGGCGATATGTTCAAGGCAGGTATGGGTGCTGAAGCTATTCTTGAAATGCTTCAGAACCTTGACCTTGAGAGCCTTTATGAAGAATTAAAGGCAGACCTTGATGGTGCTAAAGGACAGAAGAAAATTCGTACAGTTCGCAGACTTGAAGTTGTTGAAGCATTCTTACATTCAGGAAACAAGCCTGAATGGATGATTATGACAGTTATTCCTGTTATTCCACCGGAAATCAGACCTATGGTACAGTTAGACGGTGGCAGATTTGCTACATCTGACTTAAATGATTTGTACCGCAGAGTTATTAACAGAAACAACAGATTAAAGCGTCTTTTAGATTTAGATGCTCCTGAAATCATCGTTAGAAACGAAAAGCGTATGCTTCAGGAAGCAGTTGATGCTTTGATAGATAACGGCAGACGCGGCAGACCTGTTACAGGTTCAGGTAACAGACCACTTAAGTCCCTTTCAGATATGCTTAAGGGTAAGCAGGGTCGTTTCCGTCAGAACCTCTTGGGTAAGCGTGTTGACTACTCAGGCCGTTCAGTTATCGTTGTAGGACCTGAACTTAAGATTTATCAGTGTGGTCTTCCTAAGAAGATGGCGTTGGAACTCTTTAAGCCATTCGTTATGAAGAAGCTTGTATCTGACGGTCTTGCACACAACATTAAGTCAGCTAAACGTATGGTAGAGAGAGTGCGCCCTGAAGTATGGGATGTCCTCGAGGAGGTAATCGAAGATCATCCAGTATTATTAAACCGTGCACCTACCCTTCACAGACTTGGTATTCAGGCGTTCGAGCCTGTACTTGTTGAAGGTAAGGCACTTAAGCTTCACCCTCTTGTATGTACTGCGTTTAACGCCGACTTCGATGGTGACCAGATGGCTGTTCACCTTCCTTTATCAAATGAAGCACAGGCAGAAGCAAGATTCTTAATGCTTTCTGCAAACAACTTAATCAAGCCTCAGGATGGTAAGCCTGTTACTGTTCCTACACAGGATATGGTTCTTGGTAGTTACTATTTAACACTTAAGGACGATACAGAAATCGGTACAGGTAAGTCATTCGGAAGCTACGAAGAAGCTGTTCTTGCATATGATAATGGCGCAGTTGGACTCCACGCACCTATCAAGGTTCGTGTTACAAAGACATTTAATGGCGTAACAAAGACAGGTATGATAGATGCAACAGTAGGTAGACTTATATTCAACGAAAAGATTCCACAGGATTTAGGTTTCGTTGACAGAACAGACGACGAACACTTCCTTGATTTGGAAATTGGTGATAACGTTCTTAAAAAGCCTGCTGTAAAAGAAGCTATAAACGATAACGTTGAACCTGGTGTTGACAAAAAGATACTTGGTAAGATTATCAACGCAGCTATAAAGATGCACGGTATTACTGAAACTGCAACCTTGCTTGATGATATCAAGGCTATGGGTTACAGATATTCAACAGTTGGTGCGGTAACGGTTTGTGTGGACGATATGCAGATTCCTGAAGCAAAAGCCGGCTTACTCCAAGAAGCTGAAGACCGTGTTGATAAGGTAATGAAGAAGTTTAGAAGAGGTCTACTTACAGATGAAGAACGTCATCGTCACGTTATTTCTATTTGGAGTGAGATTTCAAACAAGGTTACAGACGCTATGATGGGCAACTTAAAGCAGCTTAACCCAATCTATATGATGGCTAACTCCGGTGCCCGTGGTAGCGTTAACCAGATGCGTCAGCTTGCTGCAATGCGTGGTCTTATGGCGGATACATCAGGTAGAACAATCGAAATTCCTATTCGTTCAAACTTCCGTGAAGGTCTTACAGTCCTTGAGTACTTTATTTCTACTCACGGTGCACGTAAGGGTCTTACTGATACAGCTCTCCGTACAGCCGACTCTGGTTACTTGCCCCGTCGTTTGGTTGACGTTTCTCAGGACGTTATTGTACGTGAAGAAGACTGTGGAACAAGAGATGGTATTATTGTTTGCGATATACGTGACGGTAACGAAATTATCGAACCATTAGAAGATCGTCTCGAAGGCAGAACTGTTACTGAAGATATTGTAAATCCTGAGACAGGCGAAGTAATTGTTCCTGAAAATGAAATGATTACAGCTGTGCAGGCAAAGGCGATTATAGAAGCAGGTATCAAGGAAGTTAAGATTCGTTCAGTTGTTAAGTGTCGTAGTAAGGTTGGTGTTTGTGCTAAATGTTACGGACACAACTTGTCAAATGGTACATCTGTTAACGTGGGTGAGGCAGTTGGTATTATTGCCGCCCAGTCAATCGGTGAACCTGGTACACAGCTTACAATGAGAACCTTCCACGCCGGCGGTGTCGCAGGTGACGATATCACACAGGGTCTCCCTCGTGTCGAGGAATTATTTGAAGCAAGAAGGCCTAAGGGTGTTGCTATTATATCTGAAGTTTCAGGTAAGGTTCATATTACAGAAGTTGCTAACAAGCGTGAAATCGTTGTAATGAATCACGAAACAGGTGAATCAGAAACATATATGATTCCATTCGGCTCAAGAATAAAGGTTCGCGATGATGAAGAAATTCAGGCTGGTGCTCCTTTAACAGAAGGTTCAATCAACCCACACGATATTCTTGCAGTTATGGGTGCAACCGCTGTTCAGAACTACTTTATTCAGGAAGTACAGCGCGTTTACAGACTTCAGGGTGTTGATATTAACGATAAGCACATTGAGGTTATTGTTCGTCAGATGATGCGCAAGGTTAAGATTGAAGAAGCCGGTGATACAGGATTGCTCACAGGTTCACTTATCAGTATTTATGAGCTTGAAGCAATTAACAATGAAGTTATTGCACAGGGTAAGCAGCCTGCTGAATTCTCAATTCAGCTTATGGGTATTACAAAGGCAGCTCTTGCTACTGATTCATTCCTATCTGCTGCATCCTTCCAGGAAACAACAAGAGTTCTTACAGATGCGGCTATAAAGGGTAAGAAGGA
The DNA here is from genome assembly GCA_045614085.1 of Clostridia bacterium. GTDB lineage: Bacteria > Bacillota > Clostridia > Monoglobales > Monoglobaceae > UMGS1820. The sequence goes on from JAZLCI010000072.1 coordinate 18,387, forward strand.
CCCATTAATTGGTCTTAAGGAAAATGTTCTTATAGGTAAGCTTATTCCTGCAGGTACAGGTGTTGATATCTATAATGACATTGAAGTGTACCCTTCTTTTGGCGATGCTAAAGATGAAGAAAGTAATATGTTTGATGAATCATCAATTACTATTGGCTAATGCTAGAATTAAGGACTGTATCAAAACTGATACAGTCCTTTAATATGTTTTTAGGTGGTGTTATTTATGGTAACAAGAGAAGATGTTTTTAAGCTTCTTTCAGAGCTTGATATAAAAAAAGATGATAAGGTAGTTGTGCACAGCTCATTAAGATCAGTTGGTGAAATAGAAGGTGGCGCAGATGGTCTTATAGACGCATTTTGTGAATATCTGTCAGAGGGTCTTTTGTTTATTCCTACACATACGTGGAATTACGTTACTCCGGACAGTCCATACTATAATGTATTGGAGACAAAGCCTTGTATTGGTGCCCTTCCTACTGTTGCGGCATTCAGAAAGGATAGTGCAAGGTCACTTCATCCTACCCATTCTGTTGCAGTTTTTGGTAATGGTGGAAAAGAATATATAGAGTGCGAAAAGGGAAGCAGAACGCCTGCTCCTGTTGGTGGATGGATGACTCAGTTTGAAAAAGATGGCGGAAAGATTTTGCTGTTGGGGGTAGGGCAAAACAAGAACACCTTTATTCATTCTGCAGAAGAGAGAATAAATGTTCCTGACAGAATTAATCATATAAGCTTTGATATAACAGTTACAGACGAAAATGGCGAAGCTTCTGTTATAAAAGGTTATAGTGCACATCACACAGAAGCTTTATGCGGAGAAAGTTGTTCTGTGTATTATCCCAACTATGAAAAGCCATTTGCACATCTCGGCGCACTAACTTATTCAAAGCTTGGAAACGCAAAAGTTACCTGCTGTGATGCAAAAAAGATAACAAAGATAGTAGAAGAAATGTGGAAGAAGACAGACAGGGATTTGTGTGTATCAAATGATGAAATCCCAGAAGAGTATTATAAGGATATAAAGTTTTAATGGGTTGTTTTGATTTCAATTGTTAAGTGCCGAGGTCGTCACATAAACGGCGTGCCGGGGTCGTCACATAAACGGCGTGCCGGGGTCGTCACATAAACGGCGTGCCGGGGTCGTCACATAAACGGCGTGCCGGGGTCGTCACGCCCTACTACTTGACATATTGCATAAATAAGATATAATTGAAATATAAACATAGAGATTACAGGAGATTATTATGGGAAATATTATAATTGGTCAGTCAGGTGGCCCTACTGCCGCTATAAATTCAAGTCTTGCAGGGGCATTCTGTGAGGGAAAGAGATATGAAAATACAAAGGTTTATGGTATGATAGGCGGAGTACAGGGCTTTATTGAAGGAAGATATGTTGATTTAGATGAGTATTTAAAGTCTGAAGAAGACGTTAATATCTTAAAGCAGACACCGTCATCTGCCCTTGGAAGCTGTCGATATAAGCTTCCTAAAGATGACGATTCAGTATATGAAACTATTTTTAAAAGACTTAAGGAACTTGATATAGAATGTTTTGTGTATATCGGCGGAAATGATTCTATGGATACAATTTCAAAGTTATCTGACTATGCCGAAAAGGTGAAGAGTGATATTAAATTTATTGGTGTACCTAAAACTGTTGACAATGATTTAGCAAGCACAGACCACACTCCGGGATACGGAAGCGCGGCAAAGTATATTGCAACAACTGTTAAGGAAGTTATCTGTGACAGCTCTGTGTATGATATAAAGTCTATTACTGTTATAGAGATTATGGGCAGAAACGCAGGCTGGCTTGCGGCGGCAAGTGCTCTCGCTAAAGGTGATGACTGTGTTGGTGTCGATATGATATATCTCCCTGAAAGACCTTTTAATTTAGAAAAATGCGCGGAGAAGACAAAGAAGCTTTTAGAAGAAAAGGATACAGTTGTTATTGCAGTTTCT
>JAZLCI010000073.1:0-18672 GCA_045614085.1 Clostridia bacterium
TTTTTGTTTTGTTGTTACACACATAAATATAATAAATTTACTATTGCAAAAAATGAAAAATATGTTATAATTTATAAAAAGATTATAAAAGGAGTGGGAGAATGAAAAGAATATTAGGTTTTATTTTGTCAGTAGTATTGATGATGTCCTCAATTGTTGTCTTTGCAACTGATGATATCGTAGGTTACAGACGTAAAGGCGACCCTGAAAGTACATTTTATTTTATACCTTACACAACTACTTTTGCCGATGGCGGAGAGGAATTTTGTACAGTAACAAATACATTGCATCATATAAACAAACCTGACATAAAGGAAATGCTTTGTGAAGGCTCTGCGGTAGTTACTACAACTCAGGATATGAAATATCTTACAGTTTCTTATATCAATGTCGACACCGGCGAGAGAGGTGAGGTTTATCCTGACGGATATGAGGATAAATGGTGGACCGAAGCTCAGCAAAATTTGCCTGAGGGTGTGAAGTTTACCTTTAACAAAGTCGGCAGATATTCAATATGGTTTAACGGTGAGCATAATCTTACTGTTGAGGTTTGTGATAAGAACCATTCGATATATAAGGGACGACAGACAAAAGAATATGTTCTCAATAGCCTTGTGGCGTACGAGGTAGTTCGCACGGGTAATACGGATGATGGTTCTTTATATGCAAATGTGTCTGATAGCCGTATTATTCTTGGCAATGGAGCATGGGATTTAGATGCATATAACATTAACGATAATAACTACTTCAAGCTTCGCGATATAGCATTTTTGATGTCGTGGAATAATAATGTAAAAACATTTGACGTTATATGGGATGGCGAGAAGAATGGTGTAAACCTTGTCAAAGGCGTGAGATATAACCCTGTAGGCGGTGAATGTGGCGGTTGGGATGTTGAACTTGATAATTGGGTGCCTGTCAATTATGAGAAAGCCGATGGTGCACAAAAGGCTGTGCCCACATCCTCTGATATTTATGTAGATGGAGTAAAGACTGATTTCACTGTGTACAATATAAATGACAATAACTATTTCAAGCTTCGTGACATAGCTCAGATGATGGGTTTTGCTGTTGTTTGGGATGAAGAGGCTAACAGCATAGTTATTGATTTGACAATGGATTATATACCCGAATAAAGGATAATAAGGGTTGTAATATTTGAGCAGTCATACATACCATCCGATAGGAATAGATAATGCGTATAGTTCATTTAGTTCACTATAAATAAATTCATAAAAAAGATAACGGATGATTTATCATCCGTTATCTTTTTACTTCTTTCCTATAAACAATGTTCCTATCTGTTCACCGTTTAGAATTTTATATAAGTTTTCAGGCTGGTCGCCATTTGTGATTATCATATCTATACCGTTAGGGCAAACAAGTTCTGCGGCATTTAATTTTGTAATCATTCCGCCTGTACCTCGTCTTGTACCCTCACCGCCTGCACATTCCTTAATCTTATCTGTTACTTCATATATAACAGGAATAAGGTGTGAACCTGTGTCATTTGGGTTTCCGTCATAGAAGCCGTCTATATCAGATAAAAGAATAAGGGTATCAGCGTCAACAAGATTTGCAACGTAGGCTGATAAGGTATCGTTGTCACCGAATTCAATTTCGTATGAAGATATAACGTCATTTTCGTTTACGATTGGGATAACGCCGAAGTCAAGCATTGTCTCAAATGCGGCTTTAGCACTCTCATAGCGGTCCTTGTCCTCAAAAACGTATTTGGTTAAAAGAACCTGACCGGTAGAGTAGCCATACTCTTCAAAAAACTTTTCGTAAATTGTCATAAGGCTTGCCTGACCAATAGCTGCAAGAGCCTGTTTTTGACGAGTGGAAGAGGGTTTTTCTGAAAGGCCAAGCTTACCAACGCCAACGCCGATAGCACCACTTGATACAAGTATAACCTTGTGTCCCATATTCATAAGGTCAGATAAGACCTTAACAAGACATTCTATTCTTCTTAAATTAATTTTTCCTGTTTCGTGGGTTAGGGTAGATGTACCCACCTTAACAACAATTTTCTTGCTTTCCATATGTATTATCCTTTCGTAATTGATAAGTCGCAGAATTTTTCTATAAGATTAACCATTTCATCCTGACTCAAAGCCTTGTTGATTTCGGCTCGTAAAACGTTTCCGCCCTTAAGACCTTTAAAGTACCAGGACATATGCTTTCTCCCTTCTAATACACCTCGGTGGTCACCCTTATATTTAATAAGGAGATCAAGATGTTTAAGTGCCACATTCTTTCTTTCAATAATTGATGGTGAAGGAAGAACCTCGCCATTTTTCAGGTAGTGGGTTATCTCTCTGAATATCCAGGGGTTACCCTGTGCACCTCTGCCTACCATAATGGCGTCGCAATTAGTTTCATCTATCATCCTCTTTGCAGATGGTCCGTCTGTAATATCTCCGTTTCCTATAACGGGTATCGAAACAGCTTCCTTAACATCTTTTATAATATTGTTGTCTGAATATCCAGAATAAAACTGTTCTCTTGTTCTGCCGTGGACGGTTATAGCAGCCGCTCCGCTGTCTTCACAAATTTTAGCGAACTCAACTGCGTTGATGTGTCCGCTGTCCCATCCTGCACGGAATTTAACAGTCACAGGCACATCTACAGCCTTTGTAACAGCTTTTATAATTTCGCCTGCGAGTAAAGGAGATTTCATCAATGCTGAGCCATCACCGTTTACCGTTATTTTAGGTGCGGGACATCCCATATTTATATCAATAAGCTTTGCTCCATAGGATAAAGCCTTGTCGGCAATTTCAGCTAATACTTCAGGCTCGTGACCGAAAAGCTGAACGGCAACAGGTTCTTCTTCGGGGTTAGTTTCAAGGAGGTTAGCAGTCTTTTTGCTCTTGTAGAAAAGCCCTTTACCTGATACCATTTCGGTATACATAAGGTCAGGCCCGAATGGTTTTGTAATAAGCCTGAAAGCCTTGTCTGTAACCCCTGCCATAGGAGCCAATATTAAGTTGTTTTCAAGGTTTAAATTCTTAATCTTCATAGTCCATCGCGAGATAAATGTTATCTCCTAAACATTCTTTATATTTTGTGTAAAGAAGTGTATCGTCTTTTATGATTTCTTCTTTTTGTTCCTTAGTCAGTTTTTTTATAAAGGCTTCAAGCTTCATAGCGGCAGATTTTGTGTCTGTGCCCCATAGAGCCTCAACCGACACAGGAGTACGTGCCCTTGTATACTTTGCGCCTTTCTTTTTATCTGATAAATGCTCTGAAAAACGTCTTTTATAGTCTGTGGTGTAACCTGTGTACAAAGAGTTGTCATTACACCTTAAAATATAAATATATACCATTATTTCAGCTCTTTTCTTAAATATCCAACAAGATATAATGAACCGCATATAACAGATGTTGTATCGTTGTTACTTTCACTTATAAGCTGTTTTGCTGCCTCGAGAGGGTCTTTTATAACTTTTGGTGTGATGTTAAAGTGTATAAACTCCTTTGCAATATCATATGCATCAGCACATCTTGGCATAGGGATTTCTGTTAAAATAACTTTAGGATTAAGCTCTGCAAGTATTTCTGCAACCTCCCTGATGTCCTTATCTTCCATCATAGCGAGGCATATGGATACGGGTTTGCCCATTGCTTTTAAACTTTCGCATAAAGATTTTATAGCAGAAGGGTTATGTGCTCCGTCTAAATATACTCCTGACGGTAACTGTTCCAGTCTGCCGGGGTTAAACGCATCATATAAGCCTTGCTTTATCGCATCATCTGTTATGTTATAACCCATCTCCTTAAGTTTTTCAAGGGTACAGATAACAAGAGAGGCATTAAGCTTTTGGAAGTCACCCTCCATTTTGAGAGAGTAGCTTTTGCCATTATATAAAAAGCTGTTACCTTCTTTAAGTTCAGGCATATCAGCAAGTATTGCAGATGCCTTTTTTGTTTTACAAAAATGTGTGATTACACGAAGAGCCTCTAAAGGCATATCAGGGTAACAGATAACAGTTCCTTTCTGCTTGATGATGCCGCATTTTTCTGCGGTAATCTTTTCGATTGTGTCGCCTAAATATTGAGTATGGTCAAGACCGATAGAGGTAAGGACGGAAACTTCGCTTTTTTTAATGACATTTGTGGCGTCAAGTCTGCCACCAAGACCTGTTTCAAGGACAACTATGTCACAGTTCATATTATTAAAATAAGTAAATGCAATAGCAGTATCCAAGGCAAATTCAGATACAGGTGCATCGCAGCTTTCGATTAAAGCTTTTATCTTTGTAACAAGCTCTGCCAAATCATCATCAGCAATAGGTTTGCCGTTTATTCTGATTCTTTCGTTAAAGCTTTCGATATAAGGGGAGGTATAAAGCCCTACCTTGTATCCGCATTTAATCAAAACCTCGGATAGCATAAAAGCACAGGAGCCTTTTCCGTTTGTTCCTGCTATATGTATGAATTTAAGCTTATCCTGTGGGTTTCCAAGATTAAATAAAAGCTTTGTTAAAAGCTCGTTTCCTAAAGATCTTGCAAATTTAGGTGTACTGTGTATGTAGTTGATTGCTTCCTGATAGTTCATAAAATCACCGCTGATTATAATAATAGGGCGGCGTTTTGCCGCCCTATATAATGATTACTTTAATTTTTCGATACTTTCAAGTACAGTTTCAAGCATAGCCTTATAGTTTTCGCCCTTTTTACGTTCTTCTTCAACAACGTGAGCAGGTGCCTTATCTGTAAAGCCCTTGTTTGAAAGCTTTCCTTCAACGCGCTTGATTTCGCCTTCTAAACGAACCTTTTCCTTTTGGAGACGTTCAAGTTCCTTTTCCTTATTAACAAGTTCATCCATAGGGAGTAAAAGTTCACCTGCAGGAGATGGAACTGAAACTGCGTTTTCAGGAACGTTTGATCTGTCGCTTGTGATAATAACTTCAGACGCAGATGCAAGCTTTGTATAGAATACCTTTCCTGCTTCAAAGATTTCAGGTGTGGCAGATACAATATAAAGTGTAGCCTTTTTAGAAGGTGGAACATTCATATCGTTTCTTGCATTTCTGATACCCTTGATAGAATCCATAATAAGTTCCATCTGGTCACAAGCCTTGTCATCCTTAAAGCCTTCAACATATGTTGGGAAGTTAGAAATCATAATGCTTTCGCCTTCGTGAGGAAGTGCCTGCCAGATTTCTTCTGTGATAAATGGCATAAATGGATGTAAAAGCTTTAATGTGTTAGATAAAACATAAACGAGTGTATTCTGTGCAACAAGGTTGCTTTCATTATCTTCGCTGAATCTTGGCTTAACAAGTTCTATATACCAGTCACAGAACTTATCCCAGATAAAGTCATAAAGCTTTGATACAGCAACACCCATCTCGTACTTTTCAAGGTTTTCTGTAACTTCCTTAACGAGTTCATTGTATTCGCTTAAAATCCACTTATCTTCAATGTTAAGTTTTGAAACATCAGGCTCTTCACACTTATCAATAGATAAGTTCATCATAACAAAACGTGAAGCGTTCCAGATTTTGTTTGCAAAGTTTCTGCTTGCTTCAACACGTTCCATATAGAAACGCATATCGTTACCAGGTGAGTTACCTGTAGCTAAGGTGAAACGAAGTGCGTCAGCACCGTATACGTCGATAATTTCAAGTGGGTCGATACCGTTACCTAAAGACTTACTCATCTTTCTGCCTTCTCTGTCACGAACAAGACCGTGAATATAAACGTCTTTAAATGGAACTTCGCCCATATTCTCGATACCTGAGAAAATCATTCTTGATACCCAGAAGAAGATGATGTCATAACCTGTAACGAGTACAGATGTAGGATAGAAGTGCTTAAGCTCTTCTGTTTCTTCAGGCCAGCCAAGTGTAGAGAATGGCCAAAGAGCTGAACTGAACCAAGTATCAAGGACGTCAGAATCCTGACGAACCTTTGCACCACATTTTGGACATACTGTGATATCTTCTTTTGAAACAACAGTTTCACCGCAAGTATCACAGTAGAAAGCAGGAATACGATGACCCCACCAAAGCTGACGTGAAATACACCAGTCATGAACGTTTTCCATCCAGTGTGTATATGTCTTTGAAAATCTGTCAGGGATAAATCTTGTCTTTCCGTCTAAAACTGCCTGTAAAGCAGGCTCTGCAAGAGGAGCCATCTTAACGAACCACTGCTTTGAAGTGATAGGCTCAACAGTAGTTCCGCAACGGTAACACTGACCAACGTTGTGTGTGTGAGGAACAACCTTAACTAAAAGTCCTTCTGCTTCAAGGTCTGCAACCATAGCTTTTCTTGCTTCGTATCTGTCCATACCCTCATACTTGCCGCCATATGAGTTGATAGTTGCATCGTCGTTTAATACCTTAATCTGCTCAAGGTTATGACGTAAGCCTACTTCAAAGTCGTTAGGGTCATGTGCAGGTGTAATCTTAACACAACCTGTACCAAATTCTTTGTCAACATAATCATCTGCAATAACAGGGATTTCTCTGCCAACTAAAGGAAGAATAAGAGTCTTACCAACTAAATCATTATATCTTTCGTCTTCAGGGTTTACAGCAACAGCTGTATCACCTAAAAGGGTTTCAGGTCTTGTTGTTGCGATTTCGATAAAGTTATCGCTATCCTTGATAGGATACTTGATATGCCAGAAGAAACCGTCCTGTTCAGCATATTCAACCTCTGCATCAGATAATGCTGTAGTACAGTTAGGACACCAGTTGATGATACGGTTGCCCTGATAGATAAGACCTTTTTCATAAAGGTTAACAAAAACCTCACGTACAGCCTTGCTGCAACCTTCATCCATGGTAAATCTTTCTCTGTCCCAGTCACATGAACAACCGAGAGTCTTAAGCTGATTTATGATACGACTTCCGAACTTTTCTTTCCAGTCCCATACGCGCTTTAAAAACTCGTCACGGCCTAAGTCATAGCGGGTAAGACCTTCCTTTACGCGAAGCTCTTCTTCAACCTTAATCTGTGTTGCAATACCTGCATGGTCTGTACCAGGAATCCAAAGTGCGTTATAGCCCTGCATTCTCTTTGTACGGATGATTATATCCTGAAAAGTTTCGTCAAGGGCATGTCCCATATGGAGCTGACCTGTAACGTTTGGAGGAGGAATAACAATAGTGAAAGGTGTCTTATCCTTTTCAACTTCTGCATGGAAGTATCCCTTGTCACACCACTCCTGATATATTCTTTTTTCGACCTGTTTCGGGTCGTATGTTTTTGGCAATTCTTTAGCCATTTTTATCACTCCTTAACAAAAGTGTTATTAACTTATTTTCCAAATTCCTATTTTATCATATTTTGTCTGTCTATGCAAGGCTTTTTTGCGAATTTATATAGAAAAATTGAGAGAGTTTTTTGCATAAATTTTACATTAAGGCTTAAACTAACAAAAAAGAAAGGAAGGATAAATATGAAAGCGTATATTGGCATAGAAGATGTAAGGGCAAGAGAAATTTTAGATTCAAGAGGAAACCCAACAGTTGAGGTAGAGGTAAGGGCGGACGGAGTAGTAGGCAGAGCCTCTGTTCCATCAGGGGCATCAACAGGTGCCTATGAAGCCTGTGAGCTTCGTGATGGTGATATAAAAAGATATATGGGAAGAGGTACACAAAAAGCTGTTGAAAACGTAAACAATGAAATCTGTGACGAGCTTTTGGGTATGAATATTTTAGACCAGACAGAGATAGATAATGCTATGATTGCACTTGATGGAACGGAAAATAAGAGCCGTCTTGGCGCAAATGCAATACTTGGTGTGTCTTTAGCTTGTGCAAAGGCGGCGGCAGGTTGTGTGGGGCTTCCACTTTACAGATATATCGGAGGGACAAATGCAAGAACGCTCCCGCTCCCTATGATGAACATTATCAATGGTGGAAAGCACGCAGATAATTCTCTTTCCTGTCAGGAGTTTATGATTATGCCTGTGGGGGCAAAAAAGTTCTCTGATGCTTTAAGAAATTGTGTGCAGGTATTCCATACCCTTAAAAACGTATTGGCAAAGAATGGATTATCTACTGCAGTTGGTGACGAGGGTGGCTTTGCCCCAAACCTTAAAAGCGAGGAAGAGGCAATAGAGTTTATCATTGAGGCTATAAACAAAGCAGGATTTAAGCCATATGATGATTTTATGATAGCTCTAGACCCTGCCTCTACTGAAATGTATGATATGGCAAAGGAAAAGGGCGAAGAAGGAAAATATCTCTTCTGGAAGACGGATAAGCTGTTTACTCAGGATGAAATGATAGATTATTGGGAAAGTCTTGTAAAGAAGTATCCAATAATCTCCATTGAGGACGGAATGTCAGAAGAGGACTGGACAGGCTTTAAAAAACTGACCGAAAGAATAGGAAATAAGGTTCAGTTAGTAGGGGACGATTTGTTTGTGACAAATGCAAAAAGACTAAATAAAGGTGTCGAAAATAATGTTGCAAATTCGATTTTAGTTAAGGTCAATCAAATTGGTACCTTAACAGAGTCAATAGCCGCAGTTGAAAGTGCCTTTAAGGCAGGCTATACCGCAATTGCATCCCATAGGTCAGGTGAAACAGAGGATACAACCATTGCGGATTTAGCTGTTGCCTTAAATATGGGACAAATAAAGACGGGAGCCCCTTCACGTACCGATCGTGTTGCAAAATACAACAGACTCCTTCGTATAGAAGAAGAGCTCGGCAATGTTTCGGACTTCCCGTCTATGTCTGCTTTTTATAATCTGAATAAAAATTAGCGCTGATTTGCAATAAAGAATAAGGCGATTGTGCCAGGACCTGCATGTGCACCAATAGATGCGCCAATATCAGTAATCAAAGAAACTTCAACTCCATGCTCTTCTTTAATAATATCAGCAAGAGTTTCAGCGTCTTCAAGACAGTCACCGTGGGATATGAACACAGGGGCTGTCTTGTCTTTTACATACTCTGTGTACTTGTCAGCAAGCATCTTTATAGCCTGCTTTCTGCCACGTGCCTTAAACATATTTATAAGGTGCCCTTCGTCATCAACGTGCATAACAGGTTTTATGTTAAGGATTCCACCAATAACAGCAGTTGTTGCACTTACACGGCCGCCACGCTTTAAATAAACAAGGTCATCAACAGTGAACCAGTGTGCCATATCAGGAGAAATATCGTTTAAGTAGTCTGCAATCTCTTTTGCAGACATTCCTTCAGCACGCTTTTCTTTTGCAAGATAGACGATCATACCAAGACCTGCTGATGCACAAAGTGTATCAATTAAATATATTGTGTTGTCAGGATATTTATCCTTAAGCTCTTCTGCAGCAATTTTTGCACTGTTATAAGTAACGCTTAAGCCTGAAGAAACACCCATATAAATTACATCATTGCCTGATTTTAACTCTTCTTCAAATAAGTCTTTAAAGGTGTCAGGATTTACGCCTGATGTTTTAGCAACCTCACCGTTTCTCATTTTGGTATAAAAGTCTTTAACACTCATATCAAGATTTGAGTAGATTTTGTCATCGTTTTCAAAAGTATAAGTTAAGTAACTGCACTTAACGTTCCATTCATTTAATAATTCAGGTGATAAATCACAACCTGCATCTGTAACCAAAGTAATGTTTCCCATTTCAAAAATTCCTTTCAAAAAATTTGTTTGAGATAATTCTAACATTGTAGGTGCGTTTACTCAACCTACTGTTTGATTTTTTGACTCAACTGCAAAGTTTTTGGGTGTAGAATTGCCAAAATTATACTATACTTACTGTAGAAGATGCCGAAAATACGCATTTTTATAAGGGTGAAAATTTAAGTGTTGATTTGTGGCTCTCTTTGTGGTAGAATAAATTCAAAGATGTATAATAAGTGAAAAACAGGTTTTAAGAAGGACTGAAAATTGTTCTTGATTTTAAGTTGTAAGAGGTAATTTATGTACAAATATTTATTGTGGGATGTAGACGGAACGGTTCTTGATTTTTTGGCATCAGAGAGATATGCCATAAAATTTTTGTTTAAAAAATTTAATTTAGGTGAGTGCAGTGACGAAATGCTGAAAACATATTCAGCGATTAATTCAAAGTACTGGCAAAAGCTTGAAAGAGGCGAAATGGCCAAACAGGAAATTTTGATTGGCAGATTTCGTGAGTTTTTTGAGTTAATAGGTGTGGATACAACCATAGCCGAAGACTTTAATCGTGATTATCAAGTGACCCTTGGTGACCATATTGAGTTTGTTGACAAGGCAGAAGATATATTGCTTTCTCAAAAGGGGAAATATACCATTGTGGCAGTTACTAACGGCACTAAAATTGCGCAGGAGAAAAAGCTTCGTCTGTCAGGTCTTGATAAGGTCTTTGATGAGATTTTTATATCAGAAAATGTAGGGCTTGAAAAGCCTGATATAAAATATTTTGATTATGTTTTTGAAAGCCTTGGGATAACCGATAAACGTGAGGTTTTAATTATTGGTGATTCCCTCACAAGTGACATGAAAGGCGGATATAATGCAGGAATAGATACCTGTTGGTTTAATCCGTTACACAATAAAAATTCACTTAATATCCCCGTTACATATGAAGTTGATGATTTAGGCAAGCTTTATGATATTGTTTAACCTTAATTTGATGCGAGGGTATAAAGAATGTCGAATTTTGGCGAAAGGAGAAATTAAATGAAAAGGTTTGAAAAAATAGTTCGTGTAGTACATACTGTTTTATGTGCATTGCATTTGGGATGCCTATTTTTTGGTTTGATGAAGGCAACTGGTGGAGGAAATGTTGCATATAGAATTTTCAGATGGTTCAATTTGCTTGCTATCTTTGTTATCCCAATGTTTATTATGCGAGTGTTTTACTTACAATATATTATTTTGGGATTAATTGCCATATCCGATATTATAATATATGTACACAAGGCTTTAAAAAAAGCTTTTAATAAAAAAACAATAATATATGATGTTGTATTATGGATAATATCAATAAGTGAATTATTATTTTTAGAAGAATATTATTTAAATATTTTGTGGTGGTAAATAATATTTTTTTGTTCCTAACACGATATGAAGAACCACTGTAAATAAGTGGCATCTAAATTATACAGTCTTTATATAATGAATGTCAAAAAAGTCGAAATCAAGAGCCTTCCCCTTGAGGGGGAAGTGAGTTGCGAAAAATGATAATTTTGGAGGTTAATATGAAATATTCACAACAGTTTAAAGAAAAAAAAGAAATAGTGCAGTCTAAATTTGTAAGTGCAGGGTTTGACGGCTTTGTTGATTATGTGGTAAAACCCGTTAAAACACGTGCGGATGAAAGTAATTGTACATATTTTTCAACTATTGATAAATTTGGTGAAAAGATTACAAGTCTTGCAGGAAGAAGCGGAAATGTAGAACTTGTTTTTGAAAAAACAGATTTTGGTGGATGCGGACCGCACTTCATTAACGGCCTTGCAAATATGGGTGTAAACTGTACATGCGTTGGCGCTCTCGGATACCCGGAAGTTAATCCTGTATTTGATTTGCATAAAAACTGCAAAACAATAACAGTAAGTGAACCCGGATATTCATATCTTTTTGAGTTTGAAGACGGAAAGATTATTATGAGTAATATTAAAGAAATCAGCCAGCTTACATGGAAGGATTTAATTGAACGTGTGAGCATTGAAGAACTTGTTAAATATTTTGAGGATGCAGATATTATCACCCTTGTAAACTGGAGTTATCTTGTGCATTTCCATGAGATATATGAAAAATTTCTTGAAATCGTAATGCCTAAACTTAAAAAAAAGGATAGAAAGATTTATATAGATATTGCAGATTGTGCAAAACGCAGTCCCGAAGAGATAAAGGCGGCTCTTAAAATGTTTGGCCGTTATAGTCAATATGCCCCCACATATCTCGGACTTAATAAAAGTGAGGCAATGGTAATGCACTCAGTTTTGTGCGACGGTGAATACGAAGGCTCATTGCCTATAGCAAGAGTAATCAAGGAATTTTCAGGTATTGGCACGATTATAATTCACCCCGTTGATAGTTCTGCTGCAGTATTTGACGGCGGTGAGGTAGAAGTTCAGGGGGTTTTGTGCGAAAAACCGAAGAAAACTACCGGCGGAGGAGATAACTTTAACTCTGGTTTTTGTGCAGGACTTTTGGCAGGTCTTGACGTAAAGAGTTGCCTTGTAAGTGGTATGACAACATCATATCTTTATGTTAAAAATGGAAAATGCAATTGCTTTGACGACATTTGCAAGGCAATGGAAATGTACGACGACAGAGTATGATGTACATTGGCATCCAGATTGTACAGTCTTTATAATAAAATTTCATCAAATATATGAAATCGATGAATAGTGAAAAGTTAAGGCAGTTCATTTTATATATTATAGTTAGGTGATAATATGGAAGATTTAAAAAAGATTATTGCAAAAAATATTGCAGAACTCAGAAAAAGTGCAGAGATGACACAGATAGATTTAGCTGAAAGGCTTAACTATTCTGACAAGGCAGTGTCTAAATGGGAGAGAGGGGAATCTCTTCCTGATATAGCTGTGCTTAAGAAAATTGCAGAGTTATTCTCTGTGTCTATTGATTATCTCACAGAGGAAGTTCATATAAACAAAAATGATATTAAGATAAAGCGCAATAAGAGAAAGATTAAAAATCACGGTTTTGCAACAGGGATAGCTATACTTATTGTGTGGCTTGTTGCTACCCTTATTTTTGTTGTTTTAGAGAGTGTACCTCTTGATACATATATGCACTATATTGCATACGTATATGCTGTGCCTGTTTCTTTTATTGTGTGGCTTATATTTAACTCTATATGGTTTAACAGAAGACGGAACTTCTGGATAATAACTTTACTTGTGTGGACAGCTTTGCTTGCATTTTGTACACACTTTGCCATGTGCGATATCAATATATGGATAACAATGCTTTTGGGCATACCTGCACAGGCAATTATAATTATGTGGTCAAGAATTAAAAGAAGCAAGAATTAACTGCCGAAGGCGATACCACTTGCATAAGCAAATATCACTGCAAAGCAATGGACCGTCGAGGAGAAGCTTACTATGTCGAAAAACAACAATGTTGTTTTTCATTCCGTCACTGCCGTGAATCAATCCCACCTAAAAATGTGTCACAGGCACATTTTTTTGCGGTGTGACGGGCCCTACAAAATTGGCGAATAAAACAAGGACACATTCTTTTTTGAATGTGTCCTTATCTATTATACTTCCATAATAATCGGCAATATCATAGGCTTACCCTTTGTCTTTGAATAAAGGTATGAGCCTACATCATTTTTTATTCTTGTTTTAATCATTGTCCAGTTTATAGTGGAATTTTGCGTGCACTTGTCAACAACATCTGCAGAAATATTTCTGATTGACTCCATTAAGTCTTCGGATTCTCTCACATAAACAAAACCTCTTGAGATTATATCAGGGCCTGCAACACATTGTCCCATTTCCTTGTCTATGGTAAGAACAACAATAATGATACCGTCTTCAGATAAATGCTTTCTGTCACGTAAAACAATGTTACCAACATCACCAACCCCAAGACCATCGACTAAAACTTTTCCTGATGGTACAGAGCCAACAAACTTTGCAGCATTAGGTGAAAGCTCAAGAATCTTACCAATATCGGATAAGATAACCTTCTTTGACTCAATTCCTGTCTGGAGGGCTAAGTCTTTGTGCTTGCAAAGGTGACGATATTCACCGTGAACAGGTATAAAATACTTTGGCTTTGCAAGAGCTAACAAAATCTGCTGTTCCTGCTGACAAGCATGGCCTGAAACGTGAACATTATCCTGTCTTTCATAAACAACCTCTGCACCGTGCTTTAAAAGTTCGTTTACTATATTTGCAACTGTCTTTTCGTTACCCGGGATAGGACTTGCTGATATGATAATCATATCAGTTGGCTCGATGTTTATGGTCTTATGAATTGAAAGTGCCATACGGGAGAGAGCTGACATAGATTCGCCCTGACTTCCTGTTGTCACAATAACGATTTTGTCTTTCGGATATCTGTTTATTTCATCAATATCAATAAGTGTGTTTTTAGGAATGTTCATATAGCCAAGCTCTATTGCGGCATTTAAAACATTAACCATACTTCTGCCTGTAACAGCAACCTTTCTGCCATGGGTGTAAGCCGAGTTGATTATCTGCTGCACTCTATGTACATTAGAGGCAAATGTTGCGATAATAATTCTCTTATCTGCACCCTTGTCAAAAAGCTCCTCAAAGGTATGACCTATTGTACGTTCGCTCATTGTAAAGCCGGGTCTGTCTGCGTTTGTACTGTCTGACATAAGAGCCAAAACACCTTTGTTTCCAAGTTCACCAATACGGGCAAGGTCAATCATATTACCCTCTATTGGTGTTGGGTCAATCTTAAAGTCACCTGTGTGAAGGATTACCCCTGCAGGAGTGTGAAGTGCAATGGCAACTGCATCTGCGATTGAGTGGTTTGTGTGTATAAACTCAGCAGTAAAAGAGCCAAGCCTTACAGATTCACCTGCTTCAACGTTTATAAGCTTTGCGGCAGATAAAATTCCGTGTTCGATAAGCTTATGCTTGAGTATGCCAAGGGTAAGCCTTGTTCCGTATACAGGAACATTTATCTCCTTTAAAACATAAGGGATTGCACCAATATGGTCCTCGTGACCGTGGGTTAAGACAATCGCTCTTATCTTATCTGCTATTTTATGAAGATATGTTATGTCAGGAATAACACTGTCAATACCCGGCATATCATCATCAGGAAAGGCAAGTCCGCAATCTAAAATAATTGCATCGTTTCCGCTCTCAAAAACATTCATATTCTTGCCTATTTCGTTTAAACCGCCAAGTGGTATCCACCTGACTTTATTGTTTTTTGTTTTATTCAATTTTTAACCTCCGTTTTTGTTTATTCCGAACACCAAAAATAAGGGGGAATAATAATTCTCCTTTTTGGTATTAAGTTAGTCCGCACAAATCTCTTTTGCTTTACCTTAGGTAAAGGCTTTTAAATGGTTTTTGATTTGACAAAAACCTAATCCGAACAAAATCATCAAATATATTATACACTATTTTTTTGATTTTTGCAAGTTTTTATTTTTTCGAGGGTATCAAAGCATAATTCCTCGGCGGCTTCAAAGCTTTGACTTTCTGTTATTATGGTTATTGCATTGCAGGCTTCTTCAGGGATAATCAGTATCCAGCCGTTCTTATTAAATATTTTTATTCCGTTTTTAAAGCTTAAGTGTCCTGTTTTGTCTGAAATTGTATTTAAAATTTCGGTCTCGTTAAAACCTAAATCGTTTATTCTTCCTATTGATGTATATGCATCAGGAACAGAAGAAATAAGAGATTTAAAAGAAATTCCATTATAATTTATATAGTCAAGGAGGCTTACAGCATAAAATATTGGGTCGGATAAAAGTCTTTTTTGAATATATAAATCATTTTCTTCAGCTTCGGCAATAAGTTCGTTTTTTGATGCTCCTCCGTATATGATAGAAAAACCAAAATCAATGGAGAGTTTTTCGATTGCTTCTGATATGGAAAGTGGGAGTATAATTTTATCCTGATTAAAATATTTTTTCAAAAGATGAACTGTTATGCCCCAATATTTGTTCTCGTCAATAATTTTGCTGTTTTTGTTATAGAGAGTAATCTTTTCACCGTCGATATCTGCTAAAAATTCCAAAGAGGCATCAGGGTTTAACCTTATGTTTTCAGGTGTAAAAAGAAGTTTTAGTATATCTGATGCCAAATCAGATTTTGTACGAAGAATCATATTGACAGAAAATTCTTTGCTCATTAAGTTTTTGGTAATATCTCTTACATAACATTCCTTTAAAATATCGTTCATTCTTTCACTTCCTTAAAGATTTGTATGTAGTTTTTATATTATTGACAGGGTACTTTCTTTTATACAAAAATCTTTACATTTTTAATAAAATATAGTATGATATAGAAAAAGAGAAAAAGGATGATAAGTCATGGTAAATATAGGTAACGAGTGGGATAATCTTTTAAAAGATGAATTTAAAAAAGAGTATTATTTAAAGTTAAGAGCTTTTCTTGCAAAGGAATATAAAGAGAGAACAATCTATCCCCATATGAACGATATTTTCAACGCCTTAAGATATACATCGTATTCAGACATCAAAGCAGTTATATTAGGACAGGACCCATACCATGGTGAAGGTCAGGCGCACGGACTTTGCTTCTCGGTTAAAAAGGGAGTAGAACCACCACCATCTCTTAAAAATATTTTCAAGGAAATAAATGCAGAGCTTGGATATGATATTCCAAGCCATGGGGAGCTGATAAGCTGGGCAAAGCAAGGTGTTTTACTTTTAAACACTGTTTTAACTGTACGTTCAGGTGAGGCAAACAGCCATAAAGGAATGGGATGGGAAGTCTTCACCGATAAGGTGATTGAACTTTTGAATATGAGAGAGGATCCTATTGTCTTTCTCTTATGGGGTGCTAATGCAAAAGCGAAAACAGCTCTTATAACAAACAAGAAGCATAAGATTTTAACCTGTGCCCATCCAAGCCCATTGTCTGCGTATAACGGTTTCTGGAACTGCGGTCACTTTAAGGAATGTAATGATTTTCTGATAGAAAACGGCAAAGAGCCAATAGATTGGGAAATAAAATAAAGTATATTATTTCCGACGGTCCATGTGTATAATATACGACAATTTGTCGATTACAATAAAATAACGGCTCAAACGAGCCGTTATTTTATTGCAAATTTAAGGTCAGGATTTTATCTTTAAGTATTCAAACAAGTTTAGGTTAAATCCGTTTTCGGTCAGCACTTCATCGCTGTAAGCTTTTTCAATATCCTCATAAGAGGAAGTGGAGATATTAAAACCTTTTGTGTTTTTGTTAAAAAGTCCCCAACCGTCATACCATACATTTATTGTCTTATATGTCCATTTTGTTGTGTTTATTGATGCATCCCGATATTTATCAGTTGCATACTTTTCCATGCCCTTGCTGTTGTATTCACCAACATATGCGGCAACACCATAATTATCTCTTGCGTCTGTTAATTCTTTTATCCTGTAATCTATCATATATTTTGATGTGTCATATATATGAAGCTGATACATCATATTTTCCCATCCATATTCTTTCGGGTCAGGAAGAGTATCAACAGACCATATTCCCTCAATAGTAATAACGTGGTTTTTGTCAACCTTTCGTATTGCCTTTATCATTCTGTCATACACAGAATTTGTTCTGCTTACCGCCTCATAGCTTCCGGGTTGCCATGCATTGTTCCCGCTCCAGCCGCCGTTGTTCTGTGGCTCGTTCATAATATCGTAGGCGGCAATATAAGGATTATCCTTATATTTTTTTGCAAGGTTGACCCAAACGCTTTCCATTATCTTAAGGTTTTTTTCGTTGTCATAAAGCTCGTTTCTGCCTGTTACCCCTGTGCTGTGGTCCATACTCTGTCCGCCCGGGCATCCGTGCATATCAAGAATGATATAAATATTATGTTTTTTGCATTGTTCTATTGCCCAGTCTATCCTCTTGTTCCCCTCGGAGTTTGGTAGATAATTCCCGTTTATATCAGTAAAGTTTCTGTACCAGAAAGGGATTCTTACACAGTTAAAACCAAGGCTTTCGATTATCTCAAAATCTTTTTCGGTTATATAATTTTCCTCGTAAAGAGAAAGAAGCTTATGGGTTTTATATTCACCAAAGCGACTGTTTAAAACAGAAATCAGGTCAGAATAGGATGTATAACCTGTCGTTTCAACAGGGTTCATCCAGGTTTCTATTAAAAGCCAACCCCCTAGGTTTATTCCTTTTAATAAAATATTCTTTTCCCCATCAGATAAGTATCCGTCTTTGACAGATAGCATTCCTTTGATTTCAGGGTTTTTGTTTGAGGGTTGTGTAATTCCGCCATTTAAGATTATAGTTTCGTAAAGCCTTACAAAAGTAACAATTCCCTGCTCCTTTGTATATGTGCCAAAGGGAGAAAAGCTTCCATCATCCAAGCCCTTCATAAGAGAAAGAGAGGATGCCATATTAACATACGGCTTTGCCCAGTCAGAGATTTTATCATAATCAGTATATGGCTTTTCAGAAGCAGAAGAGGGAGGGTCTTTTAAAAACGAATATGTATTGATTAAGATTTTAGCCGCTTCCTGACGGTTTATGTTGCTGTCAGGCAAGAAGTTACCGTCCCCTGTGCCTGATATAATCCCCAAAGAAAATGCTGCAGAAACATAAGGGTCTTTGGTATCTTTGAACACTGATGTGTCAGCGTCTTTTATTATATCAGTATCCTTTGTGCCTGTCATCGCAGAAATAAGCTTTACAGCAAGATATGAAAATTCAGACCTTTTAAGAGGTGTCTGATAATCCTCTGAAAGATTTTCAGGCAAAATACCTAAAAACATACCCTTTTCAATATAGTCCTTTGCCCACTCAGATGGTGATGCATAAACTGTACAGCAGTTTATTATTGCAAAAAGTATAAGTATTATACAAATAAGTTTTTTCATAAAATAATTCCTTTTTCAAAAAAATCAGAGGCGTAAAATATCCGCCTCTGAATATGTTTAGTCCTGAATACTAAAGAGCAAATCACCATAAGTCGGGAATGGCCAGTATTCTTTAGCTGTATATGTTTCCATTGTGTCTGAAAGCTTTCTTATCTCTTCCATTC
>JAZLCI010000074.1:0-2042 GCA_045614085.1 Clostridia bacterium
GTTGTCTTACCTGCACCCTGAAGACCTGCCATCATAATAACTGTAGGTGGCTTTGATGAAATCTGAAGCTTTGCCTCACTTTCACCCATAAGAGAAACTAATTCTTCATTAACTATTTTAATAACCTGCTGTGCCGGTGTCAGAGATTCCATAACCTCTGCCCCGGATGCACGTTCGGTAACTTTTTTGACAAAATCCTTAACAACCTTAAAGCTTACGTCTGCTTCAAGCAAAGCAAGCTTAACTTCACGCATTGCGTCCTTTAAGTCCTTTTCGCCAACCTTACCCTTACCTTTAAGTTTTTTAAAGGTACTTTGAAGCTTATCCGAAAGACTTTCAAAAGCCATAGCCATTCCCCTTTCGTCAAAATTACTCGTTATCGTTAATATCACCTATGATAGTAAGTATATCATTTATACCATGCTTTATATCGTCGGAGAGAAACATAATATTAGGAGACTTTTCTATTTCCCTGATAATATCATCAATATCAGAAAGCTTATCCTGAATCTTTAAAAATCTTTCAACAAGCCCAAGTCTTTTTTCTATATCAAGCATCATATGCTCGGCGCGTTTGATATTATCGCGTACGCCCTGTCGTGTAATCCCTAAATGCTCGCTTATTTCAGACAAAGATAAATCCTCATTATAATATAAATCAACACACTCTATCTGTCTGTCTGTAAGCATATTTCTGTAAAAAGAAAAAAGCAGTCCAACCTGAACCTGTTTATCCATCCACAAGCATCCCCTTCATTATTAAAGGCACAAAACAAGTTTTAATAAATCAAAATGCAAAGCATTTTGTACCATTTCTTTTATCTATTATCTTTTATCTATTATCTGTCTGAATTTATTCAGACTCATCACTCCAAAAAAGCAACTGTAAAGCATAATCACTTTACAGTTGGTAATTATAATATAAAATTCTTCTATTGTCAAGGGTTTTTAACAAAAAACTTCGAATTTATTTATTATTTTTCTTGGGCATTTTTGTGCACACAAACCGCAGTTTACACACTTTCCGGTATCAATAACCGCAACGTTATCAGTTATAACAATGGCTTCCTTCGGGCAGTTCTTTGCACATATACCACAGCCAATACAACCCACAGAACAGTCACGTCTTGTTACGTTACCCTTTTCTACTGACTTACAGGTTATTGCATACTTTGATTTTGCAGGCACAAGCTTGATAATATTTTTAGGACATTCAACTGCACAGGCACCACAACCTGTACATTTTTCTTCATCAACTACAGCTACCCCTGACTTTACAGAGATAGCATCAAACTTACAAACTGCCACACATGTGCCAAAGCCTAAACAACCGTAGGCGCACATCTTTTCACCACCACCTAATCTTGCGGCACTGTGACAATCCTTTGGTCCCTGATATATATACTTCTGTACTGCTACATCTGGTGTACCCGAGCACAAAACTCTTGCAACTAATTTCTCTTTTTCATCAACCTCTACACCCAATATTTCACCTATCTTTTTGGCAACATCCGCCCCACCAACAGGACACATATTTGGCTTTACTCCACCTTTTACCAAAGCGTTGGCATAGGCATTACAACCTGCAAAGCCACAGCCACCACAGTTGGCACCGGGAAGAACCTCTAAAAGCTTTGGAACTCTTTCATCAGTTTTAACTGCAAAGATTTTTGACGCAACACCTAAAAGAATACCAAAGATTATTCCAAGACCACCTATAATAAGGACAGGTGTTAATATCTGTGATATATTTAAATTCATATTAATCATTCCTTTTTCCAATATTAACCCATTCCGTCGTAAACGTTAACACGTTTGGGTTATGATACTTTTGTCTGTGCAATGCCCTCCTTGCCTAAAGGAGGGGGGACCGCGATAGCGGTGGGAGGATTTATCCCTACAGAACCCCTCAGTCACCTATCGGTGACAGCTCCCCTTAGGCAAGGGCGCCTTAGTTGGGGCGAACCCCAACACCCCCGTAGGGCTTATGTCGAAAAACAACTTTTTGTTTTTCATACCGTCACTGCCGTGACTCAATCCCA
>JAZLCI010000075.1:0-15592 GCA_045614085.1 Clostridia bacterium
CTTCGACTTTGCCTTTATGTATGGCTCATCAATAATCTCATCATTGACGTACACCTCACCTGTACGCAGGTCAATATACACAGTATCCCCCTCTGTTGCGATAACACGCTTAACATAAGGTCTGTTTGGGTCTGTCTTTGGGCGGAAAATAACAACATCGCCCTTTTCAGGTGTGTAAAAAAGTCTGTTAACGTAGAGTCTGTCGTTTTCGTGAAGGCTTGGCTCCATAGATGCGCCCTTAACGTTTACAAGGGTGAACACAAACTGACGGACAAACAAAGCAATCAAAACTGCCGCAATAATAGCAACAGCCCACTCACGAAGCTCCTTTACCCAATTTGTCTTTTTAGGTTCCTCTGTTACCTCTTCTGTTTCTTCAACAACTTCTTCGTTTTCTATATTATTTTCGTTAAATTCGTTTGAATTCATAAGGCAAAATTCCTTTCAGATAAAAGTAAAAGCGGTGATTATAAATAACCACCGCTTTAGGCTCAAGTATTAGAGCTTCTCCTTAACCTTAGCAGCCTTACCAACTCTATCACGGAGATAGTAGAGCTTAGCACGACGAACACGACCGTGTCTAACAACTTCGATCTTGTCAATCTTTGGAGAATTAACAGGGAATGTTCTTTCAACACCTACGCCGTAAGATACACGTCTTACTGTAAATGTTTCAGCAATTCCGCCGTGGTTCTTCTTGATAATTGTTCCTTCGAACATCTGAACTCTTTCTCTGTTACCTTCCTTTACCTTAACGTAAACACGAACTGTGTCACCGATAAGGAGTTCTGGCAAATCTGTTCTGATCTGCTCCTGTGTGATCTGCTGTAAAATATCCATTTTTACATTTTCCTTTCTTCTTAGGCATTCATACTTTTTAAAAAAGCAGAGGACTACCCATATTCAACCTGTGTATTATATCACATATATTTTAATAATGCAAGCTTTTTTTGAAAAAATTTTATTCTTCATCAATATCAAGTATTCCGCTTACAAATTCATGTGGGTCAAAGAGCTCAATATCATCTGCACCTTCACCAACACCAACAAGCTTTACAGGGATATCATATTCGTTCTTTATTGCAAATGTGATACCACCTTTTGCTGTACCGTCAAGCTTTGTTAAGATTATACCTGTTATATCTGCGGCTTCTTTAAATTCCTTTGCCTGCTGAACAGCATTCTGACCTGTTGTTGCATCAAGAACCAAAAGCACCTCTCTGCCACTTTCCGGAAGCTCTCTCTCTAAAATCTTATAAATTTTTTTAAGCTCTTCCATTAAGTTTTTCTTATTATGAAGTCTACCTGCAGTATCGCATAATAAAACGTCAACATACTTACCCTTGCAGGCGTTTATTGCATCATATACAACTGCCGCAGGGTCAGAGCCTTCCTGTTGCTTTATTATTCTTACATCGGCTCTCTCTGCCCATACTTCAAGCTGTTCGATAGCTGCCGCACGGAAAGTATCTGCCGCCGCGATGACAACGTTCTTCCCCTGCTTTTTATACATATTTGCAAGCTTACCGATAGATGTTGTCTTACCGACACCGTTTACACCTATAACCATAATAACTGCAGGCAAGCCGTGAACGTTGAGCTTTGATGGATTTCCCTCTGTTAATATTTCTTCTAAAATATTTGCAAGCTCACCCTTTAACTTTTCTGCATCCACTATGTGCTTTTCATCTGCCGCATCACGAAGCTTTTCAATGATATCAACCGAGGTATTAACGCCCAAATCGGCAGTTATAAGCACCTCTTCAAGCTCATCAAACAAATCGTCGTCAACGGTTTTAAATGTATTTATAACTTCTTCTAACTTACTGTTAATTGAATCCTTTGTCCTGCTTAAGCTTTCCTTAAGCTTACTGAAAAATGCCATTTTTTTGTCTCCTTATTTTACGTCTTTAACTTCATCAATATTAAGGGCAAGAAGCTTTGAAATACCCTTTTCCTGCATGGTTACGCCATATAAAATGTTTGCAGCTTCCATTGTACCTCTTCTGTGGGTAACAACAATAAACTGTGTCTTTTTGCTATATTTCTGTAAGTAGTCTGCATATCTGTAAACATTTACATCATCAAGAGCTGCCTCGATTTCGTCGAGAATACAGAACGGTGTAGGCCTTACATCAAGTATAGCAAACAAAAGTGCAATAGCAGTAAATGCCCTTTCACCACCTGATAACAAGAGAAGGCTCTGCAATCTCTTTCCCGGTGGCTGTGCTTCGATTTCGATACCGCTTTCTAAAACGTTATCAGGCTCGGTAAGGTAAAGGTTTGCACGTCCGCCACCGAATAATTCAGAGAATACTCTGCTGAAGTTTGCGTTGATAATCTTAAACTGTTCAGCAAATCTGACCTTCATAATACCCATCATTTCGTCTATGACAGAGTCAAGCTCGCTCTTTGCCTTTTCCAAATCCTTTGTCTGTACAGTAAGGAAATCAAATCTTTCCTTAACATTTTTGTATTCCTCAATAGAATCAATATTGATATTACCTAACGCCTTAATCTGATTTTTGATGTTCTTAATCTTTTCTGATGCTTCTCTGTAATCAAAATCTTTGTCAGATTTAAGCTCTAAAGCATCGCTGTAGGTAAGCTCATAATCCTCCCAGATTCTGTTAATGATAGCATCCTTATCTTCGTTGAGTTTTTCAACCCTCGCTTCAGCTTTTGATGCAGTCTGGGAAAGGTTAAACTTCTGTTCCTGCGTACCCTTGATAAGCTCCTGCTTTTCTCTGATTTTTTCTTCAGTTCCGCGGCGCTTTTCATTAAGGGCATCTACTCCCTCTCTGCACTCTTTCTGCTTAAGCTTTAAATCTTCGCTTGCTTTTTTAATCTTTTCAATTTCATCCTGAATAGACTTGTTTCTCTCTTTAAGAGTTTCAATTCCGCCACGTTTTACATTGACGGATTCAAGCTGACCTGCCTTTATATCAGTTAAGCTTCCTATTCTTTCATTTTCAAGCTCTATATCCTTTAAGATAGTTGAACGCTTGATGTTAAGCTCAGTAAGTCTTACATTAAGTCTTTCATTTTCACCTGAAAGCTTGCTGTATTCTTCCTGTGCCTTTACAGCATCATTCTGTGTAGCATCTCTGTCTGCCTGCATTTTTTCAATTTCGGCATTCTTTTCACTACACTCTGCTTCGATTTCAGCAAGACGACCATCAATATCAGCTTTTTCAGCCTCAAGCTGTGAATTTGACTTGTTAGCACTTTCTATAAGAGCAGAGAAACGTTCTCTGTCTGCCTGTGCCTTAACAAGTTCATCCTTAAGTCTGTTATATTCTGAAAATGCCTTATCCATATTCTCTGTCAAGGTTTTTAAGCCCTGATTTGTCTTTTCAAGGTCATTTTCTAAAACTTCTGACTTGTTCTTAAGCTCTTCGATTTCTGTCTGCAGGGAATCTATTTCACCTGTTCTTGAAAGTGAGCCTACAGTTTTTGCAACACTACCACCTGTGATAGCACCGCCTGCCTGAACAACATCACCCTCTAATGTAACGATTTTAAACTTATGGTTATTCTTTTTACCCATCAAAACTGCGTTATCTAAATTATCACAGATAACAGTTGTTCCTAAAAGGTTTTTAACTATCTCTGAATACTTTTTATCACAGTCAACAAGGTCAGATGCAACAGCGATATAACCTTTGCTTTCCTTTGCTTTTTCGTTATCCACATCCTTGCTCTTTACAGAAGAAACAGGGAGGAAAGTAGCTCTTCCCAAGCGATTTTCCTTAAGGTATGCAATAGCCTTCTTCGCTTCTTCTTCGGTCTCTGTTACAATATTCTGTCCTGCATTGCCCAGAGCAGTTTCGATAGCAATGATATATTTTTTATCTGTCTTTATAAGCTGAACAAGGGGTCCGAAAATACCGTATTTAGAGATTTTCCCCTCGTTGTATGCAGTCATAACACTCTTGACACCCTTGCCATAGCCCTCAAACTCACGTTCCATATCCATAAGCATAGTACGACGCGAACGCTTCTGCGAAAGGTCAAGAAGTGCCTTATTCTTATCATTTGTAAGCTTTTCAGCCTTTTCTTTTTCAGCCTTTATCTTACTTTCTGCTGTTTCAAACTCATCCCTTGCTTTATCACAGGAAGCTTTAAGGGTTTCCTCTGCACTCTTTGCCTTCTCAAAGTTTTCTTTAAGGGCGTTACCTTCTTCTTCTCTTGATTTAAGCTCTGCTAAAATATCTTCTTTTCTCTTTTCAAAACTTGTTGTAAGGATTTTAAGGTTATCCACAGCACCTCTTAAGGAATTAAGTTCTGATGTAATATCGATAATTTTAGACTTAAGCTCATCTAAAACGTCGCTCTTCTCGCCTGCTTTTTCGCCTGCTCCCTCTAAAAGATGGGTAACCTCATCACTCTCTGCCTTATTTTCCTCGATTTCAAGATTAAGTTCAGCAAGCTTTTCCTTATGGCTTTCTATCTCATTTTCAGATAGCTTTATGCTTTCTAAAATAGCCTCAATTTCAATATTTAATCTTTCTATGTTGCTGTTATTATGCTCTGTGTCGTTATGAAGAATAACTGCGTTTTTCTCGTCCTCATTAAGCTTTAAGGCGATATCTCTTTCCTTTTCATAAAGGGAGTCTATCTCACCGTCGATATCCCTCATTCCGTCGTACATATCAGAGATTTCTTTTTCTGTGCCTGAAAGCTCTGCTGTAATCTTTTCTATCTGTGAATTAAGAACATCAAGGTCAGAATTTAACTTTTTTAGCTCGTCTTTTATCTTGTCTATATTGATTATAGACACGTTAATATCAAGCCCTCTCATTTCGTCACGGAGGACTAAATATTTTTTAGCCTTTTCAGACTGTCTTTCAAGAGGCCCTATCTGACTTTCAAGTTCAGATAAGATATCGTTGATACGTGTTAGGTTTTCAACGGTCTGGTTAAGCTTTCGCTCTGCCTCAATCTTTCTGTACTTATATTTTGATATTCCTGCCGCTTCTTCAAAAATCTGACGTCTGTCTTCTGACTTTGTGCTTAAAATGGAGTCAATCTTACCCTGACCGATAATAGAATATCCGTCACGTCCAAGACCTGTATCCATAAAAAGCTCATGTACGTCTTTTAATCGGCATAATGTCTTATTAATATAATATTCACCCTCACCGCTTCTGTAGACCCTACGGGTAACAGTAACTTCAGGAAAATCAAGAGGGAAATATCCGTCAGTATTATCAAGTGTAAGAGTAACCTCTGCAAAGCCTAAAGCCTTTCTCTTTTCTGTACCGGAAAAGATAACGTCTTCCATTTTATTTCCGCGAAGTGACTTGATGCTCTGCTCACCCATAACCCAACGGATAGCATCAGAGATATTACTCTTACCTGAACCGTTAGGGCCAACAATAGCAGTAATTCCGGAATTAAAATCAAGATAAATCTTATCCGCAAAGGACTTAAAACCTTGCATTTCAATGTTTTTAAGATGCATTTTACTTCCTCATTCGTTTTCGGGCAAACTGCCCTTTTTATTCATCTTATATTATAACCTAACAATTTTCATTTGTCACGTATTTTTTACAATTTTATTACAAAAAGATTTTGCGGGGTTAATTCCGCATTATGCATTTTAAAAGGGTTGCCATTCGGCAACCCTTTTTATTACTTTATAACGATGTTTATAAGCTTTTTAGGTACTGCGATGCACTTTACAACTTCTTTTCCGTCGATATACTTCTGAATTTTTTCGTTGTTTAATGCAAGGTCTGTCATTTCGTCTCTTGTTGCATCAGGTGAGATAACCAACTTATCTCTTATCTTACCATTTATCTGTACAACAACTTCGATTTCGTTAACCACAAGAGCAGTTTCGTCACATACAGGGAAGCTGTATGTAGAAATCGCTTCAGTATGACCGAGCATTTCCCAAAGTTCAGATGTGATATGAGGAACAAATGGGAAGAGTAAAAGCACGAGGCTGTCAAGCGCTTCCTTAACAACACCACCGTTTAATTCTGCTACCTTATCCTTGTAGTTATAGATAGCGTTAACCATTTCCATAATTGAGCTTATAGCTGTGTTAAAGCTGAATCTGTTACAATCTTCTGTCACCTTTTTGATGCTTGTGTTTACCGAGAGGCGAAGCTTCTTATCTTCTTCTGTTAAGGCACTCTTGTCGATTTCGCCCTTTGCAAATTCGCTTAAATCATCAACAACGCGCCATACACGATTTAAGAATCTGTAAGCACCCTCAACTGCTGTGTCGTTCCAGTCAAGGTCACGTTCAGGTGGAGCCGCAAACATAATGAAAAGTCTTGCTGTGTCTGCACCGTACTTGCTGATGATTTCTTCAGGGCTAACGATATTACCGATAGACTTTGACATCTTTGCACCATCTTTTAATACCATACCCTGTGTTAAAAGATTATCGAAAGGTTCTTCGCTGTTGATATAACCAAAGTCATAAAGTGCCTTTGTGAAGAATCTTGCATATAACAAGTGTAAAATCGCGTGTTCAACACCGCCGATATACTGGTCAACGTTCATCCAGTAGTCTGTCTTATCCTTTGAGAAAGGAAGTTCAGTATTGTGTGGGTCACAATATCTCATAAAGTACCATGAGGAACATACGAATGTATCCATTGTATCTGTTTCGCGCTTTGCAGGTGCGCCACACTTTGGACAGGTAGTGTTTACAAATTCAGGACATTCGCTGAGAGGTGATTTACCCTGACCTGTGAACTTAACGTTTTCAGGGAGCATAACAGGTAAGTCACTTTCAGGAACTTCAACAGTTCCGCATTTTTCACAATATACAACAGGGATAGGTGCACCCCAGTATCTCTGTCTTGAAATAAGCCAGTCACGAAGTCTGAAGTTAACCTTTCTTGTACCAAAGCCTTTTTCTTCTGCATAGTCAATAGCTTTAGCCAATGCTTCAACATTATTCATACCGTCAAATGGACCTGAATTTACCATTGTGCCTTCCGCTGCAAATGCTTCTGTCATTGTTTCAGCTGTGATGTTTGCATCCTGTGGCTCGATAACGATTTTAATAGGTAAGTTATACTTTTTAGCAAAATCAAAGTCTCTCTGGTCATGAGCAGGAACACCCATAACAACGCCTGTACCATAGTCTAAGAATACGTAGTTTGCAAGGTAGAGAGGCATATCTTCACCTGTGAATGGGTTCTTAACGTAAACCCCTGTGAATACACCTTCCTTTTCTGTATCAGTAGCAGAACGTACGATTTCGCTCTGTCCCTGTACCTTTTTGATAAACTCACGGCATTTAGCTTCCTGTTCCTTGCCTGTGATAAGCTTATCAACAGCAGGGTGTTCAGGTGCGATAACCATATATGATGTACCATAGATTGTATCAGGTCTTGTTGTAAAGACAGTAAGTGTCATATCTTCGCCAACAACTTCAAACTGAAGTTCTGCACCCTCTGATCTGCCTATCCAGTTAGACTGCATAGACTTAACCTTATCAGGCCAACCATCAAGCTTGTCTATATCATCTAAAAGTCTTTGAGCGTAGTCTGTGATTTTGAAGAACCACTGTTCCAAATCCTTTTTACCAACTTCGCTCTTACATCTTTCGCACTTGCCGTTTACAACCTGTTCGTTTGCAAGAACTGTCTGGCATGATGGACACCAGTTTACATATGACTTCTTCTTATAAGCAAGTCCGTGCTTGTAAAGCTGAATAAACATCCACTGTGTGAACTTATAGTAGTCAGGTTTAGCGGTAGCAACCTCTCTTGACCAGTCATAGCTAAAGCCAAGTCTTTTAAGCTGATCACGCATATTGTCGATGTTTGACCATGTCCAGTCAGCAGGTGGTGTACCATTCTTAATAGCAGCATTTTCAGCAGGGAGACCAAATGAATCCCATCCCATAGGGTGTAAAACATTAAATCCCTGCATCTTCTTATAACGGGCAACAACGTCACCTATTGAATAGTTACGTACATGTCCCATATGGAGATTACCTGATGGATATGGGAACATTTCAAGGGCATAGTATTTAGGCTTTGATGCATCCTCTGTAATAGAGAATTCCCCTGATTCTTCCCATTTCTTTTGCCATTTAAGCTCAACCTCATTATAATCGTATTTCATCTTTATTTCCTCCTGTCTTACTTTAATAAATCAGAAACGTCAACTTTGATTGCATCCTGCCATACACGTTCTAAATTATAGAAGTCTCTGGCCTCGGGCTTGAATATATGAACGATTACATCATTATATCCGATTAATATCCAGTCTCCGCTTCTGTAACCCTCTTTGTTTATATGCTCTACGCCAATTTTAGAAAGTTCTTCTTCTACATGGTCGCAAAGTGCCTGAACAAGCTTTTCGTTATTACCTGTTGCTATAACAAAATAGTCAGTTATTGTAGTTAAGGATTCAACATTTAATACAACAATATCGTCACCTTTTTTACTGTCTAAAACCTCGACTATTTTATTAACAATTTTATTTTCACTTGCCATAAAATATCTCCTATCTTACAAAATTCTCATTTATAAGTGTTTCTGTCTGATTTTTATAAGGAACAAAATATGAACCGCCCCCTATATATCTTCCCTCACCCGGGAGGGTATGTACCTCGATATTTGGTACTGTTGCCGCTACATCCTTTAAGGTGCCGGCAAGTTCAAAAACATTCATATCTGTATCAGTATTTAAGGCAACTGCACCAAACACAAGAGGTGCCCTTAATATACCTATCGGTGACATAAGCTTTTTGGTAATTGCAGAATAAACTGTTTTCTGCGCTTCCATTCTGTCCATATCGCCATTTTTATAACCGGTACCGTCATTATTCTGACGGAAACGCATAAACATCTGGGCTTCCTTACCATTAAGTCTTTGCTTTCCCGGTTTTAAGTCTATCACAAGGTCCTGAACAGGATCTGTATAGTTCATTCTGATTGGAACATCAACCGTTACACCACCAAGTGCATTTATAATATCGCTGAATCCCTCAAAATCCACCATAATATAGTGATCAGGTTTTAGCCCTGTAACCTTGTATATTTCACTGCTCATACATTCAAATCCTGAATAATAGGCAGAGTTTATCTTCTTGTCATTTCTTCTGTTTTCAACCCTTGTATCTCGTGGAATCTGAATTATGTTTGTCTCGTTTAAATATCTGTTGGTCTGACATAACATAATAAGGTCAGTTCTGTAACCTCCCTCATCAACACCTGCAACAACAAAGGTTCTGACAGGTTCCGAGCTGACCCCAAGCATACTGAACTTCTGACCCGATGCAAGGGACAGTATAAAGGTATAAATCATCCATATACAAATTACTGCTGTAACAACAAACACTATAAATCTGCCCGGATATTTAATCCTGCGTCTCTTTTTGCGGCGCTTAATGTTTTCAGGGCGTTTTTCATTTCCTACCTCTCGCATTACAACACCTCGTTTAATTACTTTTCAAGTAATAAATAATTCCTCGCATGAACTGTGTCAGGGTGGAACATACTGTTCTTTTCCATAAGCTCTTCAAAGGTCCAGTTTATACCAACCATAATCGCCTTGTCTATATCCTCATAAGCAAGATGTCTTAAGTCATCAACACCCTCAAAGGTACGGTTTGGTTCAACATAATCGGCAATATATAAAACTTTTGTAAGAACACTCATATTCGCCTTGCCTGTTGTATGATAACGTACGGCATCAAGAATTTCCACATCATCGATATCAAAAATATCCTGTGCCATACAAGCACCTAAAGGCCCATGCAAAAGCTTGTGCGTCTTTTCCTCAACTGCATCTAACTCCACATTATACTTTTCTTTAAGAAGCATTTTTGCCTCGGTATTGCCTATTTCCTTTGCGACATCGTGAACAAGACCTGCTATATATGCCTTAAGCTTTTCTGCGCCGTATCTTTCTGCAAGCAACACAGCCTCATCAGCAACGCCCAACGAATGCTTATATCTCTTTTCACTTAAGTTATCCTTAAGAAAGGCTTTTATTGCATCAATTTCCATCATTTGTATCACCGTTTTTATACAAATTATTATTTATAATATAATCATAAACATTTTCTTCTACCTTACCTTTAAAATCAATACCATTTTTTACAGCATTTCTTATTTCCGTAGAAGAAACATCTATATTTTCCATATCAAAAAGAATAATTTCAGCATTATATAAAGCTTTAAGCTTTTCTGCTTTTTCTGCATTTTCTTTTTGGGAAAATCCCTCTCTTCCTATTGCAACAATTTTAGAAAGGGCAAAAATTTTTTCAGGGTTTTTCCACTTTTCAATATAGTCAAGAGAATCTGCCCCTACTATAAAATAAAGCTCACAGTCAGGATATAATACCCTTAACTTTTCTAAAGTTTCACAGGTATAGCTGTACCCCTCTGTCTTTACTTCAATATCTGATACTTCAAAAAAAGGCTTGTTCAAAATCGCAAGTTCAACCATTTTAAGGCGAACCTTTGCATCTGCTGTTTCCCTTGTATCCTTATAATAAATATTCCCCGTAGGAATAAAGATTATCTTATCAAGGTCTAAACCTTTTCTTACGTTTTCAGCTGAAATTAAATGACCGAAATGGGGCGGGTCAAAAGTCCCGCCCATTATCCCGATTTTTTTGTTATTCTTATTCATTTTAGTAGAACAAAACTTTTGTAACGTCTTCAGTAATAGTCTTTACTTTTCCGCCCTTTAACTTTGTTCTGCAAATAGCTGTTGACTGTCCGTCTTCAGAACTCTTAAGAAGAATTACAGAACCATCTTTCTTAAGGCCATATGCTGATACGGATTCATCAAGCTTCTTTGTTTTTGCCTTTTTGTTGACAGATTCAATATTGCCTGTCTTTGTATTCTCGTTTATATCTCTTGCATAGATAGCATATTCACCTGTCTTATCAAATGTAAAGGCACCTGCTGCAACTTCTTCAGAAAGAGCAAGAGTATTTGCATTTGAGTATGATACAAGGCTTACAGTATTACTGTCTCTGTTATAGCTTGTAGCAAATCTGACAATTGCGCCATCTGCTGAAACATCACAGCAATATGCATCATCAGAAATTCTGATTTCAGAACCTGCATAATCGTTTATAACTGTCATAGTATAAAGAGCGCCACTCATATCCCTGTCATCATATCCACCAACATATGCAATTCTTGAAAAGTCATTGCTTGCATCAAAGAGTGAAATACCATTCTTTAACACCTTTGTATCTATTGCAGATGCAACCTTCTGTGGATTTGGTGACTTTGCGCTTACAAAGTAGTAGTCAGCCTTATTCTCGTCATACACTTTAGAATATATAACTGCACCATCATCATTTCTTACCTTAACAATATCTGTAACCTCATCAGCAAGCTTTGTATTTGCACCTGTAAGCAAGTCAACACAGTTAAGAGTCTGAAGCTTGTTTGCATAATTACTGAATACATATGCACTTTCAACCTTTTTAGAAATCACAGGAGCAAGGTAACCCTTTTCTGCAATAACCTTTGGTCCTTCTGTATCACTCTGGATATACAAGTCATAAGTACCCTTTTTGGTGTCATATTCCTTAGCATAGAAATAAATCTTGCTCTTTGGTGTTGTACCGAATACAAATGAAACTCTTTCATCAACTCTCTTTGGCTGGATAGAAGATGTAAGGCTTGCAAACATCAAATCACCTGTATATACATCAGGGTTAAAGTTCTTGATGTATGTTACACTTGAGTTATCCTGAGCTAATTTAAAGTTTCCTGCCCAAATATCTGTATCAATTGTGATAGCTTCTTTCATAGAGGTTGTCCAGTAACAAAGCTGACCATGAGCGCCATCTTTGTCTGCATTCTTAACAAAGAGAACGGAAGTACCACCCTGACCTACAACTATGTCATAGTAGACATTCTGTGCAACTTCTTTTTTGCTCTTTCTCTTTCCGCTTTCGTAATATGCAAGACTACCCGTTCCTGTGTTCATATTCACATTTTCGAGGAAGAACATAGAAGCTCCGCTTTCAGAAATCTTTATAAGCTTCTTTTCAGTAAGCTCTGATTTTTTAGTAATCTTCGGATCGTTTGAAGATGATTTTGCAGTTTCTGTTCTGGCATCATACTCCATTGATACAAAGCTTGAGCTTATTTCAGTTTCTTTACCCTCATAGTATGAATAAAGTCTGTTTGCCTTTGTATACACAGTTGGATATTCAGGGTCTTTGTGAGCAAAATATGAGCATATATTAACTATGCCTATAATCAATACAACAACTAAAGCCAAAACCCCTGCACCTAAAATAAGGCCCTTGTGTGACTTCTGTGTCTTAACTTCGTTTTCGTCAGCATATGCTTTAGTAGGTCTTGCTACACGCATAGCATGCTTTTTACGTCTCTCTACACTTGAAGCCTTTTTCTTTCCGCCGGCTTTTCTGCCCTCTCTGCGCGCTTGAGCACGAAGAGCGGCCTCCTGCATTTCTTCCTTTGTATATCTTGGCTCGCTTGACTTCTTCTTATCCTGAGAAGTCTTTTTATCTCCATTCTGACTTATACCTGCATCCATATCTGCGATAGCCTGCTTGATTTCACCTGAATCCCTGAAAGTAAGGGTATATTGTAAATCAAAGTCATAACTCTCTCTGGCAGGATCTACAGATGCAAATCTTCCTGTGTTCTGACCTGTTGTCTTATCTGCAGATGGTGTTTCTTCCTCTTTTTTAGGCATAGAGGTTTTACAAAATGGACATACACTTATATGATCCAGTAAATTAATTCCGCACTTTGGACATTTCATCAATTTCACAGCCTTTCTTTTCTTCTCCATATATTATGTATGGACATATATTTATTTTATCATAAATTTATACAAAATACAACATTTTTTTATTCTGTTACATTTCCGTCTTTAAGCTCATTTACAAGCTTTGCTTCATCCTTTGAAAGCTTTGCTTTTGAGAGCATTCCACGACGTTTTTTAAAGGTGTTTATTATAGACATTTTCCTTTTCCAGATACCAATATTTTTATGGTGACCGCTAAGCAAAACATCAGGAACTTTTCTATCCATCCACACTTCAGGTCTTGTGTACTGCGGATGTTCCAAAAGTCCGTTATAATGTGATTCTTCTGAAAATGATTCTTCACCCTTTAAGACACCCGGCACAAGTCTTGACACAGCATCAACAACTGCCATACAGGCAATCTCGCCACCTGTTAAAACATAATCACCAATAGAAATTTCAGCATCAACTATCTCGTCTAAAACTCTTTGGTCAACGCCCTCATAATGACCGCAAAGGAAAACTATATGTTCCATTTTCGAAAGCTTTTTCGCGGTGCTTTGTTTAAAGGTCTTCCCTTGTGGCGAAAGATAAACCGTATATGGCTTATAGTCAAGGTCTTTGCAAACACTCATATACGCATCATATATTGGCTGTGCCTGCATAACCATACCAAAGCCCCCGCCATATGGATAATCATCAACCTGACCATGCTTGTTTATGGCAAAGTCACGTATCTGTACATAGTTTATCTCTATAAGCCCATTCTTTCTCGCTCTGCCTATTATGCTGTCACCTAAAACAGCCTCCATCATTTCAGGAAACAATGTGAGTATATCAAACCTCATCATCTATCAATCCCTTCATAGGAGTAATGATAACGTACCCCTCATCAATATTGACCTCGTTTACAACATCAGGTATAACAGGGATTAAAACAGGCTTTTTGCCATCTCTTTTTACCTGATAAACATCATTGCTTCCCGTGTGTATAACATCATCAATAACCCCTAAAACGTCGCCATCCTTAATTCTTACCTCAAGGCCCAAAATATCGACGATATAATATCTGCCCTCTGGCAACTCACCAAGCATCTCTCTTTCAACAGTAACAATTTTATTGCGCAAAAGTTCTGCTTCGTTTATATTGTTAATACCCTCGACAGCTAAGATTTCGCAGTTTTTATGCAATCTTGAACGTAAGATGTCGTATCTCTTACCGCCGATGTAAATGTATTCAAGTTCATCATAAATATTCGGGTCATCACACCAAGGCTGAACCTTAATTTCACCCTTTACTCCGTGGGTGTTGACAACCTGTCCTATTTCTAAAATTGCGTTTTTCATACTTTTCTCCGAAAATACGATTTGGGCATATCCTGATAAAAGAATAATCTTTTATCAGGACTGCCCTCCGTTTTACATAATATCAACTATTATTTTTTTACTTTCGTTGCTTGCGGCAGCCTTCATAACAGTTCTGATTGCCTTTGCAATTCTTCCCTGCTTTCCGATTACCTTACCCATATCCTCTTCCGCAACGTGGAGTTTGAGGACAGTTGCTGAATCTCTTTCAACAGTAGTAATCTCTACTGCATCAGGATTATTCACCATAGACTTCGCAATAAATTCCAATAATTCTTTCATTATATGCTCATCCCTTTAGCTAAAATTAGATAATGCCCTTTTCCTTGAGCAAACGCTTAACTGTGTCAGTAGGCTGTGCACCGTTACCGATCCACTTCTGAACCTTTTCTGCATCAAATTCTGTTGTTGCAGGGTCTGTCATAGGATTGTAAGTACCAACCTGCTCAATGAATCTACCATCACGTGGGAATCTTGAATCAGCTACAACCACACGGTAAAAAGGAGCTCTCTTTGCACCCATTCTCTTTAAACGAATTTTTACTGCCATTTTAAAATACCTCCAAAAAATTTAATATATGAATTTAATTATTTTTACAAATTTACATAAAGCCGCCGAACTTACCAAAAAGTCCTCCGCGACGTTTGCCTTTCTTGCCCATAAAACCGCCTGACAGCTGCTTCATCATTTTCTGCATCTGTTCAAACTGTTTAACCAAAGCATTAACCTCTGTTATAGAAGTTCCACTACCTTTTGCAATTCTCTCCTTACGGGAAGGGGTTAACTTATCAGTAAGCTCTCTCTCCCCCGGGGTCATAGATGTGATAATCGCCTCTATATGAGCAAGCTTCTTTTCGTCTATGTCAACGTTTTTAAGAGCCGCAGAATTCATACCCGGAATCATCCCCAAGATATCCTGCATAGAACCCATATTCTTCATCTGACCCATCTGGTCTAAAAAGTCAGAGAATGTAAATCTCTGTGTGCGAAGCTTCTTTTCAAGTTCCTCTGCCTTTTTCATATCAAGTGCCTGTTCAGCCTTTTCGATAAGACTTAACATATCACCCATACCAAGGATTCTCGATGCCATTCTGTCAGGGTGGAACACTTCAAGATCTGTAAGCTTTTCACCCATACCACAGTATTTGATAGGCTTATTGGTAACCGCTCTAACTGAAAGTGCGGCACCGCCTCTTGTGTCACCGTCAAGCTTTGTTAAAACAACACCTGTTATCTCAAGTTCATTATTGAAAGCTTCAGCAACATTAACTGCATCCTGACCTGTCATAGCATCAACTGTCAAAAGAATTTCAGTAGGCTCAACTTCTTTGCAGATTTCCTTAAGCTCATTCATAAGGTCTTCATCTATGTGAAGTCGGCCCGCAGTATCTATAATTAATATATCGTTTCCGTTTTTAACTGCGTGGATAAGACCATCCTTTGCAATCTTTACAGCATCGGTGCAACCCTCTTCCGCAAAAACAGGAACCTCA
>JAZLCI010000076.1:0-16286 GCA_045614085.1 Clostridia bacterium
TACCATTAATAGCAACCTCTATCGTATCATAGAGTCTATCCTCTTTAACCTGAAGGTCTATCTTATTGGGTTCTCCGTACAAGAAACCAATATCCCCTACGGCTTCTATCAAGGCAGGTCTACCTGACTTAACCTGATACAACTCAATCTTCTGGTTCTTGATGCTTATCTTATAATAGGTATTTTTATAATATAAACCATCATACTCAATATCCTCGCAGGCTTTAGCCGACATAATAAATGATAGTCCGTTATTGTTGTCATATCTATCAGCTTCGATGTTTAATGATACCTTTCCTGACACAGGAGTTTTGAACATATATGGATGTATCCATGCCTGGAACGTCTGCGTTCCTGCAACATTCTGAAATTTCACATTAGAATTGGTATTTACCCAATCTTCAGGATTGATGGTTACAATATTCGTAGTATTACTGAAATCATCCTGTCTAAGTTCTAATGTCCAGTAGGTGTAATCATCAACTTCGCTATTATATAAAGGTAACACTATCTCTTTGTTAAACACAATCTTTGAAAGATCAGTCGCAACCGCTGTACCACCGTGAGTCATAACCTGAACATCAATTTCCGATACATCTATGCCGTTTGGAATATTTACAACAATTTTCCTGTTTTCTTTATCCATTACAGTTTCACCATCTTCAACGAAAACATATTTAACCTCATCGCTGTACTGCTTCTGGGTAAATACATCAATTGCAGCCTCCATAGCTGTAACCTTCATATAAACATCATTTTCGTCTGCTTCAGGCATTGCCATTGCAGCATCCACCGCCTTCTTAAACTCTTCAATAGAGCCAGGCATATATCCTCCAAACTTCTTTTCTTCCTTAGCATCAGAAAGAAGTCCATCACAGATTGCCTTTGTCTCTGCTACAGTGAGATGCTGTACAGAATCATAAACATCTCTCATAAGCTTACCTATAGCAATTTGTTCTTCAATATCGCCACGGATTTCGTTATCATCTAACTTGTTGACCTTACGAATTCTATCATGATAATACTCCATCTGATATTTATGCTCAGGCGAGAGTTGCCATGGATAATTTCCGACTGCCCAATTTCCTTCCAAAAGAACTGCTATATTTTCTTCGTATTCGTCAATACGAGCGCTGGCACGTCCGGCTTCACCTTTTCTTCCAAGGGGATAATTTGAATATTCATCCTTAACCCAGTTATTATCTATATCACGGGCACGTTCTTCCACATATTCATAACCATCCATAAGGCCTGCATTATTAACAATCTCTATTGCTTCTCTTGGATATCTGTGTGGCATAATTGTATTGATTGTTTCTAAATCACAATCAGTACCCCTATATAAAGAGCGTCGGGTACCAACTGCATAAGTATTACGTGCTATTACTTCATACATATTATCACTATACACATGCAATGGCCAACACGTATTCATTACAAAGTTATCGCGAAACTCCATATATGCAGCACCCGTATCAGTATACAAAGCACCCATCTTGTTACCCTGGTTCTTACATACGTTGCCAACAATCTTCATACCAGGACAGTTACCCACAACGTAAATCGCTCCAGAATCATTATCAACCATAGTAAAATCTTCAATCCAATTGTTACTGATAATGTTATCCTTACTGGTTGTATTACTTGTTTTGCTCCAACCCCAGCCTGCTGAGATTCCCGAATAAGAAATGTCTTTTATCACATTATGGTCTATAACAGTTGTATCTGAATAGTAAGTTGTAATTGCCGCCGAACCTCTGTGATACTGTCCTATTCTTGTAATATAGTTATTACTTACCGTATTGTTAACGCAAGTTCCTATATACCCTCTGCCTATAGGCTTTTCGTCATAACTAAGCACATAAATTGCACTAATCGCAAAAGGCGCCGCCTTAGTCTTTCTTACCATAAAATAACGATATTTTTCTCCTGCAGGAACCTTAACTTCAATCTCCCCGTCAACAGGTTCCTTAACGGTTGCCACAACCTGGTATTCGTTAAAATCTTCATCGTTTGATACCAGAACTTCAAAATTGTTTTTCTGTTCATCAGTAAATACGTTCTTTCCGTAGTTACCGGCACTTGTCTTAACAACATCATGGAAGAAAAGCTTAATAGAGTCTATGTTGTAAGCTTTTTCAAGGTCTCCCTTAACCCAGGATTTAACCCCTTCGTTTTCAGCACCAGGCTCACTTGTCCAGCAAGAACGAGCAGTAGGATAAAACTCACCATCGTCTGCAGGATTTAAATACATACCGTGTAGCTTAACCTGAGTTGTAGAGGTCCAACCCTTATGATAAAATACGTTTGCAGGTCCTTCGGTTACATCAGGCTCCTGCCATTTTCTATGCCATACCTCACCAACCTTTACAGCACCACAGCCGATGTCTGTAAATGTATTTCCATCAAACAAAGAGTTTCTAACGCTCTCCATCAAATTAAGTGCAGTTCCTTTAATTCCATAGAAAGAACAGGATTGTATCCTGATTTCATCTGCCCAGCTAACCTCGACGCCACCGACTGTCATATCCATACCTGCTGCTGAAAAACCGGGACGTTCTCCCTGATTAAACAACTGACTTTGAATATCAAGGTCTGCCCATGTTGTATGTGCAAATTCAACATTTTCAAAAGCAATGTTATGAATTCTCTCATCATAACCATTACCCTTTATCTCAAGCAATTTATCAGATGTAGGGACCAAAACCTCTGCTGTTGTCATATCCTGTCCTTCACGAGGAATATAGTAGAGAGTTTGAGTCTTTCTATTATAATAGAACTCACCCGGCTCATCCATAAGCTCGTAAGCATTTTCAACAGTAAAGCCAATTTCATATCCGGGATAAATCGGATGAGTATCCGGATTAGTATCGGTGTTACGGCTGCTCTGCCACACTGGATTAGGCAACTCTATTATCGCTCTGTTCGCATTATCTGGATGCTGGTATATATCCTTAACCTTTATTATAAACGTTTTCCATGATACAGGCCATATAAGTTCCACATCTTCCGGATTTTCATATAATCCGACAGTTGATTTATCAACCACAATTCCATCATATTTATATGTAGCATCACCATCGATATAATCACTTAAGCCAAACATGGAATTTTCACTTCTTGCTCTCTGGCAGATAACATCGTCAACAAACATTTCTCTTACATACCTAACATCTGGAAGGTAAGTCTGCCAAACTCCGTCTTCTCCCTCTGTAGGAGTAAAGCCTGTTACAGGAATCGCACCTGAAATAACAGGAAGGTTATTAGTGTCTGTGCCGCAATAGATAACATCAAAACCGTTAAATCCTGAATCCGTCTGGTCTAAATAGATTGACTCCGATACCTGGTATCTTCCTGGGGCAATATTAACAATAATGTCGCCAGTCATTCCGGTATTGAACTTTCTTACTTCCTCCTGTGCTCTCTGAATGGTTTTAAAAGGAGCATGCTCACTACCAATATTGCTGTCGTTACCGGTGTTTATGTCTACATAAAATTCCTTATAAATGTTATTCCCCTCTATCTCATCGGCATTAACAGCTGCCATTGGTACAATGAGCAGTGAGAAACTAATCACTAATGCAAGCATCATTGCTACTACTCTAGAATTTTTCATCCTTTTTTTCTCCTAACTTTGATAAATTTTATATTTTTACGTTTTGCCCTTTACATTTGTTTATGTCTTTCTTAAAAAGCAACCTTTTTACCTTCCTTATATGCCTTGTTAGCGGCTTCAACCAAAAATGTAGGCAATACTCCATCTTTAATATTGGGAACATACTCTTCCCCTGCATTAAGTTTATCTATAAACTTCTGTATTTGGAGCTCAAATATATCATATACACCGATTGGCTCGATATCTATTACCTTTACATCATCAGTGACCAAAACAATTCTGTTTGGTCTTTCTACCCTCATATATCCATTTTCACCCACAAATATCATAGTAAAATCATAAGGAGCATACTTTGAACCTTTAGAATATGAGGTCATAAGCTGACCCTTTGCCCCATTGCTGTATTCTACATTAAGAAACGCCTTATCTTCCTTCACCCATGTATCAGAGTACCTAAGATCTGCTTCCACCGTTTCCGGTACCGCATCCATTATCCAGTTAATAAGGTCATAGTCATGTACTGAAAGCTCATACATACACCCGGTTTTCTTTATCCATTCATTGTGTTCAGCAGTAAAAGGCTGATTCTTAACAGTCGAAACTCCAAATAATGCTCCTAGCTCACCAATGAGTTCCTTTGCCTTTACAAATACCGGCTCGTATCTCATCTTAAGTCCAACGCCTATAGGCACTCCGGTTTCTTTGCTTTTTCTCACTAAATCTTTTGCCTGTTCTACATCAATCGTAACAGGCTTCTCTGTAAATACAGGAATTCCTCTCTCAAGCAAATTTGTTATTATTGGGTAATGCGAGTTAGGCGGCGTTACTACACTAACCACATCAAGCTTATCAAGAACATCATCAATGCTCTTATATGCCTTACCGCCGTACTTTTTTACCAGTGCTTCTGCGTTTTCAATATTTGTATCAATTAGTGCTACAAGGTTAGTTTCAGCAATTCGCGAATATGCATATGCGTGCAATTCACCAATTATACCGCAGCCAATCACACCTACGTTTAGCATTATATCCTCCTCCATTCATAAATCCATTGAAATTATATTTTGAATCCCAATATCGCAGGAATTAATTAATTTCAACTTTATAAAATTTATACGCCTATCATCAATTTTTCACTACTATGAGATTATCTACTGCAGTATATCATATTTGTCATAAAAAGTCAATAGTTTTTAGGTTGCGTTAGTATCGAGTAAAAGTTGGGAAATTTTTCACTAAATTTTTGAACAACTTAAACAGATTGTATTGCAGAGTTTACGTCACCATTGACTGTTACTGCGATAAAATGCGTATCACAAACACACCGACGGCGAAAAACTCAAAAATATGAGATTGAGTAATTTCTTCCCTTAAGCCAATTGATAAGCTCTTTTCTTCCGTTAGATAACGCACTGTCAATAAACGGAATTCTTGTCCGCTTGCTATATCACATACAACGGTTTTGTTTAAAAGTTCAAAACGTTTGGGTGCAGTTTTATTCCAACCTTTATGTGCTATGGCAATTTTAAGTTTAAAAGAATTGCTGCCTTTGTGACGATAACGTCCTTGCTTTTTAACAAAAATACCGTCTGCTTCTTCAAACAATACTGCAACTTCTTTCTTGCCTTAAAGCTTATGCTCCTTGTTAAGTCCAATATATCTGTTTTCTTGTTTTTCGATTTGAGAACCAAGTTTATGAATAACATTCCATACACCTTGGTGACTGATACTTTGTCCTGTAAGAGAAGATATATTTTTTGCCGTCTGTCCGTAAGAGGTTTAACAGATATTATTTGCAATACTTTCAACAAGGTTTGCTGAGATAAAACGGATATTTTCAAAGCCAACATATTCATCAATCAGATACACAAACTTTTTCTAACACTCATTATCCATTACTTGATATACCGCTCTTGAATATTCGACTTCTCCCATCAGAGTTTTAATGCACGTTTTACGATGCCCTTTGTGTCTTAAAAGCTCTTTGTCACGACTTTTCATAAGCTCTTTATCAAGAGACTCCAAGTAATTTGCAAAGACTCCGGTTGCAAGTCTGCAACCACAATTGTAAAAAAATTCTCTAAACTCTTGATGTTTATTTCGTTTTCGGTTAAAATGTTCATATTGTACAAACTCCTTAATTTTAGTACTTTGACAATACTATTATACTATAGTTTGTTCGATTTGAGAATAGCCGATAGTGGGTATTCCCAATTTTTTTGCCAATTAATATTTTACACTATGGTAAGTTGCGTTAGTGTCGAGTTGTAGGTTTGTCAAGTTTTGTAGGTTGCGCCAATCTACCCATCTCTGCTTAAAGGGGTCCGTGAGCAGCCCCTTCTTTGTACAACAAAAAAGCCGAACCCCGAAAGGTTCGGCTGATTATCTTTATTTACGCTTTTGACTGCTCTCCGCAGATTTCTGTAAGTGATTTTGAAACAGAATGGTTAATTGGCTTCCATTCAACCTTGCGGAAAAGTGCAACAATTGCGATAGGAACATATGTTAACATAAAGAGTGG
This sequence comes from Clostridia bacterium, assembly GCA_045614085.1. Lineage (GTDB taxonomy): Bacteria > Bacillota > Clostridia > Monoglobales > Monoglobaceae > UMGS1820. The sequence continues at coordinate 6,138 of JAZLCI010000076.1, forward strand.
GAAAGTGAACAAATATGCTATCTTCTTTCCCTTACTGCAGTGAATCTGATTCCATTCAGTAACCGCAGTGATTGTTCCCAATAACAAGAACATTCCGTAAAAGTTCATAAGTGTCTGTGCAAGTGTCTTAACAAGAAGCGGAAGGTCAGGTGACTGTGTTATTAAACCAACAGGGATAGCCACAATATTGATTGCAATACTGATAAGAGTTAAAAGCATTGCAGGTGAGATTGTCATAAGCATATCAAAACATGAAAAGCTTCCCTTGAATACTCCCTTCACAAGCTTTGCGCCGTAGTTCTTAAACACCTGATAAAATCCCTTTGCCCATCTTAGGCGCTGTGTATAAGACTGACTGAATAAAGTTGGCTGTTCATCATATAAAACTGCGTTTGCGCAGTAACCGATTTGTTCACCCTTTATAATGCTGTCAGTTGTAAACTCAATATCTTCTGTGAGAAGGTGATGAATCCATCCACCGTTTTCACGGATAACCTCTGCGCTAACCAAAAAGCCTGTTCCTGATATTGCACAGCTTGTGCCAAGCTGCATTCTTGCATTGTTTAAGTATCTTGCTTCACGCAGGAACCAAAGCGAATAACCTGCTGTAATCCAGTTTGTGTCATAGTTCTTTGAGTTTCTGTAGCTTGTGATAATTCTGTAGCCGTTGTCAAAGACTTTGTTCATTTCCTTAATATAATTAGGATCTAAAATATTATCGGCATCAAATATAATATAGCCTTCATAGTTTTTATCTGCATGGTCACTCTGGATAATCTTGAACATCCAGTCAAGAGCATAACCCTTACCAACCTGCTGTTTATTGAAACGTTCATAAACAATAGCACCTGCATTACGTGCAACTTCAGCTGTGTTATCTGTACAGTTATCAGCAATAACGAATACATCTACAAGCTCTGAAGGATAATTCTGACTTTTTATGCTGTTTATAAGGTTTCCTATAACCGAGCTTTCGTTTCTTGCAGAAACAACAACAGCAAAACGATGCTGTGCTTTTGCAACAAACTTCTGCGGTTTTTTAAGAAGCCCTATAAAAATGTAGAAAAACTGATACGCATAGCATAATGTGAAAACAACAGAAATAATACAGTTAAAAACGATAATCGCTTTCATTTCTCATTCTCCTCTTTTTTCATTCTTTCTCTTAAATAGCCCAAATCATTCCCATTTTAATTCTACAATACCCTTTATATAACGGATGTATTAATATTATATAAACTAATTATAAACATTTTATAAACAGACAGCATTTTCGCCATAAGTACCATTACCAAAGGCTTAAAAAAGCATTTTTGTATAACTTTGTACCAAAGGATTATGGTAAATCTTTATATATTCTTTTCTTTATTATAGAAATATTGCACAAACATATAAATATTTTGTCTTTTTTGTATTTCTCCTATATAAATATGACAAATCTCTATACTTTATGAAACATCATTTATATATGGATTTATAATATTATTGAAGATTTTAGCTATTATTTATGTTTACAAGCTACTATTTTTATGATATACTCTTTAAGTTGTTAAAGTATGAGAGGTGTATATAATGAAGAGAGAAGATTTAAGAAACATTGCTATAATTGCCCATGTTGACCACGGAAAGACTACTTTGGTTGACGAAATGCTTAAGCAGGGCGCCGTATACAGAGAAAATCAGGTAGTGGAAGAAAGGGTTATGGATAACAACGACCTTGAAAAGGAAAGAGGTATCACTATCCTTGCTAAAAACACTTCTGTTTTCTACGACGGAATAAAAATGAATATTATTGACACACCGGGACACGCAGACTTCAGCGGTGAGGTTGAGCGTATCTTAAAAATGGTTAATGGTGTTATACTTTTGGTCGATGCAGCGGAAGGGCCAATGCCACAGACAAGATTTGTTCTTCAGAAGGCACTTGAGATGAACCACAAGGTAATCATTGTTGTAAACAAGGTTGACAAGCCTGATGCCCGTCTTGATGAAATCCCTGACGAAATCCTTGACTTGTTAATTGAGCTTGACGCAAACGATGATCAATTAGAGAGTCCTGTTATCTTCTGTTCAGGAAGGTCAGGTACAGCGTCGCTTTCACAGTATGAACAAGGAAAGGATTTAACCGTTCTTTTTGAAACAATAAAGAATTATATTCCTGCTCCTGAAGGTGACGAAGAAGCACCTGTTCAGATGCTTGTATCATCTGTTGACTACAACGACTATGTGGGCAGAATTGCAATAGGCAGAATTGAACGCGGAGTGCTTAAGCAAAATCAGGAAGTTATGGTTTCTGAATATCATGAAAAGCACGCGCCATACAAGGCTAAAATCGTCAACATTTATCAGATAGATGGTCTCTCAAGAACTGCGGTACAGGAAGCAAAGGTTGGAGATATTGTTTGCTTCTCCGGTGTTACTGATATTATGATAGGTGATACAATTACCACGACAGATGCGGTTGAGCCTCTTCCATTTGTCAAGATAAGCGAACCTACTATTGAAATGACATTTTCAGTAAATGACAGTCCCTTTGCAGGTAAGGACGGCAAGTTTGTTACATCAAGACAGCTCCGCGACAGACTTATGAAGGAAATGCTCAAAGACGTTTCTTTAAGAGTTGAAGAAGGTGAAACAACCGACAGCTTTAAGGTTGCCGGCAGAGGCGAAATGCATATTTCAATTCTCATTGAAACAATGCGCCGTGAGGGATATGAATTTTCTGTAAGTACACCTAAAGTTCTTTACAAGGAAATTGACGGTGTCAGATGCGAGCCTGTTGAAAAACTTATTATTGACGTCCCCGAAACATCTATGGGTGCCGTTATGGAAAAGATGGGTTCAAGAAAAGGTGAGCTTGAAAAGATGACACCCCAGGGTGAGAGAATGAAGCTTGAATACAAAATCCCTGCCCGTGGTCTTTTAGGCTACAGAAACGAATTTTTGACCGACACTCGCGGTGAGGGTATTATGAGTTCTGTCTTTGACAGTTATCAGCCATTTAAAGGTGAGATAACAAGACGTCACACAGGCTCGCTCGTTTCATTTGAAACAGGGGAAGCTGTCGGCTATGGAATATTTAAAATTCAGGACAGAGGTACAATGTTTATCACTCCCGGGGTTCAGGTGTACGAAGGTATGATTGTTGGCTGGTCTCCAAAGGGTGAGGACATAAACGTTAACGTTTGTAAAAAGAAGCAGCTTACAAACACACGTGCGTCAGGAAGTGATGAAGCGCTTCGTCTTATTCCGCCGCAGATATTGAGTCTTGAAGCTTGTCTTGAATTTTTAGCTGACGATGAGCTTTTAGAGGTTACTCCTAAAAACCTCCGTTTGAGAAAGAGAATCCTTAATAATCAGCTTCGTGCAAAGGCAAACGCCAAAAATAAATTATAATATTTTGAGCTTCTGTTTAACACAGAGGCTCTTTTTAATATAAAATTAATGTAAACAAGGTAGATTTCGTAATATTAAAATGATAGAATATAATTGATGAATTATGCTTCGAGGTGATTTTATGGCAGTTTCAAAGTCTATAGATATGACAAATGGACCTTTTCTCAAAAAAATAATAATGTTTGCTATCCCTCTTATGCTGACAGGGGTATTGCAAATTGTATATAACGCCGCTGACTCTATTGTAGTTGGCAGATTTGTTGGGCATGAAGCTTTGGCAGGGGTTAGCTCTACTGCTTCTTTATGTAACCTTATTGTCGGCCTTTTTATGGGTATCGCAATTGGTTCAGGTGTTGTTATCGCTAAATATATAGGAGCAAAAAAAGAATCCGCTGTTGTCAAAAGTGTGCATACATCTATACTTTTTGGCTTTTTCTGTGGTATCATAGTTATGTTAATCGGTCTTTTCTTTGCAAAACCCTGTCTTTTGCTTATGGGTACCCCCAAAGATGTTATAGACCTTTCAACCCTGTACTTAAAAATCTATTTTTTAGGTAGTCCGGGAAACCTTTTATTCAACTTCGGTGCCTCTATTCTTCGCTCAAAGGGCGATACAAAAAGACCTTTGATTATTCTCTCTGTTGCAGGGATTGTAAATGTTGTGTTAAACCTTATCCTTGTTATATTTTTCAATATGTCTGTTGCAGGTGTAGGTATCGCAACCATAACAGCTCAATATATTTCAGCCATATGGGTTATCTCTCTCCTTATAAAAGAAAAGGGAGATACTCACCTTGATATAAAAAAGCTTCGTTTTCACGGCCCTGAACTTTGGGAAATCATCCGCATCGGTCTTCCTGCAGGTCTTCAGAGTGTAAGCTTTGCCCTTTCAAACGTGATTATTCAGTCAGCCATTAACTCCTTTGGCTCTACTACGGTTGCAGGGTGCTCGGCTTCTGTTAATATAGACAACATATTATTCCTTGTGGCAAATGCCCTTACTCAATCGGCAATGACCTTTTCTTCACAGAACGTAGGGGCGAAAAGGTATGATAATATAAACAAGGTTTACTTAAGATGTATTCTTTTAAATGTGATTTCACTTTCAGTTTTAAGTGCAATATCACTGATTTTTGCATCACATTTAATAGGAATTTTCTCTGCTGACCCAGCCGTCATTGCCGCAGGAATGGAAAGATCTTTCTATGTTGTGCCTTTGTATTTCATGTGCGGTCTTATGGATATAAGCGGCGGGCAGTTAAGGGGTATGGGTTATTCCTTCAACTCCATGATAATATCTCTTTTAGGCTCATGCGTATTCAGGCTTATATGGATTTTCACCATTCTGCCTCTCAATCACAGCATTTTTATGCTGTTCCTTGTATATCCAATAAGCTGGACCTTTACGACCATTGTGCTTAACATAAGGATTTACACCGTTCTCGGCAGATTTAAAAAAGAAAATCCCGAAGCCTTTGTTTAAGGAGCTTTGCGACATTCCCTCGCGTTTTGAGCATAAATGTCTCTCATTGAGTATACAATAAAGCTATCCCTTAAATTTATGGGTACTAAATAGGAATTTAAACCATTACTGTACAGCTTATTCGACTTGACTTTTAGTAAATATGATAGTATAATTTAAACTTGCAGATTTCATTGAAAGGAGATGACGGCTTATGGCAGATAACATCAAGATTGTTACCCAAAACAAAAAAGCATTTCACGACTACTTTGTTGACGAAGAAATTGAAGCCGGCATCGAGCTTCAGGGCACAGAGGTTAAGTCTATCCGGGCAGGAAGAGTTAACTTAAAAGACAGCTACATTTCCTGCAAAACAGGGGAAGCCTATCTTATCGGTATGCACATAAGCCCCTATGAACAAGGTAGTACAAACGCCCATGACCCATTAAGGTCAAGGAGACTTCTTCTTCATCGCAAAGAGATAAACAAGCTTATCGGGCAGACCTCACAGGAGGGATATACTCTTATTCCTATTAAATTGTATTTTAAAGGACAGTATATAAAATTATCTGTGGGCTTGTGCAAAGGTAAGAAGAATTATGACAAACGCGCATCTATTGCTGAACGTGATGCAAAGCGAAACATTGACAGAGCTTTAAAAGAAAGGTCCCGTGTGTAATATTATGAGAACTTTTACCTTGGATTTATCATTAGATTATTAAAAAATGGGGATCGAAGGGCCGAAAAGAGCGCCTCTTATGAGAGCCTATATATTGGAAAAAGATTCTTTAGAGTGTTCATACAGCAAGCATCGTCCTGCTGTTATTGTCTATCACGGCGCGGATATTCTTGTACATCACCAAGAGAGGCTGATGCTAAAAACTTCTTCGGTCTTAAACATTTCATTACAGAGTACACACCAAAGGCATTTATATGGCATACATTTGAAGATGGCGCAGTGCCTGTTGAAAATTCAATGAAGTTTGCAAATGCACTTGTTGAAAATAAGGTAAGTTGTGAGCTACATATCTTCCCAAAGGGTGGGACTTTCTCTTGCAGACAAGAGAGTAGCCGCACCTGAAAGCATCGAAAACTACCCGAAGGGTGTTGACGTGTGGATGGATATGTCAATCAGATGAATAGAAAATTTATAAAATCAGCATAGCTGATTTTATACAATAACTATTATCTATTCACTATTAGTTATTATCTCCGCGACCATCAGTCGCGGATTATAGGGGGATGTAAAGGCTTCGACGGGGTTGCAGATACTCAGGGAGCGAGCCGCAGTTGGGAGCTGCGTAAAAAGCCCAAACTTTTAAATTAAACGCTAACAAAAATTTAGCTTACGCTGCCTAATTTACGCAGCTGCCCTACCGTGGTTACCACGCCCACGGATTCGGGTATCATCCAAGTGGTCAACGTGAGTTTGGAAAGCTTTGACCAAGCCATGCATCATGAAGCTACCTCCGTTATAGGCTTGTTTGTGAGCCAATAGCGTCAGGGAAATTTAATCACAAACTACGCTCGTAGCGCCCTGTGGGGATGCTTCTTCGGACGGGGGTTCAATTCCCCCCATCTCCACCAAAAAGCCGCACACTTACGTGTGCGGCTTTTACCTTTTACCTTTTCACTATTCTCTCTCCACTTTTTCTCTTAAATTTTGTTCTTAATCAATTTCAAATTCTAATACTGCCCCACAATGTTAAAGTCGTATTTTACCTCAATAGCCAATCCGCAAGGTGAAGCTCCGGCGTCTTTTCAATTATTCCACAGGCTATCTTCTCTCCTGAATTTCCTGATGGCTGTGTAGTAAAATCATCAGGATTTGAATGAATGATTACAGCCTTGCCCACAACCTCTTCTACAGAAAATCTGTCAGTCAAAAACATTAAAAATCCGGAGCCATTCACTCCGAATATAGGTGGCATATCCCCCACATGATATGGGTGAGGGCAGTTGTTGGGGTTATAATGTGTCAAAGCATCCGCGAATGGATCTGTTTCATTTCCACTACATCTGCTTCCGCTATGGATATGCATTGCAAAAATTGGCTTTTTGCATGCATCATTATTTACAGGTAAGCCTGATACAGAAATCGAAACAAGAACTCCTTCTTTAATTTTAAAAAACTCAACAGTAGCTTTCAACTTCGGATATTTACTGCCTCCCTGTAACTTTGCCACTGCATATGTTTTTTTCTTCATAGTCGATAAAACATTTATATTTTTCAAGCTTATATCACCAACCAAAAACGCTATTTATTATTATACTTATGTATCATACTCTCAAAGGGTGACAGTATAATATGTTGCACTAAAAAAAGGAACGACACACAGGTCGCTCCCTACATCTCTATTATTTTAGTTTCTTTCCTCGAAAAAATCTTCAATGATGCTTATAACTATATTATTAAAGCTTGTATCATGCTTTTTTGCAAGGTCATTTATTTTTTCAGCTAAATCATCTTTTATATACAAAGTTTTATACCCTGCTTTAACCTTCTTTTTAGTTTCTCTTGGCGTAAAGTCCATTTAAATCATCCCCATATCATATACTACAAATATTATATGATAAAAATAAATTTTATAATATATCAGAATTTTCTATTGTATTTTTACAATTTATATGATATTATGTTTGAGAGGTGATAACATGGATATAAGACTTGATATATTTGCAGGAGCTGTATCGGATGCTATAAACTCTGCTATTCGATATATTTATATTGATACCGATGACGCAATTAACTCAATTGCTCTTACCGCGCTAAATGATATAAGTTGCGTAATATGTAATACTGATATTGAGGATGATTTTGATGTAGTAGAAGAAATTGTTCGTATTTTTGAAAAATATAACATTGACGCAGGCTCTCGCCATGATTTTGGTTAAACAAAAACGGGCATCCGTCCCTACAAAGCATACAATATGCAACCAAAAAGGAAACGACCTGTGTGTCGTTCCCTTTTTTATTACTCTAAAATAATGCTCCTTATTGCATCCGTGAGAATATTGGTGATCATATCATATCCATATGCAGTTGGGTGAACACAGTCAGCCAATCCATATTTGCCTGTATATTCAACCCACACGTATTTATCATTTTCTAGTTCGCAACAATAGATTTTTTTATTGATAAAGTTATCGTTTGTTTCTCCTGTGTAGCAAACAAGCTTTTTATAATTATCTTCGCTGGCTATTGGCATTTCCGCGTGTCTTACAAAGCAATTATACTCATCAAACTTTACCAAGTTATACATATCTATAAATTCCAAACCGTGCTTCTGCGCAATTTCTTTTGTCACTTCGTTATAATCAGCAATAGTATTACCCTCAGAATCTACCGGTTGATAAATATCCGGGCGATAGCTATCCCAAGCATTGGTTGTTCCAATAATTATTATTTCAGCAGTTGAATTAAGTTCTTGCACTGTTTCTATAAGACTTTCAACTTTCTTAGTATACTTTCCTTTATTTAATGATAAATCAATTACTTTATTTCCCTCGCTGTCTTTTCCAACCCCAAGGTCGTTAATAAATCCCCATATTGTTATTATATCAGCATCTTTAACCGCTTGCTCTCTATCCTGGGTATAGTTATTATCATTTGGATCAGATATTGATTTACGCATAATATCAGCACCTGCTCCGCTTATACCTAAATTTGTCGCACTCAATCCCAGTTCTTTTGCTACGGGAGAAACATAGTTTCCATTTCGAATGGTTATACTATCTCCAATTGCTGCCCATTTCTTTTCTTTTAAGGAGTCATTCTCTGCACTTGAGTATGCTCTGCACAACATAGTTGCAGCTTCTGCTCTTGTTATTGTTGCCTGTCCACGGAAGGTTTTGTCTTCATAGCCTGAAATTAATCCTCTTTCAACTGCAGTGGCAATATAGATACGGGCTTCTGTAGGAATAGAATCATAATCCGAAAACATTTCCTTTAATACAGAAACCTCTGCGTCCTTTGTTGAATATCCCTTTAACTTTACAAGAGCAACTGCTATATCTTCTCTTAAGGCAGGTGTGTCCGGATTATAGTAGTTTTTGCCGTCATACTCATATCCTGACAAGTATGGGCAAGCAGCTTCAACATATGGAGCGTACCATTCACCGACAGGTACATCCTCAAACCTCTGACTTGAAGGTGATGTCATCGACATACCCGCGGCACATACCATTATTTTTGCAAATTCAGCACGAGTTACGGTATTGTCAGGATAAAAGTTTCCATCCGGATATCCGTTTATTACTCCTCTGCTATTCATTTCAGCAATATAAGAAGATGCCCAATAATCTATACCAACATCTCCAAAGCCCTGATTGTAGCTTTCCACAGCAAAAATGCTTGTACTGAAGCATATCATCAATACAAGGGCAATTATTAAACTTAACTTCTTCATCATATTATTCCTCCTTACATTTTATTCATTTTGAAAAAGCCTTTTCTATATAATTATATCCATTTGGATATAATTTTTAACACTATACCACACTAATGATAAAATGTCAATATATCCAAACGGATATTTTGGAGGTGTTTCAATTGGCTTATTACAGAAGGCTGAAAGATCTGCGAGAAGATAATAATTACACCCAAAAGGAAATAGCCGATTTGCTTTATACAACACAGCCACAGTATTTCAGATATGAAAGCGGTTTGCGCGACTTACCATGTGAGCTGGTTATTATTCTTGCAAAATTTTACGATGTATCAATTGACTATATTCTTGGCTTAACAGATAAAATAAGATCATATAAGTAAAAATAGGCTGAACATAAGTATGTTCAGCCTATTTTAATATATTTTGCTTCTTATATATTACATTAGTTCAACTCTTTACCTCTTAAGATTACTTTTTTAATATTTAAGCCCTTATCAAGTATTACAACATCTGCAATTTTGCCTTCGGTTATACTACCTACCTTATCGTAGATTTTAGCGGCTTCGGCTGGGTTCTTTGTTGCCATTTTAACCGCCTCATTTAATGGTATATCAATAGACACAAGATTTTTAATTCCGTCTATCAAGAAGGATGAACCCCCTGCAATAGTTCCGCTTGTGAGCCTGTTTTCTCCATTCTTGACAATTATAGTTACGCCATCCGGTCTTACATACTCTCCATCAGGGAGACCCGCTCCGAAAACAGCATCTGTTACCATTGTTATCTTATCTGCACCCTTTATTTTATATACAAGCTTAATAACATCTGAGTTTACATGGAAGAAGTCACAGATAATCTCGCATACTGCATCTGTATATAAAAGTCCCCCAACAGTTCCCG
>JAZLCI010000077.1:0-5942 GCA_045614085.1 Clostridia bacterium
AACCCTACATTAAACAGACATATACATCTTAAATCCCGCATATATTGAACCAGAACATATTTTAAAAAATGTGGGAGGCAATGTATGTGAGATGTTACATTGAAGAGCGAACAGTTGAACTTGCAAATTATATCATAGAAAACAAATGCACAGTAAGAGATGCTGCAAAAAAATTCGGCATTTCCAAATCGACCGTACATAAAGACATAACAGAAAGACTTTTAGACATAAACAAAAGTCTTGCAGCAGATGTTGGCAAGATTTTGGCTGAAAACAAGCAGGAAAGACATATCCGTGGCGGATTTGCCACAAAAGAGAAGTATCTTCGCCAGAAATCAGCGGGTTAAAAGCATTTGCCTTTGGCAAGTTTTATTCATGCTTTGTCACGAGTTATATTCGCCTTCAGCGAGTGGTATTGACTTCGTCAGTGGTATTCGGTTTTCGCCAAGTTAATGAAAAAAACACGAATAATTTTGAATTATTCGTGTTTTTTTATACTGTTCCTTTTTTTATGTGATATGTTTTTACGTAGTTTTTAGGTGATACACCCATATGTTTTTTGAATACATTTATAAAATAGCTTAAATCATTGAACCCACATTTAAAGCAAACATCTGTCACAGAATCATTCCCTATCAGAAGCATTTTACATGCTGTTTCTATTCTGTATATCAAAAGATATTCAAAAGGAGTCTGTCCTGTTATCTCCTTAAAACGTCGGCTAAAATAATTCTGGCTGACGCCACAGGCACTGGACAACCCCTCAAGGGTGATTTTTGAACCATACTCTTCTTCTATTATTGCAATGGCCGGTCTTATTTTGTTAACCGTCTTATCTTCGGCAAGACCTTCGCCTCTCTCCCCATTGAGCATATCAAAAGACATTCTATATATAAGGCTTATAGCGATAAACTCATAGCCTTCATATTTTTTCGAAAAGGCTTCAAAAAACTTATTCAGTCTTGCACTATCTTTATATCTCACATACCCGAAGGTTTCAGCAAAGCCTTTACATTTTGCTGATGCACCAAAGATTGATTTTTCAAAAACAACACATTCATAGACACAATCATGCGCCACAGCAGAATGCATCATACTTGCATTAAAGAAAATTCCGTCTCCTGCTTCCATTTCAATGACAGTGCCATTCAGTTTTAAAGAAAGCTTTCCTTCAATAACGCGTATAATCTCAAACTCATTATGCCAGTGAGTAATCATCTGATATCTTGGGTGCCGTCTGTCCACATAATAATATGAAGCAGAAAAGTCATTGCTCCCTCTTTTCATATTTTCGTGATAGGTTGTATAATTCATAATAAACCTCTGCAATCATAAAATATTCATATTTTTATATATTATAACACAAGCATTGTATAAAAATCAATGATATAATTACACTTAACAAAAAAAAATATTGCCAAATGAATATTATAATGCTATAATTAAATCAAAGACATATATTTTTTTGCAAACTGTTAATTTTATATATTAAGGAGGAATACAAAATGATTAAAAGATATCCTGTAATAGGTATCAGACCTGCCATCGACGGTCGCCGTGGCCCTATGAAGTTAAGAGAGAGCCTTGAAGATCAGACAATGGCACTTGCAAACGTAGCAAAGGAGTTATTTGAACAGAACCTTTGTTATTCAGATGGAGAACCTGTTAAGGTTGTTATTGCTGACACAACTATCGGTCGTGTTCCTGAATCAGCTGCATGTGCTGAAAAGTTCCGCAAGGAAGGTGTTGACATTACACTTACAGTTACACCTTGCTGGTGCTATGGTTCAGAAACAATGGATATGGACCCAATGACAATCAAAGGTGTATGGGGCTTTAACGGTACAGAAAGACCAGGTGCTGTTTACCTTGCATCTGTTCTTGCAACTCACAACCAGAAGGGCTTACCTGCATTCGGTATTTACGGTCACGAAGTACAGGACGTAAATGACGTTACAAAAATTCCTGAAGACGTAAAAGAAAAGCTCTTACGCTTCGGTCGTGCCGCTGTTGCTGTTGCATCAATGCGCGGTCAGTCATACTTACAGATTGGTTCTGTTTGTATGGGCATCGGTGGTTCTATTATGGATCAGGCATTTATGGAAGAATATTTAGGCCTTCGTGTTGAATCAGTTGACGAGGTTGAAATCCTCCGTCGAATGGAAGAGGGCATCTACAATAAGGACGAATATGAAAGAGCCCTCGCATGGACAAAAGAACATTGTAAGGAAGGCCGCGACGATAACCCTGACTTCGTTAAGTTCAGTCCTGAAGAAAAGGAAAAGCAGTGGGAATTCACCATTAAGATGTACTGCATAATCAAAGACTTAATTAAGGGTAACGAAAATCTTCCTGAAGGCTGCGAAGAAGAAATGGTTGGTCACAACGCAATTTGCGCAGGCTTCCAGGGTCAGAGACAGTGGACAGACCATTGGCCAAACTGTGACTATCCTGAAGCTATTCTTAACTCTTCATTCGACTTTGAAGGTAAGAAAGAGCCAATCATTTTAGCAACTGAAAACGACGTATTAAACGGTATTGGTATGCTCTTTGGTAAGCTCCTCACAAACCGTGCACAGATATTTGCTGACGTTCGTACATTCTGGTCACCTGAAGCTACAAAGAGAGTTACAGGCTATGACTTAGAAGGTAAGGCAAAGGAAAACGGCGGTATCATCCACCTCTTAAATTCAGGTGCAGCTTGTCTTGATGCCTGCGGTGAATGTACTGATGAAAACGGTAACGCTATCTTAAAGAAGTGGTGGGATGTAACCGACGAAGATATCAAGAAGATGACAGACGCAACAGTTTGGTGCGAAGCAGGTTTTGATAACTTCCGTGGTGGCGGTTTCTCTTCACACTTTACAACAAAGGCAGAAATGCCTGTTACTATGATGAGACTTAACCTTGTTAAGGGCCTTGGTCCAATGCTTCAGATTGCTGAAGGCTGGACAGTTAAGCTTCCTGATGACGTATCAGACGCTCTTATGGAACGTACAAACCCAACATGGCCTTGTACTTGGTTTGCTCCTCGTTGTGACGGCAAGGAAGGCAGCCCATTCAAGACTGCATATGACGTTATGAACAACTGGGGTGCTAACCACGGTGCAATTTCTTACGGACATATCGGTGCTGACTTAATCACACTTTGTTCAATGCTCCGTATCCCTGTAAGTATGCACAATGTTCCTTTAGATGACATCTTCCGTCCAACAGCATGGAATGCATTCGGTATGGACAAGGAAGGTCAGGACTATCGCGCTTGTGCCGCTTATGGTCCAATGTACAAAAACATCAGAGGTTAATATTTAATATTTAAAAAACGGCAGAAACGAAAGGTTTCTGCCGTTTTTTATAAATTTATTTGTTTCAACAAATATGTAGGGTGCAGCGTTTACGATGCACCGCTTTCGGGTTGTCGGCAAGCGCCAACCCCTACAAAATGAATTTAACACATCATATTCAGGAATTACACGAAAGAGTTCATAATTAACCTTTTTGTAACCTTATTAGAGTAGACTTTTAACATTCTCTGTGATATGATACACAAAAATTCAATAATTTTATAGTCAGTCTGGAGCTGATATGTATGGTTAAAACAAAAGACCTTAATATGACTGAAGGACCATTTTTAAAAAAAATCTTTCTCTTTGCAATTCCTCTAATATTAAATTCGCTGTTGCAAACCACATATGGTGCCGCTGACTCTTTTGTTGCGGGCCGTTTTATAAGCAGTGAGGCTTTGGCTGCTGTCAGTTCAAACGGACCCTTATGGTCATTGCTTGTTTTCTTCTTTATCGGCCTTACATCCTCCTCAGGAATTTTAATTGCAAGGTGTATAGGAGCAAAAGACACAAGGCTTATATCAAAAGCTGTCCATACATCTATTGCTATGTCACTTATCTTTGGTGTATTTATCTTTTTTATTGGTGTCATCTTTTCAAGAGTATTTTTAACATGGATGAACGTGCCTGACAATATTATTGACTTATCCACCTCATATTTAAGAATATCATTTATAGGTTGCCCTGCGAGTATGTTCTATAACTCTATTGCATCTATATTCCGAGGCAGAGGCGACTCTAAAACACCTCTTGTAATTCAAAGCACAACCGGCCTTATAAACTGTATCTTAAATGTAATTTTTGTTACTGTATTTAAATGGTCTGTTAAAGGCGTTGCTGCATCAACTGTTATATCCCAGTATATATCCGCTGTATGGTTTGGTATATTACTTTCAAGATGTACTGACGACTGTAAATTCTACATAAGAAAAATCAGAATTTACAAAAACGAGCTTGCAGAAATTCTTCGCATAGGGTTGCCTTCAGGTGCAACACAGATTGCCGCTCACATTGTAAATATTATGACTCAGACAATTCTTAACGGTTTTGGCTCTGCAGTTATGTCAGGATGCAGTGTAAGCTCAACCATATTAAATGCTTACAACAGTGTTTCAGGCGGTTTTGTACAATCCGCATCAGTTATGACATCACAGAATTACGGTGCTAAAGATAAGAAAAATATTAAAAAAATTGTCTTTGACTGCTCTGTTATAGTCGTTATTGTATCTGCAATTATACTGTCTCTTTTCTTCATATTCAAGCGTGAGCTTTTAGGATTTTTTACCACAGATCAGACCACAATAGATGCAGGCGTAGAAAGATTTATGTATATTCTTCCACCTCAGATTATTGCTTCTACCCTATCAGTTTTTGCCACAGCTCTTATAAGCATGAGGAGGAACTATGTCATTATGATTTACGGTTTATGTATGAACATTGGATTTCATCTTGTCTGGTGTCTGTTCATCTTCCCTTTAAACCCTGTTCCTGCAATGTTGTATGTCAGAAACCTTATTACTCCTTTTATAGACTTGATATTCTACCCTATCTTATACACACATACGCTCAAACATCTTGATTTTGAATAGAATTAAGGCAGAAGCGAAAGCTTCTGCCTTATAAAATTCACTTTGTTTTCTTATTTCTCTGGGAGACATACCTGTATGCCTTTTTAAAATCTTTCTAAAGTATGAGCTTGAACTAAAGTTTATAATATTGTATATCTCTCCTATCCTTTTGTCTGTTGTAGCATATGATCTATTCCCATACGGCACAATACCTTTTGCTTGTAATCATTCTGTGATGTATCCTCAAGCTTTTTAAAGTGGTAGCAAATGTACAATTCACTAACTGCTGACAGCCTTGCAAAAACAAGCAAGACTCGTGAAACGATAGACAAAATAGGTGGTGATATATCTAAAAGATATACAAAGATTCAACGCCGGACTACACCGGCACTTCCTTGCTATATATGACGAAAAACAACAAAAATGTTTTTCATTCCGTCACTACTGTGACTCAATCCCGCCTAAAAATGTGTCTGCGACATTACTCCTTCTTAATTCATCTTTCACAACATAAAAAATACACACCCTGATGGGTGTGTATTTTTTATGGAGCGGAAGACGAGATTCGAACTCGCGACGTTCACCTTGGCAAGGTGACGCTCTACCACTGAGCCACTCCCGCAAATAATGGTGCCTCCGGGCGGAATCGAACCACCGACACGGGGATTTTCAGTCCCCTGCTCTACCGACTGAGCTACAGAGGCATAAAACAACTGCTCTGAAGAGCAGTGTTTTGGCGATCCGGATGGGGCTCGAACCCACGACCTCTAGCGTGACAGGCTAGCGTTCTAACCAACTGAACTACCGGGCCACGATTGGTGGGAACAACAGGGCTCGAACCTGTGACCCTCTGCTTGTAAGGCAGATGCTCTCCCAGCTGAGCTATGCTCCCATTTGCATCGTGTCGTCTCGTGACCGTGACAACGGATTTTATTATACACATACCTTACCACAATGTCAAGCACTTTTTTCAAATTTTTTTAAAAAAATTTTTTTGGGCTTTTTTTGCAATTTCCTCTTGACGAATTTC
>JAZLCI010000078.1:0-8190 GCA_045614085.1 Clostridia bacterium
TGAACGATAAAGTCAAGCTTTTTACCGATAGGCTCTGTCGCCTTTAACGCATCAGTAAAGGCACAAACGTGGGAACGAAGACGAACGGTTTCTTCATCAACAAGTCGGAGGCCAAGCGGTCTTAGGAAGACAAATTATTGTGCCAACTCCTTGGCTCACAGAACGACATGGCTACGATCCGACTTTGAACGATAAAGTCAAGCTTTTTACCGATAGGCTCTGTCGCCTTTAACGCATCAGTAAAGGCACAAACGTGGGAACGAAGACGAACGGTTTCTTCATCAACTGATACCTTGTCCGCAAAAATTGCCGCCTCGGTTATAAGCCTTGTTTCGTCTATCTCTCTGTCACCTAAAATCTCATTAAGCTTTGCGCGAAGTCTTTCTCTGTACTTTTCAACGCATTCAGGTGATGCCTTTTCAATATAAGAAACCTCTGAAAGCAAGTCATTAATATGAGAATTTAAGTTTTCAGCAAGTCTCTTACCCTCTTCCTCACGCATCTTGATAAATTCATCCAATGCATCAGAGAAAACAGATAAAACAAGCTCCGCAATCTTTTCTTCATCAATTTCTTTATATTCAACATCGAATATATCGTTAAGCCTTATCATAGATGAAACAGATAAGTCATCTGTCACACCATACTCTGAAAGAGATTTTAAAACCTTTATGTACTGCTCTGCAACAGGGCGGTTTAATGTAATCTCTCTGTCATCGTCTTCTTTCTGTTCAACAGTAACAAAGATTTCAACCTTACCTCTTGAAATGGCTGTCATAGCCGCGTTTCTTATCTTGTCTTCCAAAAAGGCATAGTATCTTGGAACCTTTATTGCAAAGTCGCTGTATCTGTGATTAACCGACTTAATCTGAACCTTTATAAGATATCCTTCTATAAGCTGCTCCGCTCTGCCGAAGCCTGTCATACTCTTTAACATAGGAAATTCTCCTTACGTATATTAATTCAAATTACAGTATATCACATTTTTTCAACTATTGCAAGAAAAATATACTAAAAATTACCCCTTTCTTCACAACAAAAAAGGAGACAGATGATAAATCTGTCCCAAAATTTTTAATCCGTGTTTTAAACTGTAGGGGAGGGTCTCTGCACCCTCCCGTTATTTGTTGTCATATAATCAGCGGGCGGGGATGGAACCCCATCCCTACATCATCCTGTTTTGTCAACACAACAGAACCGTCCCCTTGTCTTCTGAACCGTCCCCTTGTCTTCTTGCCCTTGTCTTCTTTGTCTCGGTGCTCTTGTTGTCTTAGTTATGTAGCATATATATAAATAACTCTATATATACAATTAAGATAAAACAATATGCATATCAATAAATGTATACAAGTAAGCAATTTGTGTTTTCTACAAATTTTATCTGAAACCATGTTTTTTATCGCAATATATATAGCATATATTACTGAAAAAGTGAAAAGTATCGCTGAAAAAAAGGATATTATATTTAATAATTTAATATTATTATTCAAATTTATAGATATATTTTCACTTCCTATCCATAATAAATTACTTATTACTATTAATGTATATACTTTTTGCATTTATTCATCTCCTTTTTATCTTACATTACCATAAGTATAATATGGATCTACGTCATATTTTTTATGATTTTCTATCTGCGATGGTCCGTAATAATTATACGTTCCCATATAGGTGCTATTAGAAGACACGGGGACGGTTCTATTGTCTGGAAACATTTTCAACACATCCTTTGCTTATCCCTGTTAATCTGCTTATCTGTCTTATTGAAAGTCCATTCTCTCTCATTTTCCTGATATATTCAGCTCTTTTCTCTTTATCTATCAGTTGAAACTCCGTTGCATTTTTGCACTTTGATATTTTTTCTATTATCTTCCTTGCTTCTATATCATTAAGTCTGAAATCTCTTTCGTTGATTTCCAAGCATAAATCATCGTTTTGCATATTGTTAAATTCAATAAAGTCTTCCTGATTCAGCATAGATAATGCAAATTCTGTATCTACAACTATGCTATTATTATTTATATAATCATTATAGCTACTATATTGATAATCGTCAATACCTTTAACAATTCCTGCTTTCATCGGATTTTGATGTATGTATCGAAGAACTGTTAAAAAATATGCATCATCTTCTACAGGTTCACTTTTAAATCTATCCTGAAACAAATGACCCACTCTATGATATTTCCAATTATACCAATACACATAACTCCCTGCTATCCTTTTCATTATCAGGTCAAGTTCTTCTTTTTCCACTTTCAGCAAAATATGAACATGATTAGACATAAGGCAATAAGCGAACACCTTATATCCGCTTACTGCCTTATAACTTTTAAGTGTTTCTATAAATTTTTGATTATCTTCTTCATCTTCAAAGATAGCCTGCTGATTAATTCCACGAAGCATAATATGATAAATTCCGCTTTCGCTTTTCTGTCTCGGTGCTCTTGGCATTCTTATCACCTCGACTTAACTTTATCATATTCGGCCTATTTTGTCAAGACAACAGAACCGTCCCCTTGTCTTTCACTCCCGCATCAACAGTAGCCACCCCGTTTTCTATGGAGCTTTGCTCTTTGGTCAGCATATTTCCGTTATTGTCATAGGTATAGCTAACCGATGAGCCGTTATCAAAAGACAACAGAACCGTCCCCTTGTGTTTTAATTACAAAAGACAACAGAACCGTCCCCTTGTCTTAAATTAGCGTCCTTTAAACAAATATAGTATTCCCGTACCAAGTAGGATAACAATCATTGGTATACATATCATAAAGAAGTATATTTCTATAGGAACATCTCCTAAAAAATAGTCCGTTTCTATTTTATGTAAGATTATGGTGTATGTTACATTAAATACAAGAACAGAAGCCATGTACATTATGCCATTAGCATATGATATTGTTTTTTTACAAATAAAAACCATATTAACAAATAATAAATATATTGGTTGGACAAATAAATATGTAATAGCATATACACTAAAATCTATTTCTACGGCCGTTGCCGAAAGTATTATAAGCAGTATAGATGGAGCATAATTCAATAAATAATACATCATATTAACCTCATTTCCCTACTACTGCTTTTGCATATGCAGCCTTAGATGCCTTTTGTGCCCAAGGACTATTTTGTAAATATAAATCCGAATAATTTGATAACGCAGAGTATGCACCGCCATATGTAAACGAGTCATTCATAAATACTGAAACAAACTTTGCTATATTTTCATTTGGAATCATTCCTCTTTCAAATCCTAAATCACTCATATAATAACCAACATTTGTTCCATCCTCAAGAGTGCCTTTACTTAATGAAGCATAGGTTCTATCAAAACAATTATTAGTACCAAAAAAATATGGACTATTTTGTCCCTGATATACAAAGTTACCATTTGTCTCATCAAAATAATGTTTCCCTTCACTAAATTCGTTATGGTATGCACTATCTACATCATCATAAGCAGCCTGCAAAGATTCTGTAAAATCTCCAACTATGTATGTTGCATTAGTATAATTATCAGTTATATCCTTGTACCCAAAAAAGTTTAATGTATTTTTTAACCCTTTGTTAAAATCATCTAATGACTCCATATATTTATCTTCTATATAAATAACTGCCGCTGCACTATCACCCCAATACGTATAATACCAACTTCCATCAGCATTTTGATATAGAGCTGATGTATGACCTGCATATGCAACTCCTAAATTAACTGAATTTTGGTCTGTAAGAATAATAGCATCCAACCCCGTTGGATCCACAAAATTCACAGGATTATTCTCACAGTACACATACCAATTAAGTCCGTCTTTAATTGGGTCTTCTGTTATAAACCTGCCTATGCTTGGGTCATAGTATCTGTTGCGGAGATAGATAAAGCCTGTTTCTGCATCATAGTATTCTCCACAATAACCATACTTGGATATATCCTGTGGGTTTGTACGCAAGTTTCCGAATGAATCATAGTCATAAATCTGTGTTCCGTTTATTTGCGTTACACTTCCGTGAGGATCATAGCCATATCGTTTGGTATCAGTTCCCTCTACGCTTTCTGCAAGACGTCTGCCATAGTAATATCTTGCAAGCTCATTCTTATTTGCATCTGCCTCATAGATTATGTTATCTCTGTCCCATATATGATATGTTGTTGTGCCGTTTACAGTTTTGGATATTCTTCTGTCCTCTGCGTTATACACATAGCTTATTGTATTATCCCCTGATGTTACCCCTGTAAGTCTGTTGAAGGCATCATATGTATAAGCCGAAGTTTCATCAATAACGACATTTTCGTTATCATATACTCCTTTGTTTTGAGTCAGCATATTTCCGTTGTTGTCGTAGGTATAGCTTACATTTTTGCCACCTGATATTCCTGTAAGGCGATTTACTCTGTCATATGTATACTGTTCTATAGTTCCATCATGGTCTTTACTTATTCTATTGCCACGGCTGTCATAGGTATAGTCGATAGTTGACCACTCTATATTGGCATTATCCCAATGGGATTCATACATAAGCTGACCTATATTGTTATACCCATATTCTTTTATATTCCCTGCCCATGCTTCAGAAACTTTGTTTCCGTCAAGAAGATATAGCATATTATACGTAGTACCGTTTCCTGTCTGCCGTGTGAGAAGCCCTGCATTGTTATACTGATACTCTGTTACATTGCCGTTTACTGTTTCGCTTAACACATTTCCGTTTTTGTCATAGGTATAGCTCACTGATGAACCATTATCAAAGCTCACATTGGTTAATCTGTTTAGTGTGTCATATGTGTATGTTGCTGACATAAGGACAGGGGAACCGCTTGTTGTTTTCTTTACTGTCATACTCTTTACATTTCCGTCAACATCGTTTACATAGTCAACTCTATATCCTTGGCTGTAATAAATTTTAAACTTTGGATACCCATACGCATCATAAACAGTATCTATGCCATACATACCTCCAGCACTATAGTCAGCGCTTGATGTCTCCATATTATACATATTATAGCTATATATTTTTTGGAAAGTGTTTTCTACAAATGCACAATGAAGAGAACCATACTCGTTGTATAAATTCTCAAACTCTGTACCATTCTTATCAGTAACAGATATTGGGTTGCCATAGAGATTATATGTTGCTTCCTTTGAGTTACCAAGTGCATCTGTTTCCTTTGTTACATTGCCAAATCTGTCATATTCATATATGGTATATGTTGCCTCACTTGGAATTTCACCATTTAAGTCCGCAAGCTTTTGGGTCTGACCGTTTACCTGTTTTGTCATATTACCCACATTGTCATAGGCAAATTGGGTATAAATATCCCTTGTTCCGTCGTTCACCTTTGTGCTTACAGGGTTATTCCGCACATCATACTCATACTCGGTTTCTGAATATGTTGCATCTGAACTGGCAAAGTTATTTTGTATCTTTTCTTTTATTATATTACCATTTTCGTCATAGTAAGTCAAGGTTTCAGATGTTTCGCCTACGCTAAATGGTGCTTCGGTTTTTATCAAACGACCAAGCACATCATATGTATAGTTTGTTGTATTTCCCATATAGTCGGTTGAGGATATGAGGTTTCCTGCACTGTCATATGCTTTGGTTATATATTCTCCGTCTGCACGATATTCCTTTACAGGTCTGTCTGCATAGTCATACTCTGTTTTGGTTAAATATTCACCCAAATCCTCCATCAAAACTCTTCCGCCTAATGTTTCTGTCACGTTTCCTCTGTAGTCATACTTATATAGGTTTTTATTGAGCAAAGTATTATCTGACACATTAAAGTATTCTTCAGAGATTTTGTTTCCGTAGCCGTCATAGCGTATAACATTAGTTGGCTTTACAAATGTACTGTCTCCCTGATATGTTGTTGTAACCTTTGTTGATGCACCGCCCATCAAGGATTCAATACTGTTTTCAGGCAAAAGGCGTATTTCCACATAGTATGAGCCATCTTCTGAGCGAAATTCCATTTTTTGGGCATCGCTTACATCATATGTGTAGGTGAATGAAGCAAGCTCTCTGCTATAACCATCTGTTACCTCCACGCCATCAACATATACATAGTATCTGAAATCTGTTTCTCCCGTAGAAACATTTGTGTCATAAAAGATTACCTCAGCCTTGTCATAGCCCGTTACATCCAACTCATACCAGGATGATGAAGTAACTCTCTGCTTTACAGTAACAGGCTTTTCTGCTTCATATGAATATGTTTCCACATCAAAAGTTTCGTTTTCACTTTTTGTTGTTTTGGTTGTAACTCTGTCAAAATCATCATAGGTATACTCGTAGATTATACCTGATGTGCCTGCATTCATATATGAAATATCCTTTAATAATCTTCCCTTATTGTCATACTCATATTCGTAAAGGGTGTTATCAGGATTATTGTCATAATATACCTTTTCAAGCAATCCTACAGGGCTATATGCTTTTGTTGTAGCATTTCCGTTTTCATCTGTGATTGTTATATCATTGTTTGGGATATCATAAGTGATTTGTTTATATGTACCATCAGGGTTTGTCTGTTTAACAACACTTCCCATAGCATTATACATATATCCTGTTGTGTTACCTCTGCCGTCTGTTTCATATATCAGTTGACCTAAAGAATCGTACCAAAGGATAATACTAATATCAGACGAGTCACCATCAGGGTCTTTTACATCTCTTATTGTTTTTGTAACAGTATATGAACAATCATCTGCGTAGTCATATGAATAATCTATAACTACATCATTATCGCCATTTTCAGTTATGCTTTTTTTGATAGTGCCATCAGGATAATATTCAAATTCTGTGGTAGCCTTTTTTACATCATTTTCATATATTTCTGTCTTTGCTATATTCTTTTTATCAGACGTAAGGGTGTTAACCTCTTTGACGCTTTCATTGTTTATTCCTTTTGTTGTATTGGATAACAAAAGTGAATAATCCTCATCAAACTCAAGAATATTCTCAACTTCACCTTGTTTAACATATTCTGCAGTTCTTAACTTTTTGTTATACTTACTGTCTGTTGATGTCATAAGAATACCATTTTCGTAAACACGGGTATTTCTTAAAGATGCGCTTCTTGCTTTTGAAACATCATCTTCTTCAGGATAGCTTGCATCTGTAATTGGAGTATAGCTGTACTTGATAAACTTTCTATCAAGCGTTGAGTTATTTAACTTAAACCTGGTTTCTTCCGCTAAAACTTTTCCAAATGAATCATATCTGATTTCAGTGTTTTTTGTATGACCGTTTTCCAGTTCTTCTGTTATGATACAGGTTTTATATACATCAAACTCAATATCATTAAACACATCATCATCCCAGTTTCCATCATAAGTATATTGCATATCAGAAATAAGCGCATCCTCCTGATAGACTTTTTCCTGTGCTACTTTATATGTTAGATAGTCGCATGTTGACCGTGTTGAATCTGGATCTGATATATAATAAAACCACTGAGGCGCATCTGCCTCTTCGTTATATTCATACTCTCGCCTTACGTTGGTTGGATATTCTATTTTAAGCAAAACAGGGATTATATTATCTGCCTGGCAATAATGAACTATCCTCTCTACGGGCAGAACTTTATTTTTCATAGTATAAACCGTTTGCTTTACGCCCGACGAATTGCTTGTCCCGTCGCTTTCTGTCACTATCAGCTTGTGGGTATCAAAGGTATAATAAAAATCATTTGGGTCATTTACCAAATCGTCTATTGTTTCTTTTTGATACTGTACAGATTTTGTCATATCTCCTGCTTCTACAAAGATGCCATCTTTCGTTAGAGTTACCTCTCTGTTAAATGTATCTGTAATTATCCAGCCATCTGTGGTTTTTTCATATAAAATAGTGTTTCCAAATCTGTCAGCTATAGCTTGGATTTCACCATCAGCAATGTGGTGTATATTATCTAACAGAAAAAAGTATATTTTTCCTTCAGGGCCTATTATTTTAAGATTATATGAAAATCCATACTCACTTTCAATAATAGTATCATAAATCTCATGACTATACCTTCCCGCATCATTTGATATGCCTACTGATGCAAATTCATAATACGAAGGCTCGTCATCATTATGATACTTTTGACTTTTGTATTTAAGCGTTGCCTTTGTACCATCCTCAAACCCGATTTCGCTTATGTAGCCGGTTATAGTTTTTCTAGTAGTATCAGATGAAATATAATCG
>JAZLCI010000079.1:0-27094 GCA_045614085.1 Clostridia bacterium
TCCATTTTTAGTCGACATTTAGTGATTTTATGTTCTAATTATATCACTTTACTCTTCAAAAGTCAATTACTTAGGATAAATTTAGTCGACATTTTGCGAAAAATATTCCCAAGAGTGATATTTTACAACATATCACTCTTGGGATTTTAATAGTTAACTCTCCAATATCAACTTCCTCGCAAGTATAAACAAACTATTATCAACCGATGGAATATCCCTTGATAAAGGATCTTTCATGTATTCAATATCAGAATTAAAGTCAGGTTTTACAGATTGATAAATCCTTGTTCGTGCATTGAACTCAGCTTCAGCATATGTGATTCTGCCGGATTTATAATCTTCGATTACGGGAGAAATAATAACTCTAACCTTTTCAAGATTGTCTTTATAAAAATCAGGTCGCAGATACATATCCCTATATTGCCATATTGCGCAGTTTGCTATATCAACAAGTTGGCCGTAGCTATACCCGTTTGTCTGTCCGTCAAACCAAGCATTAAAGAATATACGATTTGATTTTGCTCTTGCATCGGCATATCCCAAACCATTCTGCACCTCGGTTAAAATATCACCAATGTAACTTTCAACAAAAACGATTGCTTCATTTGTGGCATTGCAGGGTGCCGACTCTCTCGGCACTTCTGCAGCGCTTACAGAAAAAGAACTTATTAAGACTGATACGATTGATATGATGGATATGATTGATTTTTTCATTATAAAATACCTCCGTAATAATTTAATCTTTCGGAATGATGCTATTGTCAGAAAACAAGCTATCGCACATCATTAAAACACCAAGCCTGAATCCAATTTTGAAATTCTCGATACCGCTTGTAGCGCTTATTTCATCACTTGCATTTACAAGCTCATTAAAGAGCTTTAAATTTTCGCCATTTAATTCTTTCGTCAGTTTGCTTTCAATGTCAGAAAAGGTCTTTAAAGCTTTTTCGTAGGGTAACTTTTTTCTGTTTCGATTTTCGTTTGGATTGATGTTACCATAATATAATTCATCAAGAAAACTCATCATCACACCTCCATAGAACATACAAACTCTCGTAATACAATTTCCTCCGCTGAATGGCGGATGCTGTTCATAGCTCCAACCCAAGCCATTTGGTCTTTTGCTTTTAGTTCTTCTGTGATGCCTTGTTTGATCGCCATATCTTTGACAAGTTTATCAACCATTTCTTTTGCAGAGGTGTCGCTCTCTTCAAGATAGGCAAGCCAAGTTCCGTTGAGCATTTTCATTGAGTAGAAAGTACGGCAATTTTCTTTAATAAATATTGAGTGCAACTTTCCGTACCTGCCGATATTGTATTTTCCTTCAGGTGCTTTTAGATTTGGAATGTAGTAATCACCACTTTTTACATACTCAATTCCGCTTTCAATAATTTTTTCCTTCATTGTGATATTCCTCCTTTGTTTTGATGTCTACATTTTATCAAAAGGAGAATGTTTTGACGAATGTACGGACACATAATTTTTGAAAATATTGAAAAATAAGCATTTCTATGCTATAATAATAACGTATTTGGGGGTGTTTTTTGTGAAATTAAATAGACATCAAAAAGAAATAATATCTAAAATTTTAAGCAAAGATATTTATGATATCACATCATATTTGAATTATTTTAATTTGTGGCATATTGAAAAATATGACATAGAAAAACTTGAAAAAGAATTCCTTAAATCCGAAAACGGAAAACAGTATAAAGTTATGAGAGACGGTCATTCTCGCTGGACCACAACAACAAGAAACACAACTGTAGGGGGTATGCCTATTTCTTTACCTAATATCTTACCAAGGACTGATATTACAGAAGATGAGTGGGAATACAAAAAAGCAAAATTTGTTCCACATACCAAACCTATTGAGTATGAATTTGAGGACCAAAAATTTCAATTTAATTTTGATGATGGTATAAATATACTTAACGATTTTAATAATCTCATTGATTTTTTTACACTATGGGATTACCTAAAACAAGAATCTTTAATCTTTGAAGTTGCCAAACCAATTTCAGCAACTGAAATAGGATTATTCTTTGAGCCTACTACATTGCATAAAAAAGAAAAAGGAACTATAATTATAGAAAAGGAATATGGAGAACTTCCTAAGGATTCAAAACTTGAAGAACTCAAAAATAAATTTAAAAGCGATATGCTTGATGAAGTTCCTACACATACCGCTATCGAATTTACAGATAAAACTTGGAAGATTAATGAAGAAAATCTCACTATGAGCAAAGAGTTTATTGGAAAGAAATTTATTCCATCAAGTTCCTTACATGTATTTTCAAAACGAGGCTATAAAACCAAAGAAGAAATTGCACAACGTAACAACTTAATAGTCGCTTGGATTGCCGTTTTCATTTCGATAATATCTATATTGGCAAGCAGTTTATTGGATAAAACTCCGAAACAATTAGATAGCATTACAGAACAATTGAAAGAAATAAAATCGCTTACAAATCAAATCGAAAACGAGGATGTGCAAAAAATAAAAACCTCAATAGAAAACATTGAGGAAATGGTTGATACATTAGGTGCTGACGATAATACACTTGATGAAATAAAAGAAGAAATTATTGAGATTAAAAAGTCACTATTGAATTAAGGGAATTATGTGATTTAACGCCGTTTTCTCATTGTTTTTATTTTGACACGTTATGAACACCCGCACCATATCGGAACAAGCCACCTTGTTCCGATTTTTTATAACAACAGATAATGGTTAAATCAGAAATGAGGTATAAAATGTTTTTTGAAGAATTTGTTATAGGTTCAAAAATTCAGATTGCTCCTGCAACTATAAACAAAAATGATATGATTGACTTTGCGCGAAAATATGATAACATCCCACTTCACACTGATGAAGAATACGCAAAGACAACTATTTTCGGTCAGCTTATTGCTCCAGGTGTTATGTCTTTTATGTCAGTCTGGGCAAAATATCTTGAAAACGATTTGGCAGGGGATGAACTTCTTGCAGGAAAGTCCTCCAAACTTGAATGGCTGAAGCCTGTTTTTGCAGAAGATATTTTAAAGAGCACCTGTACTGTTTCAAACCTTACAAAGAGAAATAATAAAAATGGCATAGTCGAGCTGACATTTGAAGTTTTTAATCAAAATGACGAGCTTGTTCTTACCAACGTAACCGAAATGATAGTTAAATGCAGACCATAAATAAAGAGCTTCCTTTTCAGGAAGCTCTCAGACTGTCGAAAAACACCGTTCTACCGCAAGCAGGACTAAAATAAAAAAGAATTTTAAATTAGCGGTTATAATATAAAAGATATGAAAATGGTGCGGTTCTCATCGAGAAAACCGCACCATTGCTTGCTTTCCGCGGAATTGTTCTCTACCGTACCAACGTACGCCAACGAAAACAATTTCACGAAATATTCCGGCATTTTTCGTCCTCTGTTCAGCGTGTCGACTTTATCGACACGCTCAGAGCTTCCTTTTTAGGAAGCTCTTTTACTTTATTTATTTAATTTTTCAAGGTCGTTCTTACGGATTTCAACTCTTCTTACCTTGCCGCTGATTGTTTTAGGAAGTTCATCAACAAATTCAACAATTCTCGGATATTTGTAAGGAGCAGTATGTGTTTTAACATATTCCTGAATTTCCTTTTTAAGCTCATCTGTGCCTTCGTGTCCTTTTACAAGAACAATCGTCGCCTTTACAATCTGACCACGAACCTCATCAGGAACAGGGGTGATAGCACACTCTAAAACATAAGGAAGCTCCATGATAACACTTTCGATTTCAAAAGGACCGATACGGTAACCTGATGATTTGATAACGTCATCTATACGACCTACATACCAAAGATATCCGTCTTCGTCCATGGTTGCCTGATCCCCTGTGTGATAGAATCCATCGTGCCAAACCTCATTTGTCTTTTCTTCATCAAGATAGTAGCCGATAAAGAGTCCGCAAGGAACATCATCTTTAACCCTGATACAGATTTCACCTGCATCACCGGTCTTACATTCGTTGCCATCAGGGTCTAATACAACAACATCATAAAGCGGACTTGGTCTGCCCATAGAGCCAATTTTTGGCGTTGAACCAACAAAGTTTGCAATAGAAAGTGTTGTTTCTGTCTGACCGAAGCCTTCCATAATTGTAAGTCCAGTTGCTTTTTTGAACTGATTGAATACTTCAGGATTTAATGCTTCACCTGCTGTTGTCGCGTACTCAATTGAAGACAAATCATACTTTGATAAATCTTCTTTGATAAAGAAGCGGTACATTGTAGGTGGTGCACAGAATGTTGTAATATTATATTTTGCAAACATAGGCAAGATATCTTCTGAATGGAATCTGTCAAAGTCATATGTGAATACGCCTGCTTCACAAAGCCATTGTCCGTAGAGCTTGCCCCAGAGAGCCTTACCCCAACCTGTATCTGAAATTGTAAAGTGAAGTCCGTCAGGATTTACATTATGCCAATGCTTTGCAGTTGGATAATGACCGAGTGCATACTTATATGAATGTGTTGCAATACGTGGATATCCTGTTGTACCCGATGTAAAGAGCATAAGCATTGGGTCGTTTCCGCAAGGAGTATCTTCCGTTCTGAAATAATGAGTGCTGAAACGTTCCATTTCTACATTAAAGTCATGCCAACCTTCTTTACTTCCGCCAACCATAACCTTAATCATATCAGGATAATTTTCCGCCGCCTTTGCCGCCTCGTCTGAAACCTCGCCATCTGCAGTACATACAATTGCCTTAACTTTAGCAGCCTTGTATCTGTAATCAAAGTCATGTTCTACAAGCTGATTTGTTGCAGGAATAGCAATAGCACCGATTTTATGAAGGGCAAGCATAGAGAACCAGAACTGATAATGTCTCTTTAACACAAGCATAACAGTATCGCCTTTTTTGATACCAAGTGACTCAAAGTAGTTTGCAGTCTTTGCAGAATACTTTTTCATATCGCTGAATGTAAATCGTCTATCGGTTTTATCGTTTGCAACCCACATCATAGCGAGCTTGTCAGGATTCTTTTCAGCGATAGCATCCACACAGTCAAATGCAAAGTTAAACTTATCCTCATTTTTAAATGTGATGCCGTTGAATACGCCGTTTTCGTCATATGATGATTCTATAAACTTGTCTGCAACTGTTTCTGGCTTTGCCTTTTTAGCGGCAACCTTAGCGGCTATCATTGGTGCCTCAGGGTAATCTTCGCCAACAACACCATCCTGTGGATTTAATACAACTGCATGGAATTCGCATCCCTCTTCTGAAACTGCAACCATACCATGAGGAATGATACTGTTATAGAAGATAGAGTCACCTTCATTAAGGATATCTACGTGACTTCCAACCTGAACCTTAAGTGAGCCCTTTATAATTACGTCAAACTCCTGACCCTTATGTGAGTTTAGCTGAATTGGTGCATTCTGCTCCTCTTCGATGTAAGGGAACTTAACGAGAAATGGTTCAGCGAGCTTATCTTTAAACTTTGGCGCAAGGTTATTATATTCCACACCGTGCTTCTTTACGATTTTAAGGCCCTCACCTTTTCTTGTAATAGCAAAGGATTTAAGTGTTGTGCTTGTTCCGTCCAACAAATCAGACACTTCAACATTACAAGCCTTTGCACATTTGTAGATGAATGTAAAACTGAAGTCAGTTTCGCCCATCTCCAATACCTTATAATCCTCAACTGATACACCTGTAAGCTTTGCAAGCTCTTCTTGTGTGTAACCTTTTGCTTCGCGCAAGTCCTTTATTCTGCCTGCGACTTCTTTCAAACTGTAATCCATTGCTTTTGTCTCCTCTCATTTTCTGACAAATCTGATGTTTGGTTACTGATTTGAATAAAACAAAAAAAATAGTCTCAAAGAAAGCTTTGAGACGAGTAATAATAACCCGCGGTACCACTCAAATTACGGAATTACTTCCGTCACTTACCGAGCTCTGACAAGCCCTTTGCCTTTACGCAGCATTACGGAAGGAGTCTACTAAGCATTGCCTTTCGGTCCTCCGACTCAGAGGTGATAAGTCATTGGAAAGATTCACCATTGCCTCGCACCAAACGGCAACTCTCTCAAGGTTTCACATTCCGACCGTCCTCGTCACAGTCTTTCTTGTGATATTCAAATTTTAATTTATTATACTCCGCATTTCATTGTTTGTCAATAGTTTTTCAGAAAAAAGTATAGCTTATTTTTTTAAGCCTAACTTTTCAGCGGACTCATCGCGCATTTTATATTTCAGAATTTTACCTGCCGCATTCATCGGAAATTCATCTACAAACATAAAGTATCTCGGCACCTTATGTCTTGCAATATATGCATAGCCAAATTCCTTCATTTCATCTTCATCAGCAGTTTCACCCTTATGAAGAATAACCCATGCGCAACATTCTTCGCCATATCTCTCGTCAGGAACGCCTACCACCTGAACATCGCGGACCTTTGGATTTGTGAGATAAAATTCTTCAATCTCTCTTGGATACAAGTTTTCACCGCCACGGATAATCATATCCTTAAGACGTCCTGTAACCTTGTAATATCCGTCAGGTGTTCTCATGCAGATATCCCCTGAATGAAGCCATCCATCAGCATCTATCGCCTGTGCTGTTGCTTCAGGCATTTTGTAATAGCCTTTCATAATGTTAAAGCCACGAGCCACAAACTCACCGCTTTCACCATCAGGCAACTCATCTCCTGTTTCAGGGTCAATAATCTTACATTCAACCCCCGGAAAAGCGCTTCCTACTGTTTCAACTCTGTGGTCAAGGTCTTCGTTTACCTCACCCATAGTACATCCTGGAGAAGCTTCAGTCTGACCGTAAACAGATATGATTTCTTTCATATTCATTTCAACTGATGCACGGCGCATTAAATCTGCAGGGCAGTTTGCACCTGCCATAATGCCTGTTCGCATATATGAAAAATCTGTCTTTGCAAAATCAGGATGATTGAACATTGCAATAAACATTGTAGGAACACCGTTAAAACAAGTAATCTTTTCATCATTTACGCAAGCGAGTGATGATTTTGGTGAAAAATACGGTATCGGACTTAATGTACCACCGTGTGTCATCATAGATGTCATAGAAAGAACCATACCAAAACAATGGAACATAGGCACCTGAATCATCATACGGTCAGCTGTTGATAAATCCATTCTGTCACCGATAGTCTTACCGTTGTTTACGATATTTCTGTGTGTAAGCATAACTCCCTTTGGAAAGCCTGTTGTACCTGATGTGTACTGCATATTACACACATCATCAGGCTTAACAAGTGAAGCACGTCTCTTTACTTCTTCTCGTGGAACAAGGGAAGAACGGGAAAGCATCTGTTCCCATGTAAGACAACCCGGCATTGAAAATCCTGTTGTGATAACGTTTCTGAGGAACGGAAGATTTTTAGAATACAAAGGCTTTCCTGGTTCCAACTCATCAAGTTCAGGACAAAGCTCCTGAATTATTTCTTTATAGTTAATATCCTTACAATACTCAATCATAACAAGAGTATGTGTATCAGATTGTTTGAGCAAATACTCTATTTCGTGGATTTTGTACGCAGTATTAACAGTAACCAAAACAGCACCAATTTTTGTTGTTGCCCAGAATGTAATAAACCACTGTGGTACATTTGTTGCCCAGACAGCAACGTGGTCTCCTGCCTTTACACCAAGAGATATAAGGGCCGCAGCACACTCATCAACATCACGTCTGAACTGCTCATAGGTTCTTGTGTAGTCAAGGGTAGGATACTTGAAGGCATACTGATCAGGATATTTTTCAGCCATTGTATCAAGAACATCTGAAAAAGTAGCATCAATAACGTCATACTTCTTCCATACAAAAGTTCCTGACTTATCTCTGTTATAGTACGCTTTGTCAAAAGACTTTTTATCGCGGTTAATCTGTGAAATATAGTTTGCAAAATGAGTAAGAACAATATCTGCATCATTAATTTCATCATTCCACGCAGCGCAGATGTATCCCTCGTAGTTAAGGGATGAAAGTGCGTTTATAAGCTTTGCTACATCAAGCTCACCCTCGCCGATTAAAACGGTTTTTCCGTCTTTCATATCTCCAAGACGAACATACTTTATATAAGCACCCAATGTTTTGATTGTTGCCTCGGATGTTTCGCCTGCGTCAAAATATGTTCCTCTTACGTTCCATGACGCACCGATTGCAGCAGATGAAAAATGGTTGATTATATCAATTACATTCTCTGTATTGGCAAGATACCCTACTGTTTCAAACAAGATGCTTACATCTGTGTTTTCAGCTTTCTTTATTGCAGTCAAAAGCTTTTCGTCTAAAGCATCAAAGGAAATCATCTCATCAATACGAACAACAACATTTGGAACCCCTGATGTTCCTGCCATGTCTACATATTTAACCACTGTATCTGCTGTTACATTTTCACTGTCAATATTTTCAGGCATACGAAGGGCAGAAACCGCGAGATTTCTGTTTACAAGCTTTCTCTTTGCATCAGCCACACGGTCACGTCTTAATATACTGTCGTGATGAGAGCTTCTCTCTTTTATTGCATCATATATTTCAAAGCCGTGAAATCCATAATCAAAGGCATAACGGCATGTATCAAGAAAAGTCCCACGACTTACATTCTTGGTTGAAAATACTATCTTCATATTATGCCTCCTTAAATACTATCTTGTTAAGTGCATTTATATACGCTCTGATACTTGCAGCTACAATATCTGTTGATGTTCCGTTACCGGAATAAAGCTTTCCGTTATTGCGAAGTCTGACAAGTGCAGAACCTAATGCTTCCTTTCCTTCGGTTACTGACTGAACCTGAAAATCATCAAGTTCATAATGATGACCAATACACTGCTCTATTGCACGGAAAGCTGAATCAATAGGACCATCTCCGCTTGCAACACCACATATAATCTCGTCATCACACTTAAGGGTTACCTGTGACATTGAGTTTGCCACATTAGAGCTTGTTGTTGTGTATGTTTCAAAATGATATGTTGAAGGTGCCTGCATAGCAGAGCTTGCAATCAATGCTTCAAACTCTTTTGAACCGACTGCACCTTTCTTTTCACATACCTGCATAAGAGCCTTATATACGTTTCCCACATCTGAATCAGAAAGCTCATATCCAAGAATTGCTGCCGCCTGTGTAACCTGTGCAACAGAAGAATCAGCATCAAGCAAAATCTTTTTCTTGTCGCTTACAGCATCCTCACCTTCGTAGCTGTCGTGGTTTATGCTTGATACCATATCATCTATACTTGCATGGATTTTAGTGATGTCAAGCTTAATTTCCGCATCTATCTGAGAACTGCATGCTCTCATTGCATCAGAAAACTCACCGCTTAAAAGAACATCTTTTCCTGCCATAGCACATTTAACGCCGTCAGCACCCTTTGAGATAGCCGCAAAGGCAGATGCGACACCCATATTAATACGATCAGAAACCTGAACATACACAGGGATGCTTACCGCCTCTTTAACCATTGCAACAATGTCTGCAATCTGTTCAGGTGTTGACACCCCTGCATCATCACAAACAGTTATAATGCTTGCACCATTTGCTTCTGCTGCCGATGCCGCAGAAACAAGAAAATCACTATCCGCTCTTGTTGCATCAAGTGCAGAAAACTCAATATCGTCACAATAATTTTTTGCTTCCTTTACAAGTTCAGCAATTTTTTCAAGCATAACTGCCTGTTTTATGTGATATGTATATTCCATCTGAATTGTAGAAACAGGAAGTTCTACCTGAAGGCGAGGCTTTTTTGCCTCCTTTATGCATTCCCACGCAGATTTAATATCTTCTTTATTAAATCCAACAGGAATAGCAAGCACAGC
Organism: Clostridia bacterium; assembly: GCA_045614085.1. Classification (GTDB taxonomy): domain Bacteria; phylum Bacillota; class Clostridia; order Monoglobales; family Monoglobaceae; genus UMGS1820. The sequence continues at coordinate 9,839 of JAZLCI010000079.1, forward strand.
ATTCTGAACGTTCTGCGCGATTGTTTTATATATAATCATATCCTCACGAAGATTTTTTACAGCTGATAACTCGATGGCATCCGCACCAAGCACATCTGCACAATTTGCAATTGCTGATTTCTCACGGAAAAGCAAAGAAATTGCACGGTCCTCTGAAAGTTTTTTAAGGGAAATGTCTGTAACATTGATTGTTCTCATACTGAAAACTCCTTCCAAAATATAAATATTCAAAAATGGGATTTACTAACAAAAAACGTTCCCGTCTCTAATAAAAAAACGTTCCCGTCTCCTTGTTAGTTCAAAGAGACGAAAACGTAAAAATCATTGTTTCCGCGGTACCACTCTTCTTCACCCGAGATGGATGCCCTTTAGATGCCAACACATCTTAACTCTGTAACGGGAGTTCCCGTCTGCCCCTACTGTAAGTTCACGGCAACCGCTCCACGGTGAGTTCTGCAAAGCCTTCCCAATGTCTCGCACCAACCGACATCTCTCTAAAGGCGAAAATCTTCACATACTATTCCGCATCACAGCGTTTCAAATTAAGGGTATTATATCACATAGAGTCCGTTTTGTCAATTATTTTTCAAAAAATATTTACTGTCTTTTCCCGGCTATCTTTTTGTATGCTTTTGCAGGAAAGAAGACAATATCAAACACTTTTGTCTTTTCTGCTATGATTGCACAGACAACAGATATCCCTATACCAAGTACGCATCCTGCAAGTATATGTACTATCCAGTTTGTGATGCCAACCTTAACAAGAACAATCCTTATCCCTGCAGTAAAAATTGTGTGCAAAAGATATGTCTGAAACGAATATTTGTTCATAAAGTCCAGAAACTTTGAAATAATTTTAAGTTCCTGAACAATTGAAATAAGCAATATACTTACATATATTCCAAAGATGATCATTACCTCTTTGATAACCGCTCTGTCAATTATATCAAAATATGATAACGCTCCGCCTATTATTATATGGGCAACTATTACCAACAATTTATATAATACATTTACGTTTTTTAAATCCGCTATATTTATAAAAGTTCCCAACCCGAATGCAAGGGCTGAATATATAACAAAATCTAGACTGCCAAAGCTTATATCAAAAATTGGCGCCATGTAGGTCACTACCACGACAAAAACCGTAATTTGCCAGTTTTTCATTGCACCTGACAAAGCTGTCCATATACAAAACAGAAAGAAAAGAGCATACAAAAACCAATACTGCGCCACAGGAGCTTTCCAAATCATAAACACATCCATGTACGAAGACTGGGTATTCGCTCCCCCTATAAATGCATTAATCAATATGTATATAACCGAAAAAACAACGTATGGCACACCTAAATTTATAAGCTTATGCTTTATAAAGTTAAGCCTTGTTTTCTTGCTTTCCCATCCTCCTGTTATCTTATATACATATCCGCTTAAAAACAGGAAGAGAGCAACATGGAAAGACCATATAAAGTTTTCAAGCATATAAAATAAATCAGGTATATCAATCCCCGCAAGCCTTATACCCATTATTACATGTCCGAAAACAACAAGAAAGCACGCATAACCCTTTAATCTGTCTGCAAAAGAATCTCTTGCCATAAAAGCACCTCTTTTATTTTTCTTTTTTAGTATCACACTTTGATGAAATAATATATTTAGGTCTTCCCTTTATTTCTTCATATATTCTCGCCACGTAATATCCGATTACGCCAAGGCTTATCATAATTATACTACCTATAAAGATTGTGATAATTATAATAGTTGTAATACCCTCTGACGCTCTGCCGATTATCTTATCAATTAACGCCCACACACCGAATATACATGTTATTATGAGCATTACAAACCCTAAAGCTGCTACTATCTGCATAGGCGCAGTAGAATATGAACATATATTTGATATAGCATATTTTATCAGGCTTTTTGTGCTCCACTTTGTTGTCCCTGCTTCTCTGTCTCTTACATCAAACTCCACAGATGTTTTCTTATATCCAACCCAATAGGAAAGAGCTCTGAAAAAGCCTTTTCTTTCAGGGATTCTGTTAAGAACATCTACAACCTTTCTGTCAAGAAGTTTAAAGTCAGATGCATTTGACATATCAAATCCAACCAAGGCGCTTATTATAGAATAAAACCTGTTTGCCGCCCAGCTATGAAGCTTATGTTCATCACCTCTGCTGCTTTTGATTCCCTCTACAATCTCATATCCCTCTTTCCAGAGAGCGTACATCTCTACTATCTTTTCAGGCGGATGTTGCAAGTCACAGTCTATAACAACAACGCAATCACCTTTTGCACTTGCAAGACCTGCAGAAATCGCAGCCTCTTTGCCGAAATTTCTTGAAAAGTGAATACCACAAATATTATCCACCTTTTCAGAAAGTTTTGAGATTTCCTCATAGGTTTTGTCTGTAGAGCCATCATCAACAAAAATAATTTCATTGTCAATATTTGCATTATTCAATATATCTGTTATTGTGTAATAAGCTTTTTCTATCATCAGTTCCTCGTTATAAGCAGGAACAATTACAGATAACATATTATCCTCTCCCTTTTATAATTTCGTGCATTAAAACAGTTTTTCAAGACTTGTAACAGCCATTGGCTTATAGAAATAATATCCCTGAAGCATTTCACAGCCTACATCTTTTGCAAGTTCCGCTTGCTCGGCTGTTTCTACGCCCTCACAGATAATTTTCATTCCTAAATCCTTTGCTGTTTTGACAATATTTTTAAATATAATCATACCTCGGTCTGTGTTTGTATTTTGCAGGATAGCACGGTCAATTTTAACTGTATCAACAGCTAAATCCTGTAAATCCTCAAAAGATGTATAGCCTCTTCCAAAATCGTCAAGGAGAATAGATATACCCTTTTCTTTAAGCTTTAAAAGGTTTTCTCTCATCATCTTTTTTGAATCTTCAGGCAGCTCCTTATCCTCTAAAACTTCAACAGCAAAGGTTGAATATTTAAGATTGTATTTTTCAACAAGTTCAATTATTTTTTCTGTAAAATCCAAATTGCACAAGGTTGACCTTGAAAAGTTAATTGTATATTTATAGTTCTCTCTTACTTCCCTATTATTTGATATCCACTTACAATTTTTTTCAAAGATATAATAGTCAAACTTTTCGCTTAAACCAACCGAGCTAAGCGCATCTAAAAATCCCCCAGGTGTAACAATTCCCTCCTGTTTGGAATTTAGGCGCGCTAAAACCTCTGCTCCAACTATTTTTTGTGTATTTGCATCTACCACAGGCTGATATTCAAGGAAAAATCTATTGTTATCAATTTCGTTTTCGATATTGTTTTCTATCTTTATTCTTTTTTCCAATGACTTTCCGTCACTGTTATTCCACTCAACGTAAGTTATATCGCTTTCTTCTGCCATAGTGCACGCCTGCTTTGCTCTGTTTATAGCAGTATCAAAATCTATCTGTGTAGTCGTCGCCATATAAGAACCAACGCTTACCCCAACAACATTGAGAGCGTTATACTTAAGCAGGCATTGATTGACTTCTTTTACACATTTCTCTACGTTGCTTTCTGCCAATGCATTATCCCATTTGTTAAGGGCAACAAAATTTTTCTGTCCGTAAACAGCAATGCCGCCATTACTTTCTTCTGCAAAACATTTAAGAAGAACAGGCTTAATGTCTGAAAGAATGCGCAAAGCTTTAGGCTCTGAATATAGTCTGCTTGCATTATCAAGGTCTATACTTATATATGTTACACTACGGTTTCCGCGAAGCTTTCCCAGTTTTTCAAACATATTTTCAAGCTTGGTTATGTTTGAAAAATCCGCTGTTTCGGTTCCCTTTGCGGCTTTAACACCTCGCATAGTAAAATAAATGAAAGCTATCCCTATGCCTATGAAACATATGGTTAGTATCAGTATAACAATATATGGGTATTCAAATATCCACATTTTATCAGCCCCTTATTAATCTCACTTTGAAAAAACCGGAAACTCTACAATTCCGTTTGTATGCTTATATCCAATTTCCTCTGCCGCCTTTATACACTTTATTCCGTCTTCCTTTGCCCTTTTCTTTCTCCCACGCAGTTCTTTCATCAAAAAGAACGGACTAAAGCACAACATACCTTTTAAAATATCCTTTTTTTGCATTCCGCATCTTTTGTATTCAGCAAGAATTTCAAACAATGCATAGTCAAGAGCATCCTCTTTAAATGCCTTCTTTTTCTTATTAGCTTTTTTTATCCACTTATAATATGAGCAGAACTTCTCAATATCCATTTTATCTCTGAAATATATTCCGCTGATATAAAAGTCTTCCTGCTCTTCGCTCATTTTTTCAAGCAATGCATCAAAATACTCTTTTTGTATCTTTACAACTTCTTTATATTGTCGGTTCTTGGTTGTTTCGGTAATCTGCTTATCGTGAAGTCTATAAAGCATCAGATACTCTCTCTGTATCATCATTTTATAATTCTCTCTAGCCACTCTTGTCCAGATTTCTAAATCTTCTGTACAGGTAAGGCTTGTGTCATACTTTAACTTTTTAAGCATTTCACTCTTTCCTATTACCCCCGGATGCAATATAGGGTTTGTAAAAAGCAAAAGAGCATTTATGGCATCTTTATCCCATCTTCCGCCACCGCCGCCTGATGCGACAACACCATTTTTAAGGGTCATAAATCTACAGGATGATAAATCTATATCCTGATTACTTTCCATAAACTCATACTGCTTTTTAAGTCTGTCAGGAAGGCATATATCATCTGCATCCATTCTTGCAATATACTTTCCTCTTGCCAAATCTATCGCCTTATTAAGAGATGATGGCAGCTTTAAATTAACCTCATTTGGACTTATAATAATTCTTTCATCCAAAGCCTTATACTTATCAAGGATTTCCGCTGTTCCGTCAGTGGAGCAATCGTTTATGATGATTAACTCCCAATCCTTAAAGGTCTGATTTACAACACTGTCTATTGCTTCCGCTAAATAATCTTCACCGTTATAAACACTCATTATAACTGATATTTCAGGCATTTTATTCACCTATGTCACCCCTTATTTAAAATATCCTTTATACGCTTGCAAATATTTAAAAAGTAAAAAGCTGTTTTTATATGCATTCCTTTTATCAGCTTTATAGCTATCTTGCTTTTTGTTGATATATCTGAAAATTCAGCTCTCTTAATTTCTTCTTTATGGAGAGAATTTTCAATAAGCTTTTTTATCTCTCCTATGCACTCAAAATGATTCCCTTCTGCTGCAGCCGCAAGGATTGCAAAGCACATAAAGCAGGAATATCTTGAAATCTGTTCTTTAAAATCTTCAGGTCCGTTGAGGGTATGCAAAAGTTTTATAACCTCTTCTATCTGTGTTAGCTGTTCCGTCTTAAAGCTTGTAGATATAGAGTCATCTCTTATGGTGTAAAGGTAAACAGATTTTTTGCTCATATAAATTTTTTCAGCATCAAGAAAGCATGGCACAATACACGATAAATCCTCACCTAAAGAAATCTTTCTGCTGACATTTAACTGATGAGGCGTTACAAGGCTTCTCTTTATAGCCTTTCCCCATAAGAAATAGAACAAATGCTCCATATTCTTATCTACCAAAAGTCTGGGATAAATATACTTTTTTATGCTCTCATTTTCATAAAGACCTTCGTCTGCCAAATCATCTACTTTTTCCTTTATTTCTCCTTTTTCATAACTATTGTATGAAAAAGAAACTATATCGGCATCTGTTTCCTTTATAATTTCATATGCACTCATAAGAGCATCAGGAGTAATCGCGTCATCACCATCAAGGTTAAAGACATATTCTCCCTTTGCAATCTCTATCCCTGCCTGACGGGCACTTACAAGTCCACCGTTTTCCTTATGGATAACCTTAATGCGTCCATCTTTTTCGGCATATTGATCGCAAATATCAGGACAGCCATCAGGAGAGCCATCATCTACAAGGATAAGCTCAAAATCCTCAAAGCTTTGATTTAACACACTGTCTATACAACGTACAAGATACTTTTCGACCTTGTATATAGGAACAATAACAGAAAATAACATTTACTTTCTCCTTTTTACTTACTACGCATTATAACAAATAACTTTTGCAATAAATACATTTTATGCTTCATTAAAAATGCAAATACGCCTTGCTTTACAGGAAGCTTATACCACGGGTATTTTTTAAGTGCCCCTGCTATTCGGTCTGCAGTACATATTTCTTTAAGTCTTTTTCTTGTATCCCTCCAGGAAGCCTTAATCTCTGCTCCGTGCATAATTTCCTGTGAACACAAAACTCTGCCAAAGCCTTGTGCCAGTCTGTCTAAATATATGATATATTCTTCATACTCTGCAAACTGCCCAACTCTTTTTTCAAGCTCATCCATAAAGATAAGACTTTTATTAAATCTTTCACTATTATATGATTTAGAAAGAGATTCTCCGTTTCTGCAATAAAGATAATATGCACCCGGAATTCCAACAGCTTTATCTATACATTTGATATAATCTATCATAAATATAGCATCTTCTGATAACACTTCTCTTTCAGATAAAAATCTGATATTATTATCAACTACTGTCTGCCTTAAGTATATGTTTTTGCACACACTCATCCCGTATCTGCTGTCTCTTTTTTCGTGAGGGAGTGCACCCATGACCCCAAGCATAAGGTCTTTTATATGGCTTTTTGTTTCAAACACTGTGTCCTTTTCAAAAAATACATTCTTGATATATTCACTTTCCTTGCCGAACATATTTCCGCCTACAAAGGTTATTCCGGATATAACAAGCTGTGCATCATATTTCTCTGCCGCAAGGTATAACTCTTCAAACATATTTTCTGCCACATAGTCATCAGAGTCCACAAAGCCGATATATTTGCCGCTAGCAGTATCAATACCTGAATTTCTTGCCATTCCAAGCCCCTGATTTTCCTTATGAACAACCTTGATACGTTCATCTTCCTTTGCAAATTCATCACATAATTTCGGACAATTATCAGGAGAACCGTCATCCACAAGAATAATTTCTATTTCCTTAAGGGTTTGATTTTTAAGGAATTTAAGACACCTGTCTAAAAATTTTTCCGTTTTATATACAGGAACAATAATACTGACTTTTGGCTGTTCCATAACAATTACCTCATAAGCTCATTATATTTTTCTATAATAATTTTAGCATAAGTATCAACAGTTAATATTTCCTGACTGCGTTTTATGCAATTTTCTTTAATTCTATTGTAGCTTTCTTCACTTTCCACTATCTTTTTAATAGCCTCTCCTACACATTCGGCGGTTGGTTCTGCTATTAAATAGCCAGTAACTCCATCTTCTACAAGCTCTGCCATTCCTCCGTAGTTCATTGTTATTACAGGCACGCCCATAGAGTGTGCTTCTAAAATAGACAGCGGACAATTCTCAAAACAAACTGAAGGTAAAATCAAAGTCCTCGCATTTTTTACTGTGTTAATAAGCTTTTCGCCGTTTAAAAATCCTGCCATTTGAACATTGTCTATGTTTTTAAGAACATCTTCATCAGGTCCGCTTCCACCAACAACAAATTTATATTCAGGATATTTTTTCGCTGTTTCAGCTAAAAGCTCTACTCCTTTTTCCTTTGAGAGTCTGCCTATATATACAATGTAAGGCAACGCTTCTCCCTTTTCCGTTTCAACTTTGTCTATAAAGTTATGTATGGTAAAGACCTTATCTTTGTAAAAAGCCTTCCCCCCTGTGAGCTTTCTTTCTAAAAAATTACTTGGGCATATGTATAAATCCACAAGCTTGTATGTCTTTAAGATGGAGTACACAAACCCCTCTATAACACCGATAAGGCTTTTAATTCCTGACCCGTGAATGCACTTATGTTTAAGACAGTTCGTTCTGCTTCCATTTACACATTCAACACAGGCTTTCCCATCCCTGAAGTTATACAAAAGATGGTTAGGACATATCATCTGATAGTCATGAACTGTCTGCACAAGAGGAATCCCTCTCTTTTTAACTGCGTATATAATAGATGGTGTAAGCTGAAAGTTTATGTTATTCATATGAACAACATCAGGCTTAAACTCATCAATAACCTTACCTATCTTTTTCTTTGCTTCTGTTGAGTATATTATCTTAAAGGGATACAAAAATCTGCTTAAACCTTTTGAGTGAAAATCCATATTCTGTGTGTAAAGCTCGGCTTTATTCCCTACAGTATTCCCATCATCATACATCCCGAAATACTCAACAGTATGTCCCATCTTCTCGTATTGCTTACCTAATTTAAGCATATAACTTTCAGAACCGCCACGAGGGTATAAAAATTTATTTACCATTAAAATTCTCATAAGATTGTTTTACCCTCCTTTTCCTGATTTGGTTCTGAAATATAACCGAACATTTCCTCTTCTGTTTCCCGAACCTTTGCATCATAGCCGTTGCCTATCATTAATATGGCAAGAACTGTTGTCAAAAGAGGATAGTTCATAGTGTTATCTGTTGTTGATACTATAATAAGATATACTATCAGCGAAAAAGCGATAATTGCATTTTCTGTTCTGCCTTTAGAAGAGAAATATAAAACTCGCAAAAGGGTCATAGACACAAGCCACAAAATATATCCCCAAAAACCAAGGTCAATAAAGTACTGCAAAAAGTCATTATGTACAGAAGATACACCCACATTCATTTTAGAGCTTAACTGATATGTAAGGTACCCTATTCCATTTCCTATAAAATCAGGCTTAAATTCATAATATTTATCTACCGCATTATAAATATCTACACGACCGCTTGTTTCAACTCCAATTTCTTCAAGGAGTTCAAAGGCACCTGCCTTTATTAAGAAAATGTACCCCACAAGAACAACTATAATAAGAATAGTAAGACCTGTTGCCAGACCAAGCGCTGTTTTATCGCTGTACTTTCCGATAAAAACCAAAATATATCCTAAAGCCAAAGCAATGGCTATGGCGAGTATACCAATACGTTTAAAAGCAGACACAAAGCAAAACAGTGTAAGTATAAGCAAAATTATAAACACAATATCCTTCTTTGGCTTAAACGCCATATAAATAAGGTACGCACCAAGACAAAAGGCAAGCTCGTGTATTTCCGCCTGAACAATTATATCACCTGTTTCTGCTGCAAAGGTTGTCACAAGAGCTATAAGCTCTGAAAAATAGTTTCCTATTCCGTTTTCAACTATAATTGTTCCTATCATTAATATATTGGCTATTAATATTGCAATTAAGTTATACCATATACCTTTTTCGCCGAAGATGTACAAGAAAACAACTGCCGCAAGAGCAAAGGAGAACATATTTGTATATACAAACACCCCTGACAGTCCTCGGGAGATAACGTCTGCATCAACCTTTTCCACAAACCATATAAGCATAGATACGATAATGGTGACAAAAAGAGGTGCACTGTACACAAATGCGGATTTAAATGCAACAACCCCTCTTGCTATATTTGGCTTGTACATAAAGCACAGAACTCCTGAGGCAGTTAATAAAAGAGCAAATGCATGACGAAAGGTGACAAAGATGCCCAGGTTTATAATTTCTGTCAGGAAGTAGTACATAAGGACAGCAACTGCTATAAAATATACTGTTTTTGTCTTTTCTGCAACCTTACCCTCCATATGTACACCTCCTTATTATCTTATTTTTTTAATTCTTCTTTAACTTCTGCTACATATAGCTTTTTATTCTTTATTGTTTCAGCTAAAAGCTTTCTTGCGGTCTGACTTTCTCTGAATGTTTCAGCTATACCAACCTTATACTCAATTCTTATATCGGTACATTCATCTCTTTCATCAAGTCTTAACTTAAATAAGTTCATAATATCTTCAACTGTGATATAATCAGAATCCTCCACAAGAATGACGAAGCTTCCGTTTCCGTTATAAACGTATGTCGCCTTTGTCTTTCCAAAGGTTTCGTTTATAAATGCTGTAAACATTTTAATAATCTCGTCACCTGTCTGGCGGGTGTGTTCTGAATTGATAGCAACTAAATTTATAATATCAATCATACAATACACAGCGCCGTCATCAAGAAGCTTTTTATCAAGACTCTTTAAATACTTATCAAAGAAAGCCCTGTTATTAAAGCCTGTCATATGGTCTGTGTAGAAGATATATTGTATGATATCTCCTGCTCTGCCTAAAACAAAGGCACCACCACAACATAAGATAATCAGGAACAGGAATGCTATAAGTGTATAAAGGTTTACGTTTACACTTTCCTTGACAGAGGATGATGAAAGAACAGATATATAGCTCGCTCCAATATATGCGTTATACTCATCATTTGTCTTCATTGTCAAGTCATAAAGCTTATTAAGATCCTCCACAAGCTTTTTAATTTCCTTGTCCACTTCTTCTTTATACTGATTATAACTTTCGTTATGAAGTTCTGTACAGGTCTTGTCTGATGCCTGACATTCACCGCCACAGCCTGCGCAGTTATTAAATGTATCAAGCACATACTGACAATACGCAGAATCAATTATCGCATACTCTCTTTTTTCGTTATGATCTCTCCATCCGTAAATAAGCTCATCATATGTAACCGTCTGATCTCCGGGAACGGAGTATTCTCCCTCCGCCGCTAAAAGGTTGCGTTCGTGAAGATTATCAAGAATATATTCGTGTGTAATATTTGTGTTTCCTGATTCTCTCATTTTTTCAACATAAGAATCTATTACGACCAATATATCTTCAACTATACTTGCTTCTTTTTCGTTTGCTATGTTATTGTTATCTATTCTCGTTGTATAATCAGAAACCAATACTGCTTTATTTTTTGTTATCTGATATTTATATATCTTTGAGAACAATTCAGACACCTTAACAGAGTGAATGTAGTTAAAATCATCTGCTAAATCAGCAAATGACACCCCTGTACTTGTTGCTCTGTAGTATGGATTTTGTTCCATTCTCTGATATAAAGTGTTTAAGGTTTCTTCTATGCTTGTGTCTATCAATTCAACCATTTCAATATAGTCGTAATCTCCGTCATCAAGCTTTTCAATCGTGTTGTTTGCAGGTGCGACATTTACATATTTCTGGCTGAATTCTGCAAAATAAACATCAAGGGTTTCATCTAAAACTGTTCTTGCAAATTCAGACCCCTCTTTGCTTGTAGCGGTAAAGGATACAATATATGTACTTGGCTCGTAAACATATTCTTCTCCCTCTTCAAGCTTTGCTTCCTTTTGCGCTACCTTATCCGCGTCAGGAAGAGGAGTTATGCTTATTCTTGAAATAAGACTGTCTACGGAATATATCCCTGTAAGCCCCATATTTTCAACAACTCTTGATAAAACAGCAGAAGATTTTATCTCGTTTACATCAAGCTTATCCCCTGTAGGAGCTTTTCCCTGTTCTGCCTGCTCGTCATTGTAATGAATTACCTCGGATGCAACATATGTATTTGAATTTTTAAGATTTAAATGTATAGCATATGTTGCCAAAACGCATATAACTAATATAAGAGGTAAAAATTTTCTGACATATTTTAAAATATTAAAACTTTTCATATACTTTCCTCCTTATAGTTCTATGCTTGCTCTTTAAACATTTTTGATATAGCAAATATCATAAGTGAAATATAAGCAAATGCCGCAAAAAGTATTACTGTTTTTAACTCGCCGAAAAGTGATACTCCTGAAATGCTTACTGCTATACACTGATTCATCTTATAGTTTGAATATTCTCTGCCTGCGGCAATAGCTTCATCTGAAAGAAGCTTTATACTTTTGTCTATTGATTCTATAAGGGCATCAGCTTCTGCGTGGGTTCCATAAACGTCGGTTGCTCCCGCCATTTTGTTTATAATCAAATTATTATCCATAATTTCTTTTTCTTTTGAAGCAACCTTGTCACTGAAATCTGTAGCCATAACGGACAATTCATCTATGCCGACTTTTGTTCTTCCCATATAGTATTTTCCGGCTTCATCCCATGTTGGAACCAACACGACTCTTGTCATTTCTTCTGCATACATATCTATCGCCTGATTGCAAAGGTCAAAAGAAGTTGCGTTTTTCTGTCGGTCAAAGTCTGCATTGGTATTCTGATGAGAAAGTCTGTCTATGTAGTCATCCTTATCCCTTACAACACCATGTTGAAGAACAAGAGACCTTAAGTTTTCGTCAATCTGTGTTTCCTTAAACTGAAAAACCTTTCCCGCAATTGAATTAAAAGTTGTATTGTTTTTTGTTACAAAGCTTGAGCTTTTTTCTGACATTCCATAAAGGTAATTTAAAATAGATGTTGCTTCCTTGCTGAAATATGAAACTATGTCCATATATTCCATTTTAGAAAAATCAGGCTTTTCTTCAGGTGTGTCAAGCTTAAAATTATCAGTATACTTTTCAACATAATATTCCTTATACGCACTTGTTATAAGCTTTAAAACGTTTTCTGAATTTAAGTGCTTTGTATCTTTAGATGCGTAATACTCTACCACAAATTCTGTAGATATATGATATTCAGACTCATCCTGTACTCCGCCCTGAACGTAAGGATAAACAGAAAGACACTTCTTTATATCTTTAACCTTAACGTTTTCAAAAGCACCTTTTTCTATTGCTCTTTGTATTACTTCGTCGCAGGTTATCTCTGCCATATTATATCTCGTTCCGTTTGAGTTCTGGGCCTGCGATGCCTCGGAATAGTTAAGAGCAATAACGGCAGATACAAACTGTTTTGATTTTAAATGATTAAATATTCCAAAAAAAGCAGTAAGAACAATAACCCCAATCAAAACCCATGCTTGAAAATACTTTGCATTTCTGAGTATCTTTACAAAATCGCTTTTGGTTACATTCTTTGAACGGATATATATAACCACTATACCAATAACCAGCATAATCCCTGCAATCAAAGCCGGCAGCTTATATAATAGAGAAGTAAACATACTGATCTTTCCTTTCTGAATTAAAATTTGTTAACATCAATAATAACTAATTCAGGCTGATTATTGATTCTTAAAATGTTTCCGTTTGTTAATCCTGAACTTACTATAACCGAGCCGCCTGCTGCATCATATCGACCATACACAAAAGCGCCTTTTCTTTCAGGGAAAAGTCCGCCCTCGTGGGTATAAAGAGCGCCTAAAACAGGGATTTTTATAACTCCGCCATGAGTATGTCCGCAAACTATCAAATCCCCCCATGATTCAGGAGTAAATTCTTCTAAAACAACAGGTTCATGCATTGCAGTAATCTTTAAGCGGTTTGTATTTTCGTAAATATACTTATCAAATGCTTCTCCGCCGTAAGACCAGAAAGCTGACGGATTTGATGTTAATACCCCATATATATCTATTTCTGTTGTTCCAACTGTTATAGTATCCATTTCGTTTTTAAGGACCTTTACTCCCTTGCTTTCAAGCTCGGTTTCAAATTCGTCCTTTTCAGCTGATAACTTTGATGCATCTCTGTTACTGTCATCAAACCCATATTTTTTATCAAGGGATTTTTGGTTAAGGGGTACATCATAGATCATTTCTACTTCGTTATTTCCGTATATAAAATATGTAGGTGCTATATCATTTAACTTGTCACAAAGTTCTGCTGTACGATTTATTACCCTTTTTGACGATGCAATATTATCACCTGTAAATAAAATAATATCAGGCTTTAGCTTTTCAATACGTGATGCTAATTTAGAATTATTCTTTCCATATACACTTCTGTGCAAGTCCGAAACCTGAATAACGCGAACTATATTGTTTGTCTTAAGACTGCTTACACTATAGAAAGTTTCTTTAAATTTTCTGTTTCCTATATAGTTTCCTGCTATAATTACTATTAAAAGCATAATAGCAACAAAGATTATGCTTAATGAAAACCACTTTGCAATCTTAAAATTCTTCTTTTCGTTAAGAGAGTAAAGCTCCTTTAAAATCTTGTTGTTGCCATCATAAATCTTAACCTTTTTGCCCTCTCCTAAAACAGTTTGTATATGTGAAGATACAATTTCACCGTAATCTTCTTTAAACTCCTTAAGTGAATCTTCTCCATAATAGCCTATGACTATATTTCTTCTGTCAACACGTTCTAAAACGAAGTGGCTGACCCATCTGTCATAGACTTCTTCTACAACTTCAGATTTTAAATATTCTTTAACTTCATTTTCAGCTGTCTGGATATCTCCTGTCCATTCTGCCTCATCAGATATTAAAAATGTGTTTATCATATATTCCACATCCTTTCTCTATGTTTAAAACAAGCTCTCATACAAATCACAGGTTGTCCTTGCCACGTCACGCCAGTTATACTTTTTAAGTATAAATTCCGCCGCTGAATTTTTAAGATTGTCTACAAGCTCTCTGTTCTCAAATACGTTCTCAAGCTTATTCCTTAAATCCTCTACATTGCTTTTTTCAAAATATATAGCTTCTTTTTCCGCTACAGCTGTGTTTTCCGGTATATCAGAGCATATGAGTGCATTGCCGTATGCCAATGCTTCCAATAAGCTTAAGGACATCCCCTCAATATCTGATGGCAAACACATAGCATAGGCATTACTGTACATTTCATCAAGGACATCCCCTGAGATAAAACCTGTAAATATAATATCAGGGTTATCCTTTGCCATATCCTTTATTTTTTCAACATACTCATCTGTATCACTTGTATCTCCTGCTATAACAAGCTTTTTATCTGTTTCTATTCCGTTGTAGGCATCAATTAAATAGTGTATTCCCTTTTCTGCTGTAAGCCTTGAAATAATACAAATATATTCGTCTTTTTTAAGACCGAATAATTCAGTTATCTTATCTGCTTCCTGCTTGTTTGGTTTTTCGATACCATTCGGGATGATTTTAGCTTCTCTTTTATATGTTTCTTTAAAGTAATCGTAGGCGCTTTCGCTTAAAACAATAATCTCATCCGCATATTTAGCGAGAGTTTTTTCCCCATGCTTTATATATTTTGAAGCAAATCCTTTGCCCCACTTTTCTCTCTGCCAGTCAAGTCCGTGTACTGTGGCAACACACTTCTTTCCGAAAAGTTTAGGAATCCACATTGCCGCACATGGCCCCTCTGCATGAAAATGTACAACGTCATATCTGCCAAAAGCCGCCGCAATAGCCGCAGTATAAGAGGCTATCATGGCCGCAATTCCTCTTGCCTTAATGGTAAAAGCATTTTTAAGTTTTACGCCTTTATACATTCCGTTTTTCACTGTTCCAACATATTCGTTTTCTGTTTTATCGGTTAAACGGTTATAACATGTCACATCATAACCCATCTCAACCATAATGGGGCACATAGTTGTAAGCACATTTTCTATTCCGCCACGTCTTGAGGGAACAACTTTATGTCCTATCATTGCCACTTTCATTTAAATTCACCTGACCTTGTTTATCTGCCTGTTGCCGAAATCATAACTATCGGCGTCTTAAGCATAATTAATATATCGTTAAATGTAGTTCTGTTTTGTATGTAGTCTAAATCCATTTCTACCCATTCTTCAAAAGGAATATCGTTTCTGTTCTTACTGATTTGCCATGTACAGGTTATTCCGGGAGTAACAAGCAAACGAAGCTTCTGATAATCTGTATAGAACTTAACCTCATCAGGAAGAGGTGGTCTTGGACCAACAAGTGTCATATCTCCCTTTAAAACGTTAAAAAACTGCATTAACTCGTCAAGGGATACCTTTCTTAAAAACTTACCCACTCTTGTAATTCTCGGGTCGTCCTTTATCTTGAAAACAGGACCGTCCATTTCGTTCTGGTCTTTTAAATCTTCTAATATCTTGTCAGCATTTGCTCTCATTGTTCTGAATTTATACATATAAAATTCCTTACCATGTCTGCCAACTCTTATCTGCTTGTAAAATGGTCCTGCACTTGGGTCATCAATATAAATAACTACAGCTATAACAAGCATCAACGGTAAAAAGAACAATAGTATTAGGGATGCGAAAAACATATCAAAAAGTCTTTTCTTTCTCCAGTATCCTAAATAAGATTTTTCGATAATAGCCTCAAGCTTTACCCTTGTTTTTTCATCTACCTTGTCTTGCTCAATAAATGGCATTTTTGTTTCCTTCTTTCATAACAGTTTTTTTAACATTGGGACTGATTAAAGTGTCGTATTCACTCTTACGTTCTTCTGATATATAAAATTTATTAAAGTCTTTTTTGTTTATATCAAACAAGTTCTCTCCCTCTTCTATATATCCCGGGTGGAAAAGAAGCTCTATATCCATATTCTTCTTTTTCGCAATTTTCTCATAATAGGGATAAACAGCCAAAACATTTTTTTCAATCATTCTTCCCGAAAATAAAACCCCCATAAATAAAGCAGTTTTAATTCCTGACCTTTTAAACCTTTTGTTGTTAAAAATCTTGAAAGTCTTTAATATCATAAACTTCACAAGGTTTATCGGCTTATAGGAAAAATATAATGATGGGGTCATAAGATATGGCATAATCGGTTCAACAGGAATACGCATATATTTAACCTTTAGCTTTTCATCATTTATTACATCCATTAAAGCCTTGAATATTAAAGGTATCATATGTACATGCTGATGGGTATCTATCTCCAAATCTTCATCCCTGCCAACCATCCTCTGCCATTGCCTTATCTGATTTTTTATTTCCAGATAAACTTGTTTTTCAAACTCTTTTTTTCGGGATGAAAGGGAAAGCTTTAACAAACCTGTAAAAGAGTGTTTGAAATGCCCATCTTTGTCAGCAAGAAGAGATATCTCATCAGGAGCAGATACACATTTTCCCTCAACAAGATTTATATGTATCCCAACAGAAACATCCTCTATGATTTCATCAATATCAGAATTTGGGAATATGCTTATTTTATTAAGTGCTCCCTTTTCCACACACTCTCGTATACGATTTGAGCTGTCTGTTGTCAATCCATAATCGTCTGCACATACATAAACCATTTACTTCTCACTCTCCACACCTAGGTTTATTACAATAACATTATCCACTATCGCCACAGAGTTTGCCTTTGGCCATAACTCCATTTCTTTTACCCTTTCATCATTGAGCATATCTTTTTTTCTATCTCCTGCTAAAAAGCTATACTTCTTTCCGCAATAATCATTCAGGGCACTTACCAAAACGCTCTGCCCAACTATTTCATCATCCGCTCTTAAAATATATCCGTCTGTTGTTCCTGTTATATCAGGTGGCAAAATATCACCATATGCTTCACTTTCAGCAAGTGCACCAATAACAAGAACTTCCTCACAGTTTTCTGAATTTTCTGTCTCTTCAATCCTGTC
>JAZLCI010000080.1:0-5080 GCA_045614085.1 Clostridia bacterium
CCACAGTCAGGCAGATAAGGAGGTAAACATATGATAAACAAACCACGCGGTACAGAAGATATTTTACCTGCAGACAGCCACATATGGCGTAAGATAGAAAGAACAGCTAATGAAGTCTGCAGTCTTTATGGCTATAAGGAAATAAGAACTCCTGTTTTTGAGGATACTTCTCTTTTCCAGAGAGGTGTTGGTGATACAACAGATGTTGTTCAAAAGGAGATGTACACCTTTGAGGATAAGGGTGGCAGAAGCATAACACTTCGCCCTGAGGGTACTGCATCATTAGCCAGAAGCTTTATTGAAAATTCACTTTATGCAAACCCACAGCCTACAAAGCTTTACTATAACATTTCATGTTACAGATATGAAAAGCCACAGTCAGGCAGACTTCGCGAATTCCATCAGTTTGGTATAGAATGCTTCGGTGGTACATCTGATGCAACAGATGCAGAGGTTATTACTCTTGCTCTTTCATTCTTTGAAAAGCTTGGGGTTTCCGACCTTGTTTTAAACATCAACAGCATTGGCTGTCCTGTTTGCAAAAAGGCATATAACGAAAAGCTTAAAAAGTATTTTGAGCAGTACGCTGAAAAGCTTTGTGACACATGTAAGACAAGACTTGAAAAAAATCCAATGCGAATTATTGACTGTAAGTCAGAAATTTGTTCTGATATCGCAAAGGATGCGCCTAAAATGATAGACAATCTTTGCGAAGACTGTGATGCACACTTTAAAAAGACAACCGCATATTTAGATGCACTTAATATTAACTACGTTGTAAACCCTGATATAGTACGCGGACTTGACTACTACACAAGAACGGTATTTGAAATCACATCTGATGCACTTGGTGCACAGTCAACCGTCTGCGGAGGCGGACGATACAACGGACTTGTTGAAGAGCTTGGTGGAAAGCCAACAGAGGGTATCGGCTTCGCAATGGGTATTGAACGTCTTATTATGATTATGAAAGCACAGGGCTTATGCGAGGAATCAACTGAAACCCCTGATATATTCATTGCCGCAATTGGAGATACTGCAGATATAAAGGCACAAAAGTTATGCTACGATTTAAGAAAGCTTGGCATAGCTGCAGAACGTGACCTTTGCGACAGAAGTGTTAAGGCGCAGATGAAATTTGCAAATAAATTAGGCTCAAAATTCAGTATAGTTTTAGGCGATGATGAAATAGCTAATAATAAAGGCGATATAAAAGATATGAACACAGGCGAAGCATTCAGCACAGAGTTATCTGCTGAAAGTTTAGCTCAAATAATAAGAAAGTAAATCGGAGGATATGTTTATGGAATACGAAATATTAGAAGGTTTAAAGCGCACACATATGTGTGGTACCTTAAGAAAAGAAAACGCAGGCGAAACTGTTACACTTTGCGGTTGGGTTGCTAAAAACCGACGTCTTGGCGGTCTTAACTTTGTTACATTAAGAGACAGAAGCGGTATCGTTCAGCTCTCATTCAACGATGAAACTGATTCAGCTATTTTCGAAAAGGCTACACAGTTAAAGAGTGAATACGTTATCGCTGTTGTTGGTAATGTTGCACTCCGTACAGAGAATAATATCAACAAAGATATGGAAACAGGTGAAATCGAAGTATTGGTTTCAGAACTCCGTATCTTAAACGGTGCAGAAACTACTCCTTTCTATATTGAAGAAGGAATCGACACAAACGATGCACTCCGCTTAAAGTACAGATATTTAGATATCAGACGTCCTGATATGCAGAGAAACTTAATCCTCCGTCACAAGGTTGCAAAGATTGCAAGAGACTACTTTGACGAAAACGGATTTTTAGAAATTGAAACACCAATCCTTACAAAGAGCACACCTGAAGGCGCAAGAGACTATTTGGTACCAAGCCGTGTTCACCCGGGTTCATTCTATGCACTTCCTCAGTCACCACAGATATACAAACAGCTTTTGATGCTTGGTGGTTATGACAGATATTTTCAGGTTGCAAGATGTTTCCGTGACGAAGACTTACGTGCTGACAGACAGCCGGAATTCACACAGCTTGATATGGAGCTTTCATTTATCGACATTGATACAATCATCAGCATCAACGAAGGCTTTTTAAAGAGAGTGTTTAAGGAAACATTAAATTTAGACATCGAAACACCATTCCTCCGTCTTCCATATAAAGAAGCAATGGAAAGATTCGGTTCAGATAAGCCTGATATGAGATTTGGTATGGAATTTATCAACATCTCTGACGAGGTTAAGGACTGTGGCTTTAAGGTGTTCACTGATGCAGTTGAAAACGGCGGAAGCGTTCGTTGTATCGTCGCTGAAGGTCTTGGCGAAAAGCTTACAAGAAAGACACTTGACTCCCTTGGTGAATATGTAAAGACATATCGTGCAAAGGGTATGGCATGGATTGTTGTTGAAGAAGGAAGTTTGCGCTCACAGATTACAAAGTTCTTAAGCGAAGAAGAAACCGATGCAATCCTTAAAAAGACCAACGCAAAGGTTGGTGATGGTATCTTAATCATTGCTGATAAGGACAAGGTTGTTTACGATGCACTTGGAAACTTACGTTTAGAGGTTGCAAGAAGATTTGACTTAATCGATAAGAATAAGTTTAACTTCTTATGGGTTACTGAATTCCCACTCTTTGAATATTCCGAAGAAGAAGACAGATATGTTGCTATGCACCACCCATTCACACATCCTATGGACGAAGACGTTGACAAGCTTGAAACCGATCCTGGTTCTGTTCGTGCAAAGGCATATGACATTATCTTAAACGGTAGCGAAATCGGTGGCGGTAGCCTTCGTATCTTCAATTCCGAACTTCAGGAAAGAATGTTCAAGGCTTTAGGCTTTACACAGGAACAGGCTTGGGAAAGATTCGGATTCCTTATGGAAGCATTTAAGTATGGTACACCTCCTCATGGTGGACTTGCATACGGTCTTGACCGTCTTGTTATGATTATCGCAGGCTGTGACAGTATCAGAGACGTTATTGCCTTCCCTAAAGTACAGAACGCATCTGAACTTATGGTTAACTCACCTGACGTTGTTGATGACCAGCAGCTCAATGATTTATGTATAGAAATTTCTAAAACAGCAGAAAAATCCGATGAGGAATAATTGAGAGGTATGTATTATGAATAATGTATTTGATGAATTAAAAGCAAGAGGTCTTATTGCCCAGTGTACCCACGAAGAAGAAATTCGTAAAACATTAGGGGAAAAGAAAATTACATTCTACATCGGTTTTGACCCAACAGCAGACAGCTTACACATCGGTCACTTTATGCAGCTTGTTGTTATGAAGCATATGCAGAACGCCGGTCATAAGCCTATTATCCTTTTAGGTGGCGGTACAACAATGGTTGGTGACCCAACAGGTAAGACCGATATGCGTCCTATGATTACACAGGAAGAAATCCAGAAGAATGCAGATAACTTTAAGGTTCAGATGTCAAAATTTATTGAATTTGACGGCAACAAAGCTTTAATGGTTAACAATGCTGACTGGTTATTAAAGCTCAACTATGTTGACTTTTTACGTGAAGTTGGTGTTCACTTCTCTGTTAACAAGATGTTAACTGCTGAATGTTTCAAGACCCGTCTTGAAAAGGGTCTTTCATTCCTTGAATTTAACTATATGTTAATGCAGGGCTATGACTTCTACAAACTCAATAAGGACTATGACTGTCTTATGGAATTTGGCGGTGATGACCAGTGGTCAAACATCATCGGTGGTATTGAACTTATCCGCAGAAAAGAAGGCAAGCAGGCATACGGTATGACATTTACTCTTCTTACTACATCAGAGGGTAAGAAAATGGGTAAGACTGAAAAGGGCGCTCTCTGGCTTGATCCTGAAAAGGTTACACCATATGAGTTCTATCAGTACTGGAGAAATGTTGACGACAAGGATGTAATCAGACTCTTAAAGTTAGTTACATTCTTACCACTTGAACAGATTGCAGAATACGAGAAGTTAGAAGGTCAGGAGCTTAACAAGGTTAAGTGTGTTCTTGCATACGAAGTTACAAAGATGGTACACGGTGAAGAAGAAGCGAAGAAAGCAAACGATGCTGCTATGGCTATCTTCACAGGTGGCGCTGATACAACAAATATGCCATCAGCTGAAGTAAACAGAGCTGATATGGAAGCAGGGGTTAACATTTTAGACCTTTTGGTAAACGTTAAGCTTGTTGAATCAAAGAGCGAAGCAAGAAGACTTGTTCAGCAGAATGGTATCGCAATCAATGGCGAAAAGGTAACTGCACCTGATGCAAACATCGACCTTTCATACTTTAAAGATGATGAAATGGTTATCAAAAAAGGTAAAAAGACATTCTTAAAGGTTGTTTTTGCTTAAGTTTTTAACAATCATAACTACCGGCTTAGCCGGTAGTTTGCTCTGCGACTATAAGTCGCTATTACTGGCGGGACTGAAAGTCCACCGAACAATCTGCCAGCCGCAAGCGGTTTCAAGCTACCGCTAAAGCGGTTGGCTTATTTTTTGCTCTTTTTGACCGGCTCACCCGTAAACGGGTCAACCAACTCTTTTATGCTCATTTGTTCATACGCCAAATCTTCTTGCAATTGATTTCTAATATACTCAGCTATTGCCTTTTTGTTTTTTCCTACTGTATCTACATAATACCCTCTACACCAAAATTCCCTATTTCCATATCTATATTTCATATTTGCATGCTTATCAAATATCATTAAGCTGCTCTTACCTTTTAAGTACCCCATAAAACTGGATACACTTATCTTGGGTGGTATTTGCACAAGCATATGAATATGGTCGGGGCACGCTTCTGCTTCTAAAATTTCTACACCTTTCCACTCGCACAGTTTCCGTAATATATTTCCTATATCTCCTTTAATTTTTCCATATATTACTTGTCTGCGATATTTTGGTGCAAATACTATGTGATACTTGCAATTCCATGTTGTGTGTGATAAACTACTGTTTGTATCAATTCTCATTGATATTACCTCCTTTTGTTACTCTTACGGCTGGCTAGACCGTTTTCATTGTAACATGGGAGGTATTTTTGTTCAACGGCAAAAGCCTTTTTGGAACCACCAGCT
>JAZLCI010000081.1:0-2840 GCA_045614085.1 Clostridia bacterium
AGCATCTTACATACTTTCAAACCTTTCATCAGCCCTGAAAAACGAAGCTCTTCTTTCTATGGCAAAGGCACTTCGTGATAATGCTGACTATATTATAAAGGAAAATGATATTGATATAAAACGCGGAATTGACAACGGAATGAGCGAGGGTCTTCTTGACAGACTTCGTTTAAACAAAGACAGAATTTTCGCTATGGCAGAGGGAATTGAACAAATCGTTTCTCTCTCTGACCCTGTGGGTGAAACTGTATGGGAAACTGTTCGCCCTAATGGTCTAAAGATAAACAAGGTTCGTGTACCGCTTGGTGTAATAGGCATCATATATGAAGCAAGACCAAACGTTACTGCAGATGCGGCAGGTCTTTGTATAAAGTCTGGTAATGCTGTTATCCTCCGCGGTGGCAAGGAAGCTATAAATTCAAATATAGCTATCACAAAGGTTATGCAGGAAGCAGGATATAAGGCAGGCTTACCTGAAGGTTCTTTAAATATGGTTGAGGACACAAGCAGAGAAAGTGCAAATGCACTTATGAAGCTTAACGAATATTTAGATGTTATTATCCCAAGAGGTGGTGCAGGGCTTATTCGTGCCGTTGTAGAAAATGCAACTGTGCCTGCTATTGAAACAGGAACAGGCAACTGTCACGTTTATGTTGATAAGTCTGCAGATTTGGACATAGCAAAAAATATTGTTATCAACGCAAAAACCCAAAGACCGTCTGTTTGTAATGCAGAGGAAAAACTGCTCGTTCACAAGAATGTAGCCGATGAATTTCTACCCGTTATCATAAAAGAATTAACAGATAGAAACGTTATAATCATTGGTGATGAAAAGGTTTGCTCTGTATATCCCGATGCCATCCCTGCAACAGATGAAGATTGGGGCACAGAATATCTTGACTTAAAAATTGGCATTAAGGTTGTAGATAGCACAGATGAAGCAATCGACCATATAAATATATACAACAGCGGTCATTCAGAAGCAATTATCACAACAGATAATAGTGAAGCAAAGAAGTTTACCGAGAGGATAGATGCCGCCGCAGTTTATGTTAACGCATCAACAAGATTTACTGACGGATTTGAGTTTGGCTTCGGTGCGGAAATCGGAATTAGCACGCAGAAGATTCACGCACGCGGTCCTATGGGTCTTGAAGCATTAACCTCTACCAAGTTTGTAATCAACGGCGAGGGTCAGACAAGAGGATAATATTAATTAAAAAGATGTTTTGCCATATGGCAAAACATCTTTTTAAATTAACTTCTCCGTTATATTTGTCCACTCCTTTTAATATACTTGTCTTATAAGGAGTGATACATATGAATAAATTTTTAAAAGAAACAATTTCGGCTCATATTTCATCTAATCGCATATGCTATGTTTTAGCTTTTCTGTCTGCACTTATCGGTATAGGTATTGGCATTTTTTCAGGAATAAACGCCCCAAAAGAAAGTTCCTTTCTACAAGGCTTTCTTTTAAGTTATTCAGATGAGAGTGTAAGCGCTCTGTCTGTTTTCACAAAATCCATTATAATAAACCTCCGTACCGTTCTTGTTATATGGGCATCTTCATTTTTTGTGTGGCTTTTGCCCCTCTCCTTTATTCAGCTTGGAGCAAAAGGGTTCGGAGTTGGTTTTTCATTTTCATATCTTATCCTTGACGGAGGGTTTAAAGGGTTATGTTTTTCTGTCTCTTCTCTTCTTATACAAAGTCTTATACTTATTCCTGTTCTTATCATATACACTGTTCTGCAGGTAAACTTTTCAGGGGAATTTGACAAAACAAAAAAGTCACCATCATTATATAAAGAAAGAAAAAAGTTGCTCACCAAAAACGCATTATCCCTTGTGTTTGTTATTATTCCTATATTGTTTTGCGGACTTGTTGATGCTTACCTTACACCTTTTTTTATAAGTTTTTTGATATAATTTTATAAAATTTAAAATTTACCCTTGTCAAATGCAGAGATATTATGTAAAATAAGAGAAGTAGTTTTTAAAATCGGAGGTTTATATGGATAAGCTTGTTAAAGAATATTATTCCTATCTTGAAGCTGATAAGAAGGCATCTTTAAACACAGTTTCTTCTTATAAGCGTGATATTGATAAGTTCTGTCAATACATCACAGACCTTCAGATAAAGAATATAAAAAGTGTTGCACAGACAGATATATTGAATTATCTTTTGTATCTTCAAAAACAAGGAAAGTCCGCATCTACGGTTTCCCGCTCATTATCCTCTGTTAAGTCACTTTACAGATATCTTTTCTCAAAAGGACTTGTAAAGGCAAATCCAACAGATGATATTCACGGCTTCAAGCCTGACAAACGTCCGCCAAAGGCCCTTACCGATGTCCAGATAGACACGTTTTTAAATGCACCTGCCTTAAACAGCATCAAAGGCTTTCGGGACAAGGCTATACTTGAGATTATGTATGCAACAGGTATGCGTGCAACGGATATTATAAAGCTTCGTTTAAGCGATATTAACTTAAACATCGGCTATATCTTCTGTCGTAACAAAGACAAAAAAGAACGAGTTGTTCCTATATATTCTTTAGCACGTGACAGTGTTAAAAACTATGTTGAAAAACGAAAGAGAATTAAAAATTCAGACAAAACTGATATACTCTTTCTTAACTTAAACGGTGAACCTCTTTCCCGTCAGGGACTTTGGAAGATAGTCAAGGCCTATAAAGAGCAGTCAGGTATGAATGTTGAAATAACCCCTAACACCATAAGAGATTCATTTGCCATTCATATGCTTGAAAACGGAGCTGATTTAAAATCTGTTCAGGAAATGTTAGGGCATAGTGATATCTCTTCAACAAGGGTATATG
>JAZLCI010000082.1:0-17925 GCA_045614085.1 Clostridia bacterium
GGTCGCCTGCATACTTGAATGTGTCACGTCCGCCAACTTCGCGGAGAAGCTTTGTTAAGAAACGGTTGTGTTCCTTAAATGGTTCACCCATTTTTCTCGGAATTGTTTCGCAAAGACCTGAACCTGGGTTTAAGAAGCCTGCCTGGTCAATAACAAATCTCTTTTTGGAGTACTTGTTAATGTTTAAGAAGAAGTCTCTTGGGCCAAGGCCGTCAATAGCTTTCACAGGGTTAGAGTGAAGAGCGAAGATGTTGCAAGGACCTTCTAAGCTTGTGCCCTCGCCGAGCATAATTGCTTCAGGGTCAAGTTCTTTGATATAGTCGTACATTTCGTTCATAAACTTGATGCTCTGGAGGTTTGTGTCCCCAGGGTATCTCATAAAGTCGCGCTTTGTGTAGTCAGGGGAGAATGCCCAGCCTAAACAGTCAAAGAAAATTCCCTTTGCGCCACATTCTTTAATATAGAACTTAATCCATTTCTTTGTGTATTCAATATATTCAGGGTGTCCAGGGTTAATAGTGAACATACCGTCATTTTCCGAGCCCCAGCTTGCAGAAATTCTGCCGTCAATACCGCGGATAAACCAGTCGTCCTTAACATCAGGCGCGCCCGGAACAAGACCGCTGTGGGACATCCAGATAAGCATAGGAATACCCTTTTCCTTAAGTCTTAAGCACATTTCCTTAAATTCCTGCTTTGTGCCGTGGTTAGGGTCAGGCTCATAGCCAAATGGGTTTGTGCCTGAGTCAACAGGTCTGTTTGTAACAAGGGAATACTTGATACCGCTGAACTGACCGTCTTCGTATTCTTCAATCCACTTGTCCCCCTGCTCTTTCCATGTAGGAGCGTTGTTCCATGTAAGTCCCTCTTTCCAGAGAGTTTTAAAGGTCCATTCAGGTGGTTCCTGATAGTAGTGGGCCACGTAGTCTGCCATAAACCTATTCATTTCTTCCTTGTTGTTTCCGTAGAAGATGCGGATTTCAGGCATTCTGAGCCAGTCATTAAGCTTAAACTCAGCGTGAAGTGTAAAGTCATAGCTTACGCCCTTGCCTGCGTTGTTTGTGTTAAGAACATAGCCAACGTGGGAGTTTCTGCAGGTAATTGCAACCCATTCTTCAGTCTTAACGTTGTAGAAAATTCCGCCGTGGAACACCATAACACCAGGGTAAAGGCGTCTGCGGACGTTGGTTAAATATTTTTTACAAACCTCAGGGGTGTCATTTTGGTAGCCAATGTGTGCTGCAGTATCAGCAGGTCCTGCACTGTGGGAAGAACCGAAAATCATTCGTGTATCTTCGCCCCAGAACTTCCAGTTAAGATTAAGAAGTGAAAATGTGTCAACAAAGAGGGGAGCCTCGATAACAGGACCTCCCGGACCTGGGCTGACACAGGTCTGATGTGCTTTTTCTCTTCGGATTATGTAGTTAATTCCGAAACAGTTGTATGGTGAATAAACTTCCTTTGTGAAGTCGGAAATTCTTTCGCCCATATTACGGGAAAGCACCAGGCCCCAGCCTGATAAATGCTCTGTAAAGCGTTCACCCTTCATTGTAGAGTTAGGGTCATAGAAATCCCCGCCGTATGGGTCAACATACTTACGGAGTTCAAGGGGTAAACCGTTTACATAGAATTCACTTGGAGACGGATTATCAGTATCCAGAAGTTCCTTTCCGTAAAGCTTAAAGGAACAGATATTATTGGTAATCTCGTCGCATTTTACTTCTAAATTCTTACTGAGTTTCATGGTAAATCCTCCTGCAGTTTAGTAAAAATAAAGGGTGCAAAATGCATTTGCACCCTTTAACAAGAAGTCAATTATTCAATAACTTCAGAAACAACGCCTGAACCTACTGTTCTACCGCCTTCACGGATAGCGAAACGGAGACCTGGTTCGATAGCAATGTTTGTTGTAAGTTCAACAGTCATAACAACGTTATCACCAGGCATACACATTTCTACGCCTTCTGGGAGAGAAATAACACCTGTAACGTCTGTTGTTCTGAAATAGAACTGTGGTCTGTAGTTTGTGAAGAATGGAGTATGACGTCCGCCTTCTTCCTTAGTAAGAACGTAAACCTGACCCTTAAACTTTGTGTGTGGTGTGATAGAACCGATCTTAGCGAGAACCTGTCCTCTTTCGATTTCGTCTCTAGCGATACCACGGAGAAGAGCACCTACGTTATCACCAGCCATAGCTTCGTCAAGTGACTTTCTGAACATTTCGAGACCTGTGATAACAACCTTTCTTGTTTCACCAAGACCTACGATTTCAACTTCATCACCAACGTGAGCGATACCTCTTTCAACTCTACCTGTAGCAACTGTACCACGGCCTGAGATTGAGAATACGTCTTCTACTGGCATACAGAAAGGCTGGTCAGCCATTCTATCTGGTTCTGGGATGTAGCTGTCAACAGCAGCCATGAGTTCATGAATACAAGCGTATTCAGGAGCGTTTGGATCTGTTGATGTTGATTGGAGAACGCCGAGACCTGAACCCTTAACGATTGGAATATCGTCACCTGGGAAGTCATATTCTGAGAGAAGGTCTCTGATTTCCATTTCAACGAGTTCGAGAAGTTCTGGATCGTCAACCTGGTCAACCTTGTTCATGAATACTACGATGTAAGGAACGCCAACCTGTCTTGAAAGAAGGATGTGTTCTCTTGTCTGTGGCATTGGGCCATCAGCAGATGAAACAACGAGGATAGCACCGTCCATCTGAGCTGCACCAGTGATCATGTTCTTAACGTAGTCAGCATGTCCTGGACAGTCAACGTGTGCGTAGTGTCTTAAATCTGTTTCGTATTCAACGTGAGCTGTAGAGATTGTGATACCTCTTTCTCTTTCTTCTGGAGCCTTATCGATCATGTCGTAAGCTTCATACTTTGCCTTACCGTTCATAGCAAGCACCTTTGTGATTGCAGCTGTAAGAGTTGTCTTACCGTGGTCAACGTGGCCGATAGTACCAATGTTAACGTGTGGCTTACCTCTTTCAAATTTTTCCTTAGCCATTTTAAATTCCTCCTAAAAATAAAATAAATGGTGTTTTAATTAATTTCTTAAATAATAATGTGAGTTACACTTAACCCTATTTTACTATGAAATCAAAATAATTTCAATAGTTTTTTCAAAAAAAGTTAAATTACTCTTCTGTCTTTGTACGTTCCTTGATGATCTTTTCAGCGATACTTCTTGGAAGTTCTTCAAAGTGACTTGGTTCCATAGAATACTGACCACGACCCTGAGTTCATGAACGGAGCTCTGTAGCGTAACCAAACATTTCTGAAAGTGGAACCATAGCAGTGATTTCCTGTGCACCTGATCTTGCTTCCATACCCTGAATCTGACCACGACGTGAGTTAAGGTCACCCATAACATCACCCATGTAATCTTCAGGAACGTTTACAACAACCTTCATAAGTGGCTCTAAGATAACTGCATCGCCCTGACGACAACCTTCTTTGAATGCCATTGAGCCGGCAATCTTAAATGCCATTTCAGATGAGTCGACTTCGTGGTATGAACCGTCAACCAATGTAACCTTAACGTCAACTACAGGATAACCTGCGAGAATACCTGTTTCCATAGCGCCCTGAATACCTGCGTCAACAGCAGGGATATATTCCTTAGGAATAGCACCACCGACAATCTTGTTCTCGAAGATGTAGCCTGAACCTGGTTCTAATGGTTCAACGTCAATAACAACGTGACCGTACTGACCCTTACCACCTGACTGTCTAGCATACTTGTGGTTAATGTGTGAAGCCTTGCGGATTGTCTCACGGTATGATACCTGAGGACTACCAACGTTAGCCTCTACCTTAAACTCACGTAAGAGTCGGTCAACGATAATTTCAAGGTGAAGCTCACCCATACCTGCGATAATTGTCTGACCTGTTTCGTCATCTGTATAAGTCTTAAATGTTGGGTCTTCTTCTGCAAGCTTTGCAAGAGCGATACCCATCTTTTCCTGACCAGCCTTTGTCTTTGGCTCGATAGCAACACGGATAACTGGTTCAGTGAATTCCATAGATTCAAGGATGATAGGATTCTTTTCGTCACAGAGTGTATCACCTGTTGTTGTGTTCTTAAGACCAACAGCAGCAGCGATATCACCTGAATATACGATATCGATATCTTCTCTGTCGTTAGCGTGCATCTGAAGGATACGACCTATTCTTTCCTTGTTATCCTTTGTAGAATTGTAAACGTGTGAACCACTTGTAAGTGTACCTGAATATACTCTGAAGAATGCAAGCTTACCTACAAATGGGTCTGTCATAATCTTGAACGCGAGAGCAGCAAATGGTGCATCATCTGATGATTCACGTACGTCTTCTTCCTCAGTTCTTGGAATGATACCCTTAATAGCAGGTACATCAAGAGGTGATGGCATGAAGTCGATAACTGCATCAAGCATGTTCTGAACGCCCTTGTTTCTGTATGAAGAACCACAAAGAACAGGAACCATTTCATTTGCAATAGTAGCCTTACGGATAGCCTTTTTGATATCAGCTTCTGAAAGGTCACCTTCTTCAAAGAATTTTTCCATAAGTTCTTCGTCTGTTTCAGCAACAGCTTCAAGGAGCGCCTGACGGTATTCTTCCGCCTTATCAGCCATATCAGCAGGGATTTCTTCAACTCTTTCGTCCTGTCCTAATTCGTCATAATAAACATATGCCTTCATAGTGATAAGGTCGATGAGACCCTTGAAGTCGTCCTCAGCACCGATAGGAAGCTGAATTGGAACAGCGTTACACTTTAAGCGTTCCTTCATCATATTTACAACATTATAGAAGTCTGCACCCATAATGTCCATCTTGTTAACATATACCATTCTTGGTACCTGGTACTTATCAGCCTGACGCCAAACGGTTTCTGACTGAGGCTCAACACCACCCTTAGCACAAAGAACTGTAACACTACCGTCAAGTACACGGAGTGAACGTTCAACTTCTACTGTGAAGTCAACGTGTCCAGGTGTATCGATGATGTTAACTCTGTGGTTCTTCCACTGTGCAGTAGTAGCAGCAGAAGTAATAGTAATACCACGTTCTGCTTCCTGTTCCATCCAGTCCATCTGTGATGCACCTTCGTGGGTTTCACCGATCTTGTGGATACGGCCTGTATAGAACAAGATACGTTCTGTAGTAGTGGTCTTACCGGCATCAATATGAGCCATAATACCAATATTTCTGGTTTTTTCCAGTGAAAATGCTCTACCCATATGTTTCTCCTTTCGAAGCAGAATGTTTTATCATCTGCTCAAATTTCTTGGAATAATCTCCAAACTTGTAATCAATTAATAAATTGGAATAACTCCGTTTTCACGAAGAAATTTTGAGGCGAGTTGTTTGCGCAGACACACGCGCTATATCGAGATACGCAAGCGGTACGAGCAAGCAAACCGACCAACTTCCTCCGTCAATGGTTTTTGCAAAGTAAATTTGTGGTGGATTGTTCGTGCAGAAGTGCGAGCGCACCAAGCACTTATCCTACCAAATTTACTTCTATGGTTTTCACGAAGAAATTTTGAGGCGGGTTGTTTGCGCAGACACGCGAGCCATATCGAGATATGCGAGTGTGTCGAGCGAGCAAACCGACCAAAATTTCAATGTGAAAATTACCAGCGGTAGTGAGCGAAAGCCTTGTTCGCTTCTGCCATCTTGTGAGTATCTTCCTTTTTCTTGAATGCACCACCTGTGCTGTTGATAGCATCTAAAAGTTCGTTAGCAAGTCTTTCAGCCATTGTTCTTTCAGAACGCTTTCTTGAGTATAAGGTAATCCAACGTAAACCTAATGTTTCACGTCTGTCAGGTCTAACCTCGATTGGAACCTGATAGTTAGCACCACCTACACGGCGAGCTTTTACCTCTAATACAGGCATAATGCAGTTCATAGCTTCTTCAAATACTTCTACTGGATCCTTGCCAGTCTTTTCTTTGATGATGTCGAATGCATCATAAACAATTTTCTGGGCTACGCCCTTTTTGCCGGCGAGCATGATGTTGTTGATGAGTCTTGTAACAGTGTTGCTGTTGTACATAGGATCAGGCAAAACATCACGAGGAGCGATATGACCCCTTCTTGGCACATTTCTTCCCCTCCTTCTTTAGGTTTATTCACCATTAAGGTACTCAACGGAGCTAAAACTCCGCTGTCGTGCATATAGGTCATTATATATTTTGAACATATATGCACTACATTTACATCAGAAATAATTACTTAGGACGCTTTGCGCCGTACTTTGAACGGCTCTGCATACGCTTGTCTACACCTGAAGTATCAAGTGTACCACGAATAATGTGATAACGTACACCAGGTAAGTCCTTAATTCTTCCGCCTCTGATCATAACAACACTGTGTTCCTGAAGATTATGACCGATACCAGGAATGTAAGCTGAAACTTCGATTCCGTTTGTGAGCTTAACTCTGGCAACCTTACGGAGCGCTGAGTTAGGCTTTTTAGGTGTCATTGTTCTTACTGATGTACAAACACCTCTCTTCTGTGGAGAAGCCTGATCAGTAAGCTGGCTCTTCTTAGTGTTGAGACCCTTTAAGAGAGCAGGAGCAGTAGACTTCTTTTCAACTGTCTGTCTACCTTTTCTGACTAATTGGTTAAATGTTGGCAATATGTTCACCTCCATACATATAGAATATATAAAAACACATTTCTGCGTCTTTAACGAATTTATTGTTAATCACTTATTATGGCTGCCACCGCACAGGGAACCTCAATTTTACAATGCTTTGAAAGTTCCTTCCTTGTTGGAACAAAAACTGTCTCAATTCCTTTTTCACGGCACAGACAAATAATTTCATCAAGAAAGCCAACGTCTGCATCCTCTGCAAGATACACAACCTTTGCTCTGCTTTGCAAAAGCGCGTTTTTTGTCTGTTTTACGCCCATAACTTTATTTGGAGATACGAGTCTTTCCATAAAAACACACAACCTTCTCCATCATAAATGATAACTAATGTATTTTAGCACATCTTTTCATTTTTGTCAACCACTATATATTGACCAAAAATCAGCTTAAGATACCATATAAAACTGTTCAGAATAATAATGCTTACCTATATATCCTCTCTGTACTCCACAGGTGACTTTCCTGCAAACTTTTTGAATACTCTCGAAAAATAGTTCTGGTCGTCAAACCCTACTGCAATTGCAATATCTCTTATTGGTTTTTCTTTATCCTGAAGGAGAGCCACTGCCTTTTCTACTCTGTATCTGTTTATGTATTCCACAGGAGTCTGTCCCATATTCTTTTTAAAATATCTGCAAAAATAATATTCACTTACGAAAAACCTTTCAGCAAGGCTTGCCGATGTAAGCTTTTCGTCATAATGAGTAGATATAAAGTTGATTATTTCCCTCATTCGCTTTTTATCATCTTTTGTTGTCTTTTCCTCGTTTTCATCGACCTTTTTATAGTTTCTGAAAAGATATGTCATAAGGTTGTATACCTTTCCCTTTATAGCCATATCCCAACCGTCTTTCTTGTCAAAAAACTCCTGAAAGATTTCTTCCATATAAGCCTTTGCCTTCATATCATTTCTTATAAGATTCTCAATTTCCACGTTTTTTATCTCCAGGTCTTTGAAAAACTCAGGATTTATTATTATGCAGTAATATTGGCCTTCTACACCCATTTCACCGAAGTGAATCTGACCTCTGTTTATAAACACAAGGTCATTTTCTTCAATATCTATTATTTTGTTATCACACATAAGCTTACATCCGCCACTTAAATAGAAATGAAGCTCGATATGCTCATGCCAATGAGCGTGCAAACCGTATATAGAGTTATTGATAAGAAGCTTTAACGGATAATTATTTTTTTGAGGGTCAAGTTTTTCATACAAAGGTAATTTGCTCATTTTTCGTCACCTCGACAAAATTGTGCTAATAAAAAGCAATATAATCATTGATTTTCCTTGAAATATATTATATAGTACAATTGAAAATATGTCAATATTGTAAAAGAAGCTATGCGTATGAGAGTTCTTGCCATAATGAGCCACCCTATCTGTTGTAGTGGCACACTGATTAAATGTGTGTAAAGAGGGGGTCATATTTTTGCCTGTTACGTATCTGACGAAAATATGGACCATACGGTTATTATGCCTGACAAACTGGCTGAAATCCGCATTAAAGAAGCTGAAAACGCAGGAAAAGTTGCAGGCTACGAGGTATTGAGCTGTCACCAGAACGACCTTTTAATAAACGCAAGCGATTAGGCACAGATTGATGAGGTTATAAAGGTTATGCGTTATGCAAAGCCTGACCTTATTATTACCCATGCACCTGAGGATTATTGCAGTGACCACGCGGAAGGTTTTCGCCCTTGCCTCAGAAGCGGAAGAATGAAGCCATATCGTATGCTTCCATAAATTTAAAAATTAATTAAATAATCTATACATAAAACAAAAGGAGATTTTATTATGAGAATCGGATGTAGAGTTACCTACACAAAGAATGCAAACAGCTTAAGATATGTTGAAAGTCTTGAAGCAAAGTTCCAGGAATTTATTGATATGGGTATCAAGACCTGTCAGTTAAATGTATGGGAACAGGCATTAATGACAGATGAAAGTGCAGAATACATTTTAGAGTGCTGCAAAAAGACAGGTATGGAAATCACAGGTCTTTGGGCAGGTTGGTCAGGTCCATGTGAATGGAACTTCAACGTTGGTCCTGCAGTTATAGGTCTTGTTCCTGCTGCTTACAGAGCACACAGAACACAGGAATTAATTAACGCATCAGCATTTGCCGAAAAGCTTGGCGTTACAGATATCATCACACACTGTGGATTTATTCCTGAAAATCCAAACGATCCTGACTTTATGGGCGTTGTTGGTGCTCTTCGCAAAATCTGTAATGTTATGAAAGACAGAGGTCAGTACTTCTTATTTGAAACAGGTCAGGAAACACCAATCACATTGGTTCGTACAATTGAAGCAGTTGGCACGGATAACCTCGGTATCAACTTAGATACAGGTAACCTTATCCTCTACGGAAAGGCAAACCCTGTTGACGCATTAGATGTATTTGGCCAGTACGTTCGTAACACTCACATCAAGGATGGTTACTATCCAACAACAGGTAACGATTTAGGTCACGAAGCTCGTATGGGTGACGGCAAGGCAAACTTCCCTGCTCTCATCAAGAAGCTTAACGAACTTGGTTACACAGGTCCTCTTACAATCGAAAGAGAAAACCACGGTGAACAACAGAAACTTGACATCATTTATGCAAAGGAAATGCTCGAGAGAATCCTTGACGAACAGGGTATCTCTAAAGACTAATCTTTTTAAAGATATTGTTACACAAATTTAGAGAGTTTTGTAACATAAATAATGGACTTTTTTAAATCTACGTGTTATAATTATAAAAGTAAATATTTATATATTTAAATAAAGGAGATTTTATTATGTTAAAAGTAGGTATTTGGGGTTATGGCGGTATTGCAACCATTCACAGAAGATCATATGCAGCTTTAGAGGAAGCAGGCGTTCCTGTAAAGTTAGTTGCCCTTTGTGACATCCGCGAAGAACAGTTTACAAAAGAAATTAAGATTAACATCTCAACAGACGAAGACAAGCCTCTTCCAAAAATTGACAAGTGCTACACAGACATCGACGAGATGCTTGCAAACGAAGAATTAGATATGATTGATATCTGTCTTCCTGCATATATGCACAAGGACGCTGCTATTAAATGCTTAAAGGCAGGCTATCACGTTCTCAGCGAAAAGCCAATGGCTTTATCATATGCTGACTGCTGCGAAATGATTGAAACAGCAAAGAACTCAAAGGGCAGACTCTTAATCGGTCAGTGTTTGCGTCATGACTTAAACTACAACGTTTTAAAGGATGCTATTGATTCAGGTAAGTACGGTAAGGTTATCAATGCAAACTTCCACAGATTAAGTGGTGGTCCTGTATGGGCTTGGGAAAACTGGTATATGGATATAAACAAGAGCGGTGGTGTTAACTTCGATCTTCACATCCACGATATCGATATGACAAACTATCTCTTTGGTACACCAAAGACAGTTACATGTTTCAACACAGGTAATCCTGACAAGTTCTCAGGTCGCGACACTGCTTTCACAACATTTACATATGACAATGGTGTTGTAGTATCAGGTCACGGTGACTGGTGTCAGCCTGGCACATACCAGTTCAGCTACAGATACACAATCACATTTGAAGAAGCTACACTTGAATTCAAGGACTACAAGCTTACAAAGATTACATCTGACGGTTACGAAGACATTACAGTTCCTGATCCATTCCACAACATCGCAAAGGAAATCAGAGCTTTTGTTGAAGCAATTGAAAACGGAACAGAAGTTGAATGCTCTCCTATTGAAAGCACAGCTAACACTCTTAGAATCCTAGAATCTATGATGGAAAGCTCAAATGCAGGCGGCAAAATGGTTGACTTTAAATAAATAAGCATTAATATAAAAGCCTTATATAGCCACTATATAAGGCTTTTCGCCAGTCTGAGACTGAATGAATGTTCATTCAGTCTTTTTTATTACTTCTTTTCAAAATGCTGATAATCTTTTTCAGGAGACCAGTCGCCACCCCATGTCCAACCATATTTTTTAAATATTCTGTATATCCCGGTATCATTTCCTATGTAGGCGGCACGGTCAATTTCTCTGTTCCATAAGCTCACATCCCTTTGCCAATATTCACGGGCGTTTTCGTGGGCACCTTTGCCGTTTGCATATACATAAGGGTTTGTTTGTGGGTTTATGTCGATGGCACGACCATATGCGTGGTTTGAAAGGACTCCCGTTCCTGTTGATACTCGGCGATAGTTAAATGCCGATGTATTGTTATGCTCAATCGACGTATAGTCATCTGCATTATACTTATCTATAAGCTCCATTCTCTCAATGGGATATCTAATATCATAAAGCTCTGCAAATATATCCAAAACCTCTTCTGCAAGAGATTTGTCCACCACAAGATGTCCCTCAACAACATTATATTCAAAATCATAATGAGGAATAGTAAGATAGCTCAAATCCTCATATGCAACATCAGGGTTTTGTTTCATAGACTTTCCATTCATACTGTCCTTTATTTCGTCAGGTATAGGCTCCGCTGTACCACGACCTTTCGCTTTTTGTTGCAATGCTTCTTCAACTTTCACTGTATCCGCCTGCCTGTCTGTATCTTTAATTAGAGCTTGCCACACATCTGAGTATATAAGGCACCCTAAAAGCACCATTAGCAACAGAATTACCGCGAGCAAGCCTGCTGTTATAAATATCATATGCTTTCTGTTCATACAAAATTCCATTCAGCCCACAGCGTATAATATATAAAAAGACTTCTCATATGAAGCATATTTTTAAGGATAGTTAAAGGTCGTAGCGGTTTGCTGCGACCTTTAATCATTATAAAAACAATCTTTTTCCCATCTGATTACGTTTGTATCAATATATTCCCATATTTTTTGATAGTCTTTTTCGCCACGAATTATGTGGTCGTTACAAGAAGATTGCCATATATTTTTTCCATATTCTCTGTTGCAATATCTTTTTAATAAGGATACAAATTTTGATGTTTCGTTATTGTAGGGTGAGGCGGTTTCCGACGCACCGTTTTTGTAATCCGTTATGTTGAGAATTAGATGAAAATGATTTGGCATAATTATATATTTATCTATTTTTATATGAGAATAATTATCATTCATCAAATTAATAAATTTATCAAGAATTGCTCCATATTCAGATAATATCATTTGAGGTGCGTCGAAATCGCCGCACCCTACAATTTTTCCTAGCAGTTGTTTTCTATCTTTTACACAAATTGTAAGAAAATACATCCCGGGTCTTGAATAATCATACCCTTTTAATCTTGTAGGTTTTCGTTTTGGTAAATTATTTTTCATCTTCTATATTTTCTAATGCAACTCGAACCGCTTCGACAACAAAAGCAGTAAATGTACAATACTTGCCTTCTATTGCCTTTTCTACGGCATCAATTATATCATTTGGAAATCTAATACATTTATTGGTTGTTGGCGGAATAGATGGTATTTTAAATTTTTTCACATAATCACCTCTGCAATACAATTATATATAGGTACATTTTTATTGTATGCACAACAAGCGTATTGCAATACAGATGAAAGTATGATATACTGAATATACAAACAAATGAAAGGAGGGCATATTATGCCTCAGTATGTAGTTTTACAAGTAACATTAAAAGAAAAACTTCTTGGAACAACCTCTAAAAATCTCAGTGAATTAGAAGGAGTTATTAACGCTCAAGCAGCAAAGGGTTATAGGTTGCATACAATCTCTACCGCGTCTGCACACAGTACAGGTTTTGGTGGTGGCGACAGAATCCAAGCAACAATGGTTTTTGAGAAAATCTAAGCATTGTCCACTACTATAACAAGCAGGGAAGATGTATTGCATTTTTCTAAGATTTTAGGATAATTCTAAGACCTTTGCGGTTCGTCGGAAACCGCCGAACCCTACACAAAAAGGCAGAAACGAAAGTAATCGTTTCTGCCTTTTGAATTGCTGTCATTTTTATTGCAGATATTTTCTTATTATATTTCTTGCAATTGGTGCCGCGGTTGTTCCACCCGCTCCACCATCGTTTTCCAAAAGAACCGCTACCGCTATCTTCGGGTCTTCTGCAGGGGCAAATCCCACAAACCATGAATGATCCTTTGAACCCTCCGCTTCGGCTGTGCCTGTCTTTCCTGCAACGGTTATACCTGATATTGCAGCGCTTCTGCCTGTTCCCGATTTTACAACATCTATCATAAGGTCTTTGATATATGCTGCCGTAGATGAATTCATAGGCTTAAATGCGGCTTCCTGTCTTGCAGTACTGTAAACTATCCCTGAAGCAGTTGTTATGCTGTCCACTATATGGGGCTTCATCATAACGCCGTTGTTTGCTATCGCCGCACCCATCATAGCAACATGAAGAGGGGTCATCAAAAGCTGACCCTGCCCTATTGATACAAGAGCCGCATCAGAGTTTGACATCTTCTTATATTCTATTCGGCTCTTTGTTACAGGCATATCAGAATTTATATCCTTATTTACCCCAAAAGCTTCTGCCATATTAAGCACATTCTCCGCTCCCAGCTCATATCCAAGCTCACAGAAGACAGCGTTACTTGAAACAGTAAAAGCTTGTCTTAAATCTATGGTTCCATAGGACTTTCCACCGTAGTTGTCAACCTTTAAGCCGTCTAACTTAAAGGCTCCGTTATCCTCAAAGGTATCATCTGCATATCCTGCAGTATAAGCCGTTGTTGCAGTTGCAATCTTATAGGTAGATCCGGGAGGATAAAGTCCGTTTGTGGCTCTTGACAAAAGAGGAGCATCCTCTCTTTCTACAATATAGCTCCAGCTTTTTTCAAGAGAGTCTGCATTTGGGTCAAAATCAGGATAGCTGACCATAGCCAGTACCTTTCCTGTTGATGGCTCAATGGCAACTATTGCTCCCTTTCTCTTTCCAAGGCTGTCAAAAGCATAACTCTGAAGGCTGTTATCTATAGTAAGATGCAGATCATAACCTGAACGAAGCTCATTAAAACTGATGTTTATATCACCATGACCTAAAAGCTCTTTATCGTATTTCATTTCAAGAAGGCTCTTTCCATAGACCTGGGAATAATATCCTATTACATGGCTGTACAGGTGCCCCTGTGGATACCTTCTTATTCTTTTATCTCCGTCAATCTCGGTTTCCGCAAGAACAACGCCATTACTGTCGTAAATGCTTCCTCGCTTAACATATCTCTCATCTTCCCACTGACGTTTATTGTAGCTGTTTGTTGCTACTTCTTCTGCCCTGAACATATTGAAATACAAAAGATAGGTCACAAGAGATAAAAACATAAATGAAACAATAACCAAAACCCTTATAATTTTTTTGTTCTTATTCATCTTCGACCTCCTCGTTCTTTCCGCGTTCTGACTTGGCAGAAATCGCCTGAATAATTCCAAGAGATGCAAAGCTTACAACGATAGATGTACCACCGTAGCTGACAAAAGGAAGAGTTATACCTGTAAGAGGTATCATCTTTGTAACGCCACCTACTATGATAAAGGTCTGCATAGCAAACATAATAGTGAGACCAAAGCTTACTGCCTTGTCATAGGCATCAGTTGTTCTTATGGATATCTTAAAGCATCTGTATGCAATAAGGAAGAAGAGGATGATAACCGCCGCACCGCCGAAAACCCCCATTTCCTCACAGATAGCCGCAAAAATAAAGTCTGAATGAACTTCGGGAATATAGGTTGGTGAACCATTGCCTATACCCCTGCCCATATATCCTCCTGATGCAATAGCAAAAAGAGATTGTGTTATCTGATATCCCTTGTTTGATATATCTGACCATGGGTCAAGCCACATACTTACACGGGTCTGAATGTGAGAGAGAAAGAGATATCCCAAAACGCCTACAATCCCTGCTGCGCCAATATTTAAGAGCATAAACTTGTATCCGTCTTCGTACACATACATCATAAAAAGGTAGATAGAAAACAGTACCAGAATGGTTCCCCAGTCCCTCTGCAAAACCAAAAAACCAATAAAGAGGTAAGTAACTCCCCACGCAATATATTTAGGTGTTATGTTTTTAACCGGTGTTGTCCATGCCTTTGAAAAATAGCAAGACAAAAACATTACGAAAAGAATTTTAGTGATTTCTGACGGCTGAAAAGCAAAGCTTCCAAGCTGAATCCAGTTTCTTGAACCGTTTACCGTCTTGCCGAATATAAGGGTTGCAAGAAACAAAACTGTTCCCCCAAGGGCATATAAAAGCCAAAGCTTATTCCAAAAGCGGATTTTATAATAAACAATATAGGCAACAAAGAACACCACCGTTCCTATTGCCACCCACATAATCTGCTTGAAGCCATAGCTTTCTATGTTAATTCTGCACAGCAAAATAAGACCTATGGTAACAAGCATACACGCCATAGGAATAATAAACTTATCACCCATACGGCAAAGGATGATTATACTGTACATCAAAAGGAAGAAGCCAAGTATCCCAAGTCCGATATAAGCGATGTTTATGTTGTAGTCATTTGCAACATACAAAAGACCAAAGCCAAATAAATTCATCAATATAAGCAAAAGCGCAGGTCTTCTGTAGTTAAGTCCTTTAAACCTTGACATAAGCTAAAGTCCTTTCTTTTATATCTCAAACACAAACTTAAGACCGCCTAAAGATATTTCATCTTCAGGGTCTAAAATAACTATATCCTTTATTCTTTGTCCGTTTACAGCGGTTCCGTTTCTGCTTCCCAAATCCTCTAAATACCATTCGCCGTCTTCGTACCATATATGAACGTGCTTTGCAGATATAAAGTCTTCAGGAATAACAATGTTACAACCTTTGCCTCTGCCAATAGTCGCCTCTTCATAGATGTTATATCTGTTTTTAAGAGGATGCTCAAGCTCCACCTTTGACTTAACAGGCTTTAAACTGGCAGTCGTCGCATCGCTTGCACTGTTATCCTCAAAACGGCTCATCTTTTTTACATCAAGATAAATAAGACGGATAACCGAGAATATAAACAGATAAATTATAACAGTAAAAACATAGCTGAGTATTGTTGATAAAAAACTAAAAAAGGTCATAAAATCACCCCTTATCCTACCATAATTATAGCCTTTTTAAAAAGCTTCGTCAAGGCTTGCCCTTTCACAAAGTTATTTCATAAAGCTAACAAATTACAGCGGAAACTTTATATATACATCTTTTTCGTTTAAAATTTCTTCTGAAACTTTTTCATTAATAATTCTAACCATAACAGGCATAGAGTCAACAACTTCCAAATTACAAAAATCGCCTGTTGCCTCTCCTGTTACATATCCACATTCCTCAGGATATAAAAGGGCATATCCATTGTCGCTTACTGCAATTTCTCCTTTTGAGGCATCTGCTATATCCCCCAAAATCCTTTCCCAGTATGCCTTATCTCTTTTCATATAAATCTTTTTGCCCGAAACAGCATCATTATATGCTTTGTCAAGAAAGTCTATAAGTTCCTTTTTGTTTTCCAATGATACTGTGTTGTAAGACGACGGCTCTTTATATCTTTTTGCATCACAAACCTTTGTATAGCCAAACTTTTCATACATGTTTCCAACTGCTGATGTGAGTATACTTAAATCATAACCTCTTTTTGAAAGTTCAGGCAGAAGAAATTCAAAGATTTTTCTTGCAAAGCCTTTCCCCTGATGCTTTTTTGCGGTAAGCATTCCCCATATATAGGCAACAGATAATTCTTTTTTGTTTGCCACAAGAGTGTGAGGGATTATCTGCACAACAGATACAATATCTTTGTCATATTCCAAAACAAAGGTGTT
Source organism: Clostridia bacterium (assembly GCA_045614085.1). Classification (GTDB taxonomy): domain Bacteria; phylum Bacillota; class Clostridia; order Monoglobales; family Monoglobaceae; genus UMGS1820. Next base: position 16,396 of record JAZLCI010000082.1, read on the forward strand.
TTCCTCTGAATAATTATTCTTAAAGTTCCATTCAATAAAGCTGTCTGTGTCCGAAAAAGCCTCTTTCCACAGCTTTTTTATTGTATCAAGATCTCTCTTTGTTGCAAGTCTTACCTTTTCCATGTCCGTCACATCTTTCTTATATGGATTTTATATATTCAATAAGCTTATCAAAATCTCCACTTGGATAAGAGGAAACATCCTTGTTTTCTTTATTTATTATGCAATCAGTCAGCAAAAATACTTTTGCCCCAAGGGTTTCTGCTATCATATCCTCTTTGACATCGTTCCCTACCATAAGACATTCAGATGGCTTGACCCCAAGTCTTTTTATTATCTCCTGATAGTAGAGAGGGTTTGGCTTACAAAAGCCAATATTTTCATATGTAGTATAAATCTCAAAATCATTTATATCAAGACCTGCCCATGCACATCTGCTTATGGTGGCGATTGCAGGGAAGATAGGGTTTGTTGCAAGAACACATCTGTATCCCAATTCCTTTGCAGTCTTAACAACCTCTTTTGCCTTTTCATTATATCCACAGACATTTTTAACATCCTGAAATTCGTTCTTATAAAAATCTTCAAAATGCTTTTCGTCCTGATAGACCTTTTCGCCAAAGATGTTTGCAAAAGCCTTCCAGAAAACTGCTTCGTTATTTTCTTTTCCATCATTTTTTACCATGGCATAAGTTCCCTGCCAAATGGCATCTGTTAACGCCTGTGGCTCATAGCTGTATGGCATAAGCTTTTTTGCAAGACCTTTAAAATACGCCTTTACAAAAACCTCCTGATCCATAGGAAGAAGTGTTCCGTCCAAATCAAACATTATTACTTTAATCATTTTTATTTCTCCTGTTTTATATGTTCTTTTTATTATATCACATATTTTAAATTTGCACAAGAAAAAGCGTTGATTTAAAATCAACGCTTCTATGTTTTATTTTTGGGGAAAAAGAAATAATATATATCTTCCCATATAGATGTGTAATCTTCAGGGACTAAACCCTTGTATGATTTTGCAATTTTTTCAACTGTTTCACATTCTACGGAATCATCCATAAGCATCATATATATTTTTTCATCCATTGACTGATACATATAAAAGAAAGTTCTTCTAACGTTTTCATTATTAGTTGAATAAATACCTTCTCCTACGTATGCACTGTTGGAAAAAATCTCGCCTTTGAGTGTGTCAACATACTCTGTGCTATCATCAAAAACTTTCCATCCAGGAAGGGCTTTTTCCTTAGTCAGAATAGTTCCTGCCAAATACACGTTATCTATCGTTGGCTCGGTTATATCCTTATGAGTTAAATAGATTTTGTTATCGTCTATATGGCAGGTCCAGTCAGGAGGAATTTTAAAACTACCAATTTGCGGCACAGTAATCTCATTCCACCCATCATAAGAACACCCTGAAAGACAAGCAATAATCAATATAAAAATAATTATCTTTTTCATTTTAAATTTTCTCTGCTCTGATATAATTAATTTTCTGTTAATGTTTTTTAAATTTTAATATAATTC
>JAZLCI010000083.1:0-41532 GCA_045614085.1 Clostridia bacterium
TGTTATGAATTTTGAGGGTGCTATACGTGGAGCAAGAGATCCCCTTAACAGTTGGAACAAGATAGACAGTTTCTATGACGATAAGGGTAACTATGTGCTTGGCGAAAATGATTTGTCTTTAGCAAAACGTCTTTGCAAAGCAGGAAGCGACCACAGAAAGTTTATCAGACAGATTTTGGTTTCTGTTGATATTACTGCTCCTCTTTACTGGTGGAAAGAGTTTGACACATACAAGGTTGCAACAGTTGCAAATTCCACAAGCACAATGCATAAAATTCACAGCAAGCCTTTTGAAAAGGAAGATTTTAGCTGTGACCATTTAACAGAAGCAGGTATGAAAGCCTTAGAGAGCATTATGGAATACCTTGAAGAATGCAGAATAAAGTTTGTGGAAACAAAGGAAAAAGAGTATTGGTATGATATCATTCAGCTTCTTCCAGAGGGGTATAATCAGAAAAGAACAGTTACAATGAACTATGAAAATCTTTTGAATATGTATTATGCCCGCAGAAGTCATAAGCTTACTGAATGGCATACATATTGCGACTGGATTATGACACTTCCTTACACAAAGGAGCTTTTTATTCAGGAAGACTGATTGTCATAATTTAGGGATAAAGCTTGACAAAGATAAAAAAATGTATTATTATAACCATATATTAAGTGAGGTGAAAAAAATGGCTTACACAATTAACGATGATTGCATCATGTGCGGTGCATGTGCAGGTGAATGCCCTGTTTCTTGTATTTCAGAAGCAGACGGCAAGTACGTTATCAATGCAGATGAATGTATTGACTGCGGCAGCTGCGCAAGTGTATGTCCTGTGGATGCTCCTCAGGCGTAGTATTAAAATTCAAAAGGGCTGCTCTTTCGGGCAGTCCTTTTTTATGTGATGAAAACCTTTTGTCTCACAGGCTTAAAATGATGGGAAATCTTTTTATGCTTATTGCAGAAATGGCAGAGAATGTGTCACAACTGGACATAAAGAGAAAGGTAATATTCAACTCAAAAGAAGAGTATGTAAAAAACGCAGTTGGATATATAGAAAAGAACTTTTCAGGAAAGCTTTCAATATCAGAAGTGGTTAAGTATGTGGGTTTAAACAGAAGTTATTTTGGGGGTATATTTAAAGAGATAATGGGGATATCCCCTATAGACTACCTTGTAAGCTACAGAATAGACAGGGCAAAAAAGTATCTTCTTGATGATTCTATGAGCATTGGAGACGTCGCGAGGTCCGTTGGATATGAAGACCCCCTTACATTTTCCAAGATTTTTAAAAGAAAAAATCAGATGTCTCCAAGAGAGTATCAGAAAAAAAGAGAGTCATAAAAATTTTTTTAAAAATTTTTTAAAAAATTTTTTAGAAGATGTAGCCCTTAAAAAAAATCTCCTAACAATATCTTGTGTATAAAATCAAATATGGAAAAAAGTGGATAAATTTTTACAAATTTAGGTGTTGAAATAATTTTTTCTTTTTGTTATTATATTACAGAGATGTTACAAGTAGTTTAGAAATGATAAGAAGTTTTTTATACTAAAGATAGAAAAAGGTGCGTTTTTACGGGGTTAGGGAAGAACATACGGTTTGTCCCTCAGGCACTCATACAAGGAGTGCTTTTACAAGAGTAGTTAAGGCATAATATTGAATACACCGTTTTGTTATAACACCTTTTCAGAATACATCACATCTGTTTTTGCGAAGCAAAAGCAGATATTTTATGCAGTTGGAGGGAGTTTGTGATGTTAGAATTAAAGGAGATATGGGAGAGTGTTTTATCCCAGATGGCAGAAGAGATTTCTGCTGTTTCATACGAAACATGGATAAAGCCTATAAAACCTGTTTCCGTTAGCGGTAATGAGATTGTTTTATCTGTTAAAAGCAGTGTAAATAAGGATTTGGTTATGACAAAGTTCCGCTCAATGATTGAAAGTTGCATTGAATTTGCGGCAGGACAGAGCTTTAACCTTGTTGTGGTTGTTGAAGAAGAGGAGCATAAAGAGGAAGTTGAAACTTATGCAGACCCTATTCACAGAAACAGCGCCTTAAATCCAAAGTACACATTTGAAAACTTTGTAGTAGGCGGAAACAATAATTTAGCATACGGAGCGGCTATGGGCGTTGCTGAAAACCCCGGGCAGAGATATAATCCTCTGTTCCTATACGGTGGAAGCGGACTTGGAAAGACCCATTTGCTTCAGGCAATAGGCAATGAGTTTTCAAGACTTTATCCTGATAAAAAGGTTTTATATACCACAAGTGAAAAGTTTACATATGAGCTTGTTACTGCTATTCGTGAAAAGACAAATCAGGATTTTCGAAACAAGTACAGAACTGTTGACCTTTTGTTGGTTGATGATATACAGTTCCTTGCTACAAAGGAGCTTGCGCAGGAAGAATTCTTCCATACATTTAACGCAATATACGAAGAGGGAAATCAGATTGTTCTCACATCTGACCGACTTCCGTCAGAAACACCACACCTTACTGACAGACTTAAGGGAAGGTTTCAGATGGGCTTACTAGCTGATGTTCAGCCACCTGATTATGAAACCCGTCTTGCAATACTCAGGGCAAAAATTGAGGATGAGTACTTCACCTTTGATGAAGAGATAATCGAATATGTGGCAAACAATATCCGTTCAAATGTCCGTGACCTTGAGGGTGCAGTTAAGAGAATTCTTGCATATGCAGGGATAGAGAGGACAAACACAATCTCAATTGAGCTTGCGCAAAAAGCTCTTAAAGAGATTATTGACACTCTTCCACAGAGAAATGTAAATATTTCGGTTATTATAGACGAGGTAGAAAAGTATTATCATCTGCCAAAGGATTCCCTTAAAACCAAAAAACGTTCTAATGATATTGCATATCCAAGACATATTGCTATGTACCTTGCGAGAGAGGTTTTAGGTGAATCATATCCAAGAATAGGTGACGAGTTTGGCAGAGACCACACAACTGTAATGAGTGCAGTTAAAAAGGTACAGAAGAATTTAAGCGGTGATACCGAGCTTGCTGAAAAACTTCAGGAGCTTGTAAACAACATCCGAAAGAATTAACAGGAGATAAAAATGAGGCTTAATGATACCATTGCGGCAATTGCCACACCGAGAGGTGCAGGTGGAATAGCTATAATCCGTGTTAGCGGAAATGATGCTGAAAAAATTGTCGGAAATATGATTAAAGCGTATAACGGAAAGGGTATAGCTGACTTTGAAAGCCACAAGCTTACCCTGTGCAGAGTATATGATTGCGAAAAGTCAGATTTTATGATAGATGAAGCATTGGTTGCTGTTATGAGGGCGCCAAAGTCATATACAGGTGAGAACGTCGTGGAGATAAATTGCCACGGCGGTTTTCTCATTGCTGATAAAATTTTAAACGGAATATTAAAAAGAGGTGCAAGGCTTGCAGATGCAGGGGAGTTTACCCGTCGTGCCTTTATAAACGGAAAAACAGATTTAAGCGGTGCAGAAGCAGTTGTTGATTTGATGGAAGCAACAACAGAAGCAGGGCTTCACAATGCGGCAATTTCCATAGATGGTGCACTTTCTGATAAAATAAAGGATTTAAGAGAGATGGTCTTATCAGTTGCGGCAAATGTTTCTGCAGCGGCAGACTATCCTGATGAAGTTGATATGCCTGAAAATGATGAGCTTATGGCTCTTATCGAAAATATTCTCGATGAGATTAACGCTTTGCTTGACAGCTTTGATACAGGAAGGGTTATCCGTGACGGAGTAAGAACGGTTATTGCAGGCAGACCAAATGTAGGTAAGTCATCTGTTTTAAATGCTCTTCTTCGTGAGGAGAGAGCCATTGTTACAGATATTCCGGGAACCACAAGAGATACAATAGAAGAGGTTATAAACATCGGTGGTATGGCACTTCGTCTTACTGATACTGCAGGGATTCGTGATGCAGGCGACGAGGTGGAAAAAATCGGCATTGAAAAGTCTTTGGAGAATATAAAGAATGCAGACTTATGTCTGTTTGTATTGGATTCTTCTGAAGAAATAACAGAAAACGATAAGGAAATTGCAAAGGCACTTTATGGCAAGCCTGTTATTGTTATACTTAACAAAAGCGATAAGGAAGCTGTTTTAGATGAAGAAAAAGTCAGAAAATCCCTTGAACTTGACGGCACTGTAGTCAAGACTTCTGCCCCTAAAGGAAAAGAAGCCTGTGGCATAGATGACCTTGAAAACATAATTTCAAATATGTTCGTAAAGGGAAAGCTTGATTCTAATCGTGTGTATATCTCCAACGAAAGACAGAGAGATTCCCTCTTTAAAGCAAAGGATGCCCTCTGGCACGCAAGAGATGGGATTTTTATGGGTCTCCCGTCAGATTTATTGTTTGTTGATTTGGAGGATGCCCTTTCTGCTTTTGGAGAAATAACAGGTGAAACTGTTCAGGAAGAAATAGTTGACAGCGTATTTAAGAGATTTTGTGTAGGAAAATAGAAAAGGAATGGTTTAAATGAGAGGGGTATATCTCCCGGTTGATTTTGTTGAAAAATATGTCAGGTTCACAAAGCCTGAATATTTGCAGGTATATATTTATACAAAGTATTGTATGGAAAAGGGAGAAAACTTCCCTACTGCTGAAGAAATATCTTTGGCACTTGATATCTTGCCTGCAAGAGCAGAGTTTATAATTGAATATTGGGTAAGTCAGGGAGAGTATATCCTGGAGAACGGAACATATTCCATAAAAAAAGATAAAAATGCTCCTGTTGTTGAAGAAAAGCAGACAGAGAAAGAGGCAAAGAAAAACCTTATTCAGCGTGTGCGGAGTATGAAACCATCATATTCACAAATGGAAATTGATGTTGTTGCAACCGAGAACAAGAAAATTTCAAGCCTTTTTTATCAGGCGGAAAAGATTTTAAGCAAGGTCTTAACTGCGTCTGATATGGAGCTTTTATATTCATTTAACGATTGGTTAGGGCTTCCTATTGAAGTTATATTGATGCTTCTTACATATGCTGCCAAAAAAGGAAAGACCACAAAAAGATATTTAGAAACTGTGGCTATTGACTGGGCAGAAAAGGGAATAGATACATTCGAGGCGGCAGAGGATTATGTTTCTCAGCTTGAGGCGGCTGACAGTGCAGAAAAGCAGATAAGGTCAATCCTTGGAATATATGACAGGGGCCTCACAGCAACAGAAAAGAAGTATATAAAGATATGGGCAGAAGAGCTTAAAATTTCGCCCGAGCTTATATCCTTGGCTTATGATAAGACTGTTGAGTATACAGGAAAGCTTTCATGGAGCTATATGGATAAGATGCTTAAAAACTGGTATGATAACGGATTTAAAACAGTCCTTGAAGTTAAGAACTCTGATGAAGAATTTCATAAGAGTAAGGGCAAAGCAGACAAGCCTTTGAGAACAAGCAAATTTAATAACTATGAAGATGACAACAAGGATGATTATAAGGAATTAGAAGAGCAGATACTCAATATGATGCTTGACGAAAACTATTGATAAGGTGGTGTGATATATGGAATCGGCACATTCTCTTGCTAATGCAGAAATAAACAGAATAAGAAAAGAAAACAGCGAACTTTTAAGCCGTCGTGAGGATGAAGTAAGAGAAAAGGCTCCTGAATTTGCTATGGTTGAGGCCCAGCTTAAAAAGGGCGGACTGGCTATTGCAAGAGGGATTTTAGAGGGAGTAAACAACGTAGCGATTGCAAGAAAGTGCATAGAAGAGGCACAGGCAAAAAGAGCCGAAATTCTTGAAAGATTACACCTTCCTAAAGACTATTTAGATGAAATATACACCTGTAAAAAGTGCAGAGATACAGGCTTTTCTGAAGATGGCAGAAGATGCGAATGCTTAAAAAAGATGATATCCAAGTATATCGGCATAAATTCAAATCTTACAGAAGCTATGAGAGAGCAGACCTTTAACAATTTTGACATGTCACTTTTTGAAAATCAGGAAGATGTAAAAGGAACTTCGGTTCTTGATATAGCGAAAAAAGCATATAAAAAAGCAATAGGGTTTGCTGAAACCTTTGAAGAAACAAATGCAAATCTCTATCTTTATGGTTCAGCAGGAACGGGTAAGACCTACATTTCTTCATGCATAGCAAACAGAGCCTTGGAAAGAGGTTTTACTGTTTATTATCAGTCAGCGTTTAAGCTGCTTGATGTACTGGAAAAGTTAAAATTCGGCAGATACGAAGACGACGAAAGAGTACAGGCGGAGTATGTTGAAAAATATATTTATGATGTAGACCTTTTGGTTATTGATGATGTTGGAACAGAGTTTGTAACGGCGTATTCATCTGCTGCACTTTTTGATATAATCAATTCAAGAATTGTGGACAGAAAGAGTACGATTATCTCTTCCAATTTGGGACCTATAAAAATGGCTGAGGTTTACGGCACACGTTTTGCCTCAAGAATAACAGGCTCCTTTGAACCATTGGGATTTATAGGCAAGGATTTACGTAGAATAAAAAAGTAAAAGACGGCAAATGCCGTCTTTTTTATGTGGCAAAATAAATAAAAAATGGGTTTGATGCGTAAATTTTGTAGGGGAGGGCATCTGTGCCCTCCCGCATGTTTTTATGTTGTTCGGGAGGGGATGGAACCCCTCCCCTACAATATATATGGGTTAATGTGCAGTAGGGGTGGATAGTATCCGATCGCTTATGTTAATATATATGTTTTATATTAAATGTCCTGCCGGACGGGCCTACTTTTGATTGCAAAAGTAGCAAAACGAAGGGGGAGTTTCGATTCTCCCCCTTCAACCCCCTTAAAACGTCACACCGTAAAAAATGTGCCTGTGACACATTTTTAGGTGGGATTGAGGTGCGGTAGCACCAGTATGAAAAACAATAAAATTGTTTTTCGACAAAAAAAGCAGGGGCTTTGCCCCTGGACCCCGCTCAATATATGTAGTGTTACAAAACCAACATTTAGGTCATCCATAGCTATCGTTTTAAAACTCGGAAAATCTTTTGGAGCGCCACGCTTGGTATATTGCGTGCACAATTGGTGCAGCTGTGTCTACAACGACCAAACTCGCTCCGGATAAAATACAACATATGGGTATGATCGGGCGCGTTATGGGGGGCGTTGGGGTTCTCCCCAACTGTGTTTTGGATACTTTTGCACAAGCAAAAGTATTATAATCCATTAACGAGAAAGGGATTGAATTCAGATGTACAATATCCACCCGTAATACTTTTTGCCATATAATATTATTTGTTGTCAATCTATGTAACGAAGTGGAAGAAAATGCAATAATTTGCATATGGAAATATTTTGCAATTATACCATATATTGTGATACAATAACAGTAAAAGATACAAAGTATTCCGAAAGGAGAAATAATATGTTATTGGATTACAAAAGAGAAAAAGAAGTACGTGAAATAGAAAGGCGCGGACCTGTTATAGATTCTGTCAACGAAAAGAGAAGCTTTACAAGACTTGGTGAGGTCAGGTCTATTCCTATAAAAAATATAGTTCCAAATCCAAATCAGCCAAGAAGAACCTTTGACAAGATTGCCCTTCAGGATTTGGCTATATCTATAATGGAATATGGCTTGATGCAACCTATAACCGTAAGACAGACAGGGCCATTTGACTATGAGCTAATCGCAGGGGAAAGGCGTCTTACTGCTTGCAAAAACCTTGGTATGACCTATATTCCATCTATAGTTATGAAAGCAAATGACACAGACAGTGCCATTCTTGCCCTTGTTGAAAATATTCAAAGAGAAAACTTAAATTATATTGAAGAGGCAGAGGCATACTGCACCTTGATAAATGAACATGGCTTAACCCAGGAACAGCTTGCGGACAAGCTTGGAAAAGGTCAGTCCACCATTGCAAATAAAATAAGAATTTTAAGGCTCTCCCCTGAAATAAGAGAGATATTAACCGAAAATTCATTAACAGAAAGGCATGCAAGGGCACTGCTTCGATTGCCTGAAGAAAAGCAAAGGTTGAGGGTATTAAAAATCGTTGCAGACAGAGGACTTAATGTTTCAAAAACAGAGGAGCTTGTGGACAAGCTTTTAAGGGAGCCTGAAAGGTTATCTGTTGAGCCTAAAAATATGAGGGTTTTTAAAGACTTGAGGATCTTTACAAATACTATTAAGCAAGCAGTGGATATGATGAAAAGGTCAGGGATTTCAGCCAAGGCAAAAAAGTGTGAAAACGAGAGATATATTGAATATACAATTGTAATTCCTAAAAACGAGGAAGAGCTTTAAAGTTAACAGTTTGTTAACTTGACAAGGGATAAAAAGTAGCATATTATTATGGTAGGAGATGATAATATGGTACAGGTAGTTATAGTTTTACATAAAACAGAGTGCCTAGACGAAATACTTAAAAAGTTTGTAGAAAATGACATTCCCGGAGGAACAATTTTAGATGGACACGGGATGGCAAGAAGTATAAAAAAAGAGGAAGATAATCCTTTAGTTGCTATGCTTAAAGATGTTATTGACTTTGATGATGACACAAGCAAGGTTATGTTTATGATAGCAGAGGAAGCGCAGATAAGGACAATATCCAAGATAGTAAATGATGCAACAGGCGGACTTCAAAATCCAAACACAGGAATTATGTTCTGCACCCCTGTGGTATATATCGAAGGTTTAAGAAAAAATAAGAAATAAACGGATGTGCATTGCACATCCGTTTGTTTTTATATACTGAACTTTCCGTCAGTGACGTTAATTGTAATTGTGTCGCCTGAATTTATCTTTCCTTCAAGCATTTTTTCAGCAATCATATCTTCGATTTCTGACTGAATAACACGTCTTATTGGTCTTGCGCCATATATTGGGTCAAAGCCCTCGGAAGCGATTTTTTGGATAGCCTCATCAGTAAACTCTGCAGTAATGTTATTGTCTTTAAGTCTTTTTATAAGCTGACCTAACATCTTAACCGAAATTTCCTTAATATCATCATTTGTAAGCTGGTGGAATACGATGATTTCGTCAATACGGTTTAAAAATTCAGGTCTGAAAGCTTCTTTAACCTCACCCATAACATCTGATTTAATCTGTTCGTAATCTCTTTCTGCACTATCAACCGAAGCAGAGAAGCCAAGGCTCTTTTTAACTTCAGTAATCTTTCTTGCGCCTAAATTTGAAGTCATAATAATAACTGTGTTTCTAAAGTCAACCCGTCTGCCCTGTGAATCTGTTAAAATTCCGTCTTCAAGGATTTGAAGAAGAATATTAAATACATCAGGGTGAGCCTTTTCGATTTCATCAAAGAGAACAACAGAGTATGGCTTTCGTCTTACTTTTTCAGTAAGCTGACCACCCTCGTCATATCCTACATATCCAGGAGGTGAGCCTACAAGTCTTGATACTGTATGCTTTTCCATATACTCGGACATATCAATCCTTATCATTGCGTCCTCGTCACCGAACATTGCCTCTGCCAATGCCTTTGAAAGCTCTGTCTTACCAACACCGGTAGGGCCTAAGAAGATAAATGAACCGATAGGTCTCTTCGGGTCTTTAAGACCAACTCTGCCTCGGCGGATAGCCTTTGAGATAGCAGTAACAGCCTCATCCTGACCTACAACTCTTTCGTGCAAAAGTTCTTCAAGCTTTAAAAGTCTTTCGCTTTCGGTTTCTTCAATAGACTTAACAGGGATTCCTGTCCACATAGCAATGATTTCTGCTATTTCACTTTCTGTAACAACTGCTTCATTTGAAGTATTTGTCTTTTTCCAGTTTTCCTTTGTGGTATTAAGCTCTTCAGTAAGAGCCTTTTCCTCATCACGAAGGCTTGCTGCCTTTTCGTAATCCTGAATAGTTATTGCCGCTTCCTTTTCCTTTTTAACAGAGGCAATTTTATCTTCTAAATCCTTAACGTCAGGTGGAGCGGTCAAGGTCTTTATACGGATGCGAGATGCGGCTTCGTCAATTAAGTCAATAGCCTTATCAGGTAAAAATCTGTCGGAAATATAACGTGATGAAAGCTTAACAGCAGATTCAATTGCCTTATCGGTAATCTTTACTCTGTGGTGGGCTTCATACTTATCGCGAATACCGTGAAGAATCTGAATGCTTTCTTCTTCGGTAGGTTCATCTAAAGTGATAGGCTGAAATCTTCTCTCGAGGGCAGCATCCTTTTCAATATACTTTCTGTATTCTTCCAAAGTGGTTGCGCCTATAACCTGAAGCTCGCCTCTGGCAAGGGCAGGCTTTAAAATATTTGCCGCATCTATTGCACCCTCTGCGGCTCCTGCACCGATGATTGTATGAAGTTCGTCAATAAAGAGGATAATGTTCCCTGCCTTATGGATTTCTTCCATGGCTTTTTTAAGTCTTTCTTCAAATTCACCACGATACTTTGCACCTGCAATCATAGATGACATATCAAGGGTGATAACCTTTTTGTTCTTTAAGATTTCAGGAACGTCACCTGATGCGATTTTCTGCGCAAGGCCCTCTGCAACAGCAGTTTTACCAACACCCGGTTCACCGATTAAGCATGGGTTGTTCTTTGTGCGTCTGCTTAAGATCTGCACAACTCTTTCAATCTCGGTATCTCTGCCGATAACAGGGTCAAGCTTTTCTTCGTTTGCCATTTTTGTAAGGTCACGGCCAAACTTCATCAATGTAGGAACGTTTGACTTTCCACCTGTTGTTGGTTCTTCATGACGCTCTTCAATATTACCGTCTGCAAGAGTATCGTTAAGCAGGTCTAAAATCTCATTATATAGCTTTTGAGGAGAAACAGAAAGTTCAACCAAAATCTTTACAGCAATACTTTCTGCCTCGCGCAAGATTGCAATGAGCAAATGCTCTGTTCCAACATAATTGTGACCGAGTCTTCTTGCCTCAACATAGCTGTTCTGCATTACTCTTTTTGTTCTTGGGGTTACTTCAGGGGTAATATTGTTAAGAGGTTCCCCTGTGCCGATAAGGGCATCTATCTTTTCTATTATCTGTTCGTCGCTTAAATTATTTGCTTCAAGAATTTTACCTGCAACACCTTCTGTTTCGCGGACAAGGCCTACGAGAAGATGCTCTGTGCCAACGTAAGTATGGCCTAATTCAAGGGCGGCTTCGGCCGCATTGTTAAGGGCGATTTTCGCCTTTTCAGTAAGTCTGTCTTCAAACATATATATTCATCCTTTCTTATATTAAAGAAGTAATTCCTTTATAAGTTCCGCTCTCTTTAAATCCCTGTCTGCTGCATCTAAAATGTTATAATTCTTTATAATGTTTGCAGGCAGAATGGAGTAGGTAGCGGTATTAAGCTTTTTGTAATCAATATTTTCAATTATACCAAGTTCAACTGCAAAACGTACGTCTGAAAGTCTTGTCATTGCTTCGTTTGATGTAAGTATTACTGCGTTTGTAAGAACACCAAAAGAACGCATGAGCTTATCCTGAAGTCTGAACTTATCTTTTTCGAAGATATGCTTTCTCACTTCGCGCTCCTTTTCGATAACCTCGGTTATAATCTGTTCAAATCTTTCGATTATGGTTTCCTCTGCTTCGCCTAATGTTTCCTGATTTGAAATCTGATAAAGGTTTCCTGATGCTTTTGAGCCCTCACCAAAAATTCCGCGAACAGTCATACCAAGCTGACTTAATGAGTCGATAATGCTGTTGATGTTTCCGCTCATAGTAAGGGCAGGGAGATGTACCATAACAGATGCCCTCATACCTGTTCCTAAATTTGTGGGGCAACAGGTAAGATAACCAAACTGACTGTCAAAGGCATAGTCAGATGTTTCTTCAATTGCGTCGTCAACCTTGTTTGCGGCATCAAAGCACTTTCTTATATCAAAGCCTGCTTCCATACACTGAATACGTAGGTGGTCTTCTTCGTTTACAAGAACGCAAACAGAGTTGTCATCACTTAAAAGCAGACCTCTTTTAATACTGTTGTCCATCATCTGCGGACTTATAAGATGACATTCAGCAAGAGCCTGTTTTTCATAATCTTTCATAGAGTTAAGGTCTAAAAACTTAAGGTCTGTATTATCGGCAGCTTTCTTACTGATTTCTATAACCTGTGTCTGTTGCTCTGAAGTTTCCTTTGACGGAAAGGGAATGCCCTTTAAGTTTCTTGCAAGTCTTATTCTGCTTGAAAGAACAACGTCGCTGTTATTTCCACTTTCTGTGTACCACATCCCTTTACGCCTCCTTTTCTGTGCTTGCTTTCAGTGAATTGATTTCATCGCGGAGCTTTGCTGCTGTTTCGAAATCCTGCTTCTGTACAGCAGTGTACATTTCTGCTTCTAGCTTTGAAATCTTTTTGTCAAGCATTATAGCATCACCACATCGTTTAGGAGCCTTGCCTGTATGCTCAAAGGTGCCGTGAATCTGCTTAAGGGGTTTTTTGATTCTGTTTTTAAAGGTTAAGTAACAATCACCGCAACCCAGCTTTCCCTTTTGAAGAAATTCAGAGTATGGCATATTACAGGTAGGGCAAATATCTGTATCTCCCTCAAGGCTTCCCTGATGTTTGTTTGAAAACATTCCTGAAAGAAAGCCGCCCAAGCCTAAGTTAATTCCGTTTTTAATATCATTGTATTCGTGAGACCCTTTTGCACATTCAGGGCATAAGTGATATTCTTCTTTATATCCGTTTACAATTCTTGTTAAATGTGTGGTTGCTTCTCTCTTTTTGCATCTGTCACACTTCATATATATCATCCTTTCTATACAAGAGTAATAAGCATATTCTTTAAAAGTCCTGCCCTTAACATATCCTGGTCAGGCTGAATAAGAGGAAGAGACTTTTCTGACATGGCAGCCATTATAAGCTTTGCCTCTTTTTCGGAAATTAAATCATAGTCAACACAATTTCTTATAATCGCAACAGAGTCGCCAAAGGATAAATACTTTCCTATCATATTCACAACGTGCATAAGATGGTTTCCTTGCTTTGGAGTAACACGTGTAATCTTGATATATCCACCACCGCCGCGTCTGCTTTCGACTATATATCCTCGTTCAGGAGAAAATCTTGTTGATATAACATAATTTATCTGTGACGGAACACAACCGAAATGGCTGGCAAGCTCATTTCGTTTAAGCTCTATTGCACCGTCTTCTTCGGACATCAGCTCCTTTATAAATTCTTCGATTAAATTACTGAGCCTCATTTTCCATTCACCTTCTTATCTAATGGTCAAGAAATCAAATTTGACTTTGACTTTCTTTGACCTTTAAGTTTATTATATCAGGTTTTTAGATTTTGTCAATAGTTTTTTAAAAATAAATTTTTTTAAATAAAGAGGAATAAGTAGGGATGCACCTGTGTGTGTAACTGAGGAACGACACATAGAGGTTGCACCATATAAATATAAAAACTGTGCCCTTATAGTGAAGTAGTCAATACTTTGCGGACACAGTTTTTATATTCCCGTTAAATCAAATGGTGGAGTGTATTCTTCCCTTGCGCTTGTCCTCTCCTGAATATATGCATTTGTAAAGCCTGAAGAATATGCTTCATCAACTACTGAATTATATTCAAAGGTAGTTATCTTTCGGCTAAGTTCAGGAAAATCTTCATATTTTCTGTATGGGGTGTACTGGCTCATAAGGCTTAAAATAAATTTGTCTGTCCCGTATTCTTCTTTTAAAAACTTAATAAGATTTATAGAGTCCTTTCTGTGTGACGGCAGAACAAGATGCCTTACTATAACGCCCTTTTTCATTATTCCTTTTTCATCAAACTTTGGCATACCGACAGAAGATATCATATAGCCAAGTGCTTTTTTTGATACCTCAAAATAATCTGAAGCTTTGCTGTATGACGTACTGAGTGAATTATCCATATACTTCATATCGGTTAAGTATATATCCACGAGCCCCTCAAGAAGAGCAAGGCAGTCAGGTAACTCATAACCACCACAGTTATATACAACAGGGATTAAAAGCCTATCCCTTACAGATAAAAGGGCTTCCCATATTTTATCTATATAATGGGTTGGTGTGACAAGGTTTATGTTATGGGCACCCTCTTCCTGAAGCTCTAAAAAGATTTCCCCAAGTCTTTTGGTTGTGATTTCTGCACCGCTTAAAGGGTTCTGACTTATTTCCGCATTCTGACAAAAGACACACTTTAAGTTACAGCCACAGAAGAAGACGGTGCCGCTTCCGTTGCTTCCGCTGATGCAGGGTTCTTCCCAAAAATGAAGAGCGGCACGGGAGATGCGCACTGCATCACCCATACCGCAAAAGCCTCTGTTTGTAAAGCGGTCAATATTACATTTTCTCGGACAGAGATTACATAAATTCTTCATAATTATTTAGTAATCATTGTACCGATACCGCTATCGGTGAATATTTCCAAAAGGAGACAGTGTGGAATTCTTCCGTCAATAATATGAACGTTCTGTACACCTGCATCGATTGCTTCGATACAGCCCTGAACTTTAGGAATCATACCACCAACAATCTTTTCGTCCTTAATCATCTGATTAATTTCCTGCTTGCTGATGTGGTAGATAATTTCAGGACTGTCAGCAGATTCTTTTACGCCCTCAATATCTGTCAGAAGAATAAGCTTTTCTGCTTCAAGGGCAGCGGCAACTGCACCTGCGACTGTGTCAGCATTGATATTATAACTGTTACCCTCATCGTCTACACCGATAGGTGCGATAACGGGGATATAGTCTTCCTTAGTAAGGTCTTCAAGCATCTTTGTGTTTACACTTACAATATCTCCAACAAAGCCAATATCGGTCTTTTTGCCGTCAACTTCAGTGTAAAGCTTCTGACACTTTAAAAGACCGCCGTCAATACCGGAAATACCAACACCCTTACCACCCTTTGTGCCAAGAAGTGAAACAATTTCCTTATTTGTTTTACCTACAAGAACCATTCTTGCAATATCAATAGTGTCCTTATCAGTTACACGAAGACCGTTTATAAACTGACTTTCAATATTAAAGGTCTTAAGGGCTGATGAAATATCAGGACCACCGCCGTGAACCAGAATAGGGTTAATACCTATGTACTTAAGAAGAGTGATATCTTCCATAACCTTATTTTTTAGCTCTTCGTTTATCATAGCGTTTCCGCCATATTTAACAACAACGGTCTTGCCGTAAAAACGCTGAATATATGGAAGCGCCTCTATAAGTATTTTCGCCTTATCAATAAAAGGCTTCATTTCAGGTTGGTTCATAATCTATCTGCCTTTCTTTTTATAAATAGTTTGGAACAAGCTTAAGACCTTCGTCTTCATCAAAGCCAAACATAATGTTCATGTTCTGTACTGCCTGACCTGCGGCACCTTTAACAAGATTGTCTATGCAGGAAATAATAACAGCACGGTTTAATCTTTCGTCAACAGCAATACCAATACCTAGATTATTTGAACCTGCAACGTGCTTAACTTCAGGCAACTCTCCTGCATCGTATACCTTTATAAATTCCTTGTCCTTGTAGAAGTCTTTATAAAGTGCGACGATTTCATCAAGAGATTTCTTTTCCTTCATATTGATATAACAGGTTGCAAGAATACCTCTCTTCATAGGAGCAAGATGTGGAGTAAATGAAAGCATAATCTCCTCGCCTGCTGCGTGAGATAATTCTTGTTCGATTTCAGATGTATGTCTGTGCTTAGCTATGTTATAAGCCTTCATTGTTTCTGTACATTCACAGAAAAGGTTAGGGAGCTTTGCACCTCTGCCTGCACCTGTAACGCCTGACTTTGCATCTATTATAATACTGTGGTTGTCTGCCCAGCCGGAGTTTACAAGTGGATAAAGACCTAAAATAGAACAGGTTGTGTAGCATCCCGGGTTACCTATAAGGCGTGCGTTTTTAATTTTTTCAGGATAAAGCTCGCACATGCCGTAAACAGCCTTGTCTAAAAGTTCAGGGTCAGAGTGTTCTTCACCGTACCATTTTTCATATACGGCAGGGTCGTCATATCTGAAGTCACCTGACAGGTCGATTATGCAAAGACCCTTTTCATATAATTTAGGAATAACTTCCTTTGATGCTCCGTGAGGGAGGGCTGTAAACACCAAATCGCAGTTTTCTGCTATGTCGTCTATATCAAGGCCTGTACATTCAATATCGCATATTCCTTTAAGGTTAGGATAAAGGTCAGAAATCTTAGTTCCTTCATATGAATGGGAAACTATTCTTGTAAGGCTTACCTCCTTATGTCTTGCAAGAAGTCTCAATGTTTCAACCCCTGCGTATCCTGTAGCACCAAGTATGCCTACTTTAATCATAAATTTCATAACCTTTCTGCCCACATAATATTTATGCACTTATCTATGGGCAGGATAAGGCATATAACTTAATATGTATATTGCATATATACAAAATTTTCAAACATACACCATTATATATGATTTGTTAATATTTTTCAAGTATTATAGGGAAAAAAGTTGGATTTTTGAGCAACTTTTTTGCATAAAATCTTTACTTTTCGGCACTTTGTATGTTTTTGACAAAAAGAAATTTTATATTTGTGCATTTAGGTGCTTACAATTTTTTTGCAAGTGTGCTACAATATAGCACGTGAAGATGAAACTATGCGAATTTTTAGGAGGTCTTTATTATGGCAAGTTTAAATCTTAAGAATATAACAAAAACTTATTCAGGTGGTTTTACTGCAGTTAAGGATTTCAACCTTGAAATTGACGATAAGGAATTTATCATTTTCGTTGGTCCTTCAGGTTGCGGTAAGACAACTACTCTTCGTATGATTGCTGGTCTTGAAGAAATCACAGATGGTGAACTTTACATCGGCGACAAGCTTATGAACGACGTTGTTCCAAAGGACAGAGATATAGCTATGGTTTTCCAGAACTACGCTCTTTATGCTCATATGACAGTATATGAGAACATGGCTTTCGGTCTTAAGCTCAGAAAGGTTCCAAAGGATGAAATCAAGAAGAGAGTTGACGAAGCAGCTCAGATTCTCGGTATCGAACACTTACTCGACAGAAAGCCAAAGGCTTTATCTGGTGGTCAGAGACAGCGTGTTGCTTTAGGTCGTGCTATCGTTCGTGAACCAAAGGTATTCCTTATGGACGAACCTCTCTCTAACCTTGATGCTAAGCTCCGTGTTCAGATGAGAACAGAAATCGGTAAGCTCCACAAGAAGCTTGCTACTACATTTATCTACGTTACTCATGACCAGACAGAAGCTATGACAATGGGTACAAGAATCGTTGTTATGAAGGATGGTATCGTTCAGCAGGTTGATACTCCTGCTAACCTTTACTCAAATCCTTGCAATATGTTCGTTGCAGGCTTTATCGGAAGCCCACAGATGAACTTTATCGACGTTGTAGTTAATGTTAAGGCTGAAGGTACATACCTCACAAACGGAAACTTCTCTGTTAAGCTTCCTGAAGGTAAGGCAAAGGGTCTTGAAGCATACAACGGCAAGGAAGTTGTTATGGGTATCAGACCAGAAGATATCTATGATGATCAGCTTCACATCACAGAAGCTCCTGACGCTACAACAGATGTAGAAATCGAACTCACAGAAATGATGGGTGCTGAAACATATCTCTACTTCGCAGTTGAAGGCGTTAACTTCACAGCCAGAGTTAACCCACGTACTAAGGCTGAACTCGGTCAGAAGATTACAATTGCCCTTGATCCTAATAAAATTCACTTATTCGATAAGGAAACAGAAGCAGCTATCCTTAACTAATTTTCATAGTTAATTATAAAGGCACGGTTTAAACCGTGCCTTTTAGACTGTCGAAAAACACCGATCTACCGCAAGCAGGACTAAAATAAAAAGAATTATGAATTAGCGGTTATAATATAAAAGGCATGAAAATGGTGCGGTTCTCATCGAGGGAACCGCACCATTGCTTGCTTTTCGCGAAATTGTTCTCTACCGTACCAAAGTACGCCGACGAAAACAATTTCACGAAATATTCCGGCATTTTTCGTCCTCTGTTCAGCGTGTCGATTTTATCGACACGCTGAAAGCCACGGTTTAAACCGTGCCTTTTTTGTATGTTATTTTATATACTTACCTAAAATTTCTGCTATTTTAAACTTTATTTCAAATCCTTTTGCGTTTGTGATAAGCTTATATTCATCTTCTGTCAAAACTTCTTTAAGTTTTTCTTTCGAAGAATCAGGAACAGAAATAACCCCTTCAGTAAGACAAAGGGGTGGATACATTACACACCACCAGTTTTGCCCCTTTCCGTCACCAATTTTTATGTTAAGGGCTGTGTACTTCCCTGCAGGAAGAGATACATCTTCATAGGTTTTGGTTGGAAATGTACAAGTGGATAGGGTGGCGGTTACAGCCTTGTTATAACCATACTTTAAAAGTTCGTCTTTGGCACTTTCTTCTATTTTGCTTAACTTTTCGTCTGCGACCTTTATTGTTTCTTTTATATTGGAACACTCTTTAAATATTCCTGAATAATCAGACAGTATTCTGTCTCTGACCTTAAGCTTTAAATTCTGGTCCGAAACCGTATCGCTTTCTCCTATGATATGAAGCCTTAAAACATTGTTGGCTATCCCTGATTTTAAGTTAAGAATATACCCTGCTGTGAATACAGTAAAAGCAATAAAAATAGCAGACAAAATCATAAGTATTTTAAGTAAAAGCTTATTCATCATAAAAAGTCCTTTCAAACAGATATAATTTAAATGGTAACTTAATATATTTTTAACAAATATTTAGTATATATACATATTGATTTTTTTGCGTATTTGAGGTAAAATGTATAATAGTGATATTATGGTGAATTATTGGTTAAGAAAGGTTTTGTGTTATGAATAAATTAAATGTTTGTGTATTATTCGGCGGAGTATCAAGTGAGCACGAAGTTTCACTTCTTTCTTCAACAACAGTTGTAAAAGCACTTGATGAAAATAAGTACAATATACATATGATAGGCATTACAAAGGACGGACAGTGGAAGTACTTTGATGATACTGTTGATAACATCGTTAATTTCGATAAGAATTTTAATAATTATAAAAAGGCTATCATTTCTCCTGACAGAGATGATAAGGGCATCCTTGTTATAGACAATGATAAGATAGAAAAAATTGCGATTGACGTTTGCGTTCCTGCCATGCACGGAAAGAATGGTGAAGACGGAACAATGCAGGGCCTTTTTGAACTTGCAGGAATCCCTTATGTCGGACCTAAAGTTATAGGCAGTGCTATCTGTATGGATAAGGGTGTAGCAAAGATAATGTTTCGCGAGGCGGACATTCCTCAGTCTGCATGGGTTGAAGTTAAGGCGGATTCAAAGGGGAATTATGACGAATCAAAGCTTGATGAAATAGAAAGTAAGCTTGGCTTCCCTTGTTTTGTAAAGCCTTGTAATGCAGGCTCATCAGTAGGCATCAGTAAGGCGAAGGACAGAGATGCTCTTAAACAGGGATTAAAAGATGCGTTTATACACGATACAAAAGTTATAGTAGAGGAAGCGGTAAACGCCCGAGAAATAGAAACATCTGTTATGGGTAACAACGAACCTTTATGTGCGCCTGTTATAGGTGAGATTATTGCGGCGGCAGACTTTTATGATTACGATGCAAAATACAAGGATGAAAATTCAAGACTTGTTATGCCTGCAGAAATTGACGAAGAAACAGCACAGAAAATCCGTGAATATGCAGTAAAGGCATATAAGATATGCGAATGTAAGGGCTTATCCAGAGTAGACTTTTTTGTGGATAAGGATACAGGCGCAATTAAGCTTAACGAGATAAACACTCTTCCCGGCTTTACATCTATAAGTATGTATCCAAAGCTTTGGGAAAAGAGTGGACTTATGATAACTGACCTTTTGGATAAGCTTATAGAATATGCAATGGAGGGATAACTGTGGACAACAGACCCATAGGGATTTTTGATTCAGGACTTGGGGGATTGACCTGCGTAAAAAAGGTTATGGAGATTATGCCCAACGAGAATATCATATATTTTGGAGATACAGGCAGGGTTCCTTACGGAACAAAAAGCCGTGAAACTATTAAAAAATATGTGATGCAGGATATAAACTTTCTTGAAACATTTGATATTAAGTTTATTATCATTGCCTGTGGAACGGCAAGCAGTGCGACCCTTCCTTATATAAAGGAAGATATTAACACAGATATAATCGGCGTGTTGGAGCCAACCTGTAAAATGGCAGTAAGCCTTACTAAAAACAAAAAGATAGGCGTTATTGGTACACAGGGCGCTATAAACAGCGGAAAGTACAAAGAAACAATTAACGAGTTAGATAATGATATAGAGGTTTTCAGTAAAGCGTGCCCTATGTTTGTGCCTATTGTAGAAAATGGATACACAAAGGGTGAGGTAGCAAAAATAATAGTAGAGGAATATCTTGCACCCTTAAAGGAAGAGGGAATAGACACACTTATTTTAGGGTGTACACACTATCCATTGCTTACAGATGAGATACAAAAGTTTATGGGCGATGGCGTGACATTGGTTAATTCAGGAGCTGCCGCTGCTTTGGAGGCAAGAGAAATCCTTAAGGAAAATGATATGCTTGGAAGTTGCAAGGGTGAAGTTAAATACTATGTAAGTGATACCGTTGACAGCTTTCAGGAATTGGGAAGTGCCTTTTTGGAAAGAAACATCGGTGGAGATGTTGAAAAGATAGATATAGAAAAATATTAAGGAAAGTTTTATATGGAAGATAACGTAAAGATATGGATAAAAACCTATCAGGATATTGATGGGGGCAGCGACGAAGAGCCTATTGAGCTTGAAACAACAGGACTGTTTGGCATCCTTAACGGAAAGTATATCCTAAAATATAAAGAAAGTGAAATGACAGGCTTTGAGGATACGGTTACAACCCTTAAAATATGGAAAGGAAATGTTATCGTGTCCCGACGAGGAAAGTTTGATATGAAGCTTTGTTATGTAGAGGGAGAGAAAAACCTTTGCTTGTATCCCACACAGTATGGGCAGATAGGTGCCGCTATAAAAACTTTTTTGGTTGATTTTGAATTCGGGGATTGTGAGGGTTGGCTTAAGGTTGACTACACAATAGACGCAGATAACGAAAACTTTTGCAGAAATTCATTAAATATAAAAATAGAGCCTATCTCAATAAGGAGCGAAGATAAGCCTAAAATACATAAGATAAACAAAACTGTCTGATATACAGAAAGGAAGAAAGTTATGAGTTTATATGAGAATATGAAGGACAAAATAACAAGTAAGATAGCCTATGGATTTTCAGAGGCTATCAGTTCAGGTGAATTTGAAAGTGTTGATGTAAATATAAAAGATATGATAAAGCTTGAAGTACCAAAGGACAAGCAACATGGTGACTTTGCCTGCAATATCGCCATGGTACTTGCAAAGGCTTTAAAGAAAGCTCCAAGGCAGATAGCAGAAACAGTTGTTTCTCATATATCAACAGACGAGGATATAAAGCAGATAGAAATCGCAGGAGCGGGCTTTATAAACTTCTACCTTACACCAAACTGGCTCTATAAGACAATGGAAGAGATAGAGAAGCAAGGCAAGGATTATGGTAAAATTGATATAGGCAAGGGCAAGAAGGTTATGGTTGAGTTTGTTAGTGCAAACCCAACAGGCCCTATGCATATGGGTAACGCAAGAGGCGGAGCTTTAGGTGACTGTTTAGCATCAGTTTTAGAGTATGCAGGTTATGAAGTAACCCGTGAGTTTTATGTAAACGATGCAGGCAACCAGATAGAAAAGTTTGGTAATTCATTAAACGCAAGATATATTCAGGCACTCAAAGGCGAGGATGCTATAGAGTTCCCTGAAGACGGATACCATGGTGATGATATTAAGGAACATGCTAAAGCCTTTATCGAAATAAACGGGGATAAGTATTTAGATGCAAGTGAAGAAGAAAGAAAAGCAGCCCTTGTTGACTATGCTTTAGAGAAGAATGTTCAGGCTTTAAAGACTGACCTTGAAAAGTACAGAATTTACTACGATGTATGGTTCAGAGAAAGCAAACTCCACGAAAGCGGAGAGGTTATGAATGCTATAAAGCAGTTAACTGACAATGGCTATACCTACGAAGAAGATGGTGCTATTTGGCTTAACTGCGAAAAGATGGGTCTTGAAAAGAATGAGGTTCTTGTTCGTAAGAATGGTATTCCAACTTACTTTGCAGCCGACATTGCATATCATATGAACAAGCTCAAGACAAGAGAATATGATTGGGCAATCAACATATGGGGCGCAGATCACCACGGTCACGTTGCAAGAATGAAAAAGGCGTTGGAGGCTGTGAATATAAACTCTGACAGACTTGATGTTGTTCTTATGCAGTTGGTACGTCTTATGCAGGACGGCGAAGTTGTAAGAATGTCAAAGCGTACAGGTAAGGCCGTTACCTTATCTGACCTTTTGGAAGAAATCAGTATTGATGCGGCAAGATTCTTCTTTAATATGAGAAGCGCAGGCAGTCACTTAAACTTTGACTTGACCTTAGCTGCAGAACAGAGTAATGACAATCCTGTTTTCTATGTTCAGTATGCTCATGCAAGAATTTGCAGTATTATAAGATTGTTGGCTGAAGACGGAATAAAGCCTGCTTCATATGCAGAAATCAAGCCAGAGCTTCTGACAGATGAAACAGAGCTTGCTCTTCTTAAGCGTCTTGCTGATTTACCTGATGAAATCAAGAGTGCAGCAGAAGCATTAGAGCCTGCAGGATTAACAAGATACGTTATGGAGCTTGCTACAGACTTCCATTCATTCTACAACAACTGTCGTGTTAAGGGTGATGATGAAGAGCTTACAAAGGCACGACTTAAGCTTATCGACAGTGTACGTGTTGTTATGGGCGGAATACTCGGTATGCTTAAGATAACTGCACCTGAAAAAATGTAAAATGTATTCAAGGAGTTTATGGGTATGAGATATAAAAGACTTATAGCTATAGCTTTATGTATTATAAGCTTTTGCATATCTTCTGTGTATGCAAGTGACAGTATGGTTACCTCGGCATATATGCTTGAGGGAAACCTGTATTACTGTAACAGCAGTACAGGACAGGTTGTTCTTAAAAATGTAAAACCTCTTATGAGTGACAGCAGTGCTGCTGACCTTGCAAGAAAGATTGAATATACAGAAACAAGACTTTTTGATAAAAATCTTTTTCTTGCAGACAATACACAGATAGAATATGACTGGCTTAACAACTATGCAGATGATGCTGTCCGCTTTATTGCCATAGAGCAGGCTGACGGAAGTATAAGCATTCTGCATCTGAAGTTTAAATAAGGAAGTGTTAATAATGAAGAAGAGAATTGTTGCTCTGCTTGTTGCTGTGACAATTATCTTTACTATCCCTGCTACAAGTGTCTTTGCAGATGACGAGGGTAAGCTTAATGCACAGATTGTTGAAGATGTAATAGACAGACTTGCGCTGTTTTCGAGATATGATGAAATCCATGGTGGAACATTATATAAAGAAGGGCTTTTAAAGGCGCTTGAGGAACATCCTGAAATATACGAAACCGTTATGGAGGCTCTCCTTTCTCTTGTGGATGAAAATTCTGAATACTATAACCCAACTGATGCGGCTCTTATGAGAGAGAATATCACAGGTATAATTGTTGGTATAGGAATAACCTTTGAAATGGGACCTGATGGAGTAGAGGTAGTCAGTGTAATAAAGGATATGCCTGCTTATAACGTGGGAATACAAGTAGGAGATATTATAGTAAGTGCAGATGATGTATCTCTTGCAGGTATGAATTCTGATATGGCGGCAAGCTATATCCGTGGTGAAATAGGAACATCAGTAAGACTTGGTGTAAAACGTGCCGGTGAAACAGAACTTCTTTATCTCGAGGCAGTACGTCAGGAAATAACAGGAACATCTGTTGAAGGCTTTGTGTATGAAGAATATGGCAAAAAGGTAATGCTTATCCGTGTGTACGGATTTATCTCAAATACTGCAGAGAGCTTTTGTGCAGAGCTTGAAAGAGCAGAGGCAGAGGGAATAAAGGATATAATAATTGACCTCCGGGATAATGGTGGAGGATTGTTTGACCAATCTGTTCTCATGGCAGATTATTTGTTGCCAAAGGATAGACTTATAACAACAGAAGACCACAAGGCAGAGGTTTTTAACAGAAAGTATTATGCAACATCAGAAGATAACTGGTCTTTTAATACGGTTGTTCTTATCAATGAAAATACAGCAAGTGCATCAGAGGTTTTGACAGCGGCTCTTTCTGAAAATAAATGTGCATATATAATAGGAAGAAAGTCATACGGAAAAGGTACAATTCAAACCATAAACGACCTCCCATACGGAGATATGATTAAATATACTGTTGGGTATTATTTGACACCAAATGGAAATAATATTCATGGTAAGGGTATAGAACCTGATCTTGAAATCAACAATAAGACAAGTGATTTTGATATGACACCATATCCAAGATATGAATATATTCAGGTTTATAAAGAAGGGGATAAAGGACCTGAAGTTAAAATGACAAAAGAGCTTTTAAAGGCTTGGGGAACATTTGAGGGTGAAGTCAACGAAGAATATGACAAAGCTCTCTATGATGCAGTGTATAAGTTCCAGACCAACACAGGTCTTTATCCATACGGAGTATTGGACTATACAACCCAGCATGAGCTTTATGAAAGAATGTCATCAAGCAAGGTTATCAACGACGAACAGCTTAAAAAGGCGTTGGAGCACTTTGGGATAGAACAGAAAGAATAAAAACAATATGGAGCGGAATAAAATCCGCTCCTTTTGGCATAATTGTGCAAAATAACTATCAAAAGGCGGTATAAATCTGTGTTATTGACAAAAATAACAAAATTTCAGAAAATTGTTCAAAAAATGTAAAAAAGCTTGACACTAAAAGGAAATCGTGATATTATTACTAGGTGTGACAAAGACATACGATGAAGCTGAAGGTGGCGGAAACACGCTTAATAACGTGGATTTCGGGAATTTCAGTGGAGATTGTCCGATTTAATAAAAACGGGTGGCGCGTCACAATTAACAGACAATGAAAGCCCGGTGCAGTCTGCGTTCGCAGTGTCATCGGGGAAAGATTGTGCGGTGAAAGACCGTATAAAATTTAACACTTAACTATCGGCAGTATGCTGATGCCGACTACGAGTGAACTATGTCTGTACGCCCCGAGCCGTACCTCAAAAGAGGATAACGGAGTGGGCTTTAATTATTTGGTCTGTGCGAAACGCCCGGCACAGCGTAAACTTATTTTTAAGGAGGGTAAAAACAATGGCAGCAGAAAAAATCAGAATCAGATTAAAGGCTTATGACCACAATCTCATTGATCAGAGCGCAGCTAAGATTGTAGAAACAGCAAAGAGAACAGGTTCAAAGGTATCAGGACCTATTCCGCTTCCTACAAGAAAAGAAGTTGTTACTATCTTAAGAGCGGTTCATAAGTATAAGGACAGCCGTGAACAGTTCGAGCTCAGAACTCACAAGAGACTTATTGATGTTCTCGGTCCTACAAACAAGACAATCGATGCGTTAAAGCACCTCGATTTGCCAGCAGGCGTTGATATCGAAATCAAGTTATAATCGCCTGAAAGCATCGCACGCAAGTGCAAGATTTAAAACAGAAAAATAATTAAAAATTTTGGTTATGTTGGAGTTTCCAACCAATGACCCGCAGGTAAGTTTCAGAGAAACCAATGCTTGTGTAAAATAGGAGGATAAAAATGAAGAAGGCAATTTTGGGTAAAAAAATTGGTATGACCCAAGTGTTTACTGAGGACGGCAATCTTGTACCGGTTACGGTTATAGAAGCAGGTCCTTGTCCTGTTGTCCAGAAAAAGACAGAAGAAGTTGACGGATACGTTGCAGTTCAGGTTGGCTTCGTGGACAAGAAGGAAAAGAAGGCTAACAAGCCTGAAAAAGGTCACTTTGCAAAAGCAAACGTTCCAGTTAAGCGCTATTTAAAGGAATTTAAGCTCGACAATGCAGCTGAGCTTAACGTAGGAGATGTACTCGGTGTTGATCAGTTTACTGACGGTGAAATGTTAGACGTTACCGGAACAAGTAAGGGTCACGGTTACGCTGGTACAATCAAGAGATGGGGAACACACAGAGGTCCTATGACTCACGGTAGCCATTACCACAGAGGTCCTGGTTCACTCGGTGCTTGTTCAAGCCCTTCAAGAGTATTTAAAGGTAAGAGACTTCCAGGTCACATGGGTGTGGATACCGTTACTATTCAGAACCTTGACCTTGTGAAGGTAGATACAGAACGCAATCTTCTGTTGGTTAAGGGTTCAGTTCCTGGACCTAAGGGCGGATTGCTCGTTGTTAAAAACGCAGTAAAGGCAAACGCCTAAGCCGCAGTAGAGAGGAGGAAAACAGATAATGCCTACAGTTGATATTTATAATGCTGACGGTAAAGTAGTCGGCAGTATGGATTTAAATGAAAACGTGTTCGGCGTTGACGTTAGAGTTGACGTTATGCACGAAGTAGTAGTTAACTACTTAGCAAACCAGAGACAGGGCACACAGAGTACCAAGACCCGTACAGAAGTTAGCGGTGGTGGTATCAAGCCTTGGAGACAGAAGGGTACAGGCCGCGCAAGACAGGGTAGCATTCGTGCTCCACAGTGGGTTGGCGGTGGCGTAGCTCTCGGTCCAAAGCCAAGAGATTACAGATACACCTTAAACAAGAAGGTAAGAAGACTTGCTCTTAAGTCTGCTCTTACTTCAAAGGTACAGGATAATGAAATTATCGTACTCGAATCATTCGAAGCACCAGAAATTAAGACAAAGCAGGTAGCTAACCTCTTAAAGAACCTCGGTGTTACAGAGAAGGCTTTAATAGTTCTTCCTGAAAACGATAAGAACATTGTTTTATCAGCACAGAACATCAAGGGTGTTGACACAACATATGTTGGTGCTATCAACACTTACGAAGTTTTAAATCACACAAAGTGCATCATCTTAAAGGATGCTGTTACAAAGCTTGAGGAGGTGTACGCATAATGTTAGCTTACGATATTATTAAAAGACCTATCATTACAGAACAGAGTATGGATCAGGTTGCGGACAGAAAGTACACTTTCGAAGTTGCAGCAAGTGCAAACAAGATTGAAATCAAAAAGGCTGTTGAAGAGATTTTCAAGGTAGAAGTTGAAAAGGTTACAACAATGAATTACGACGGTAAGCCTAAGAGACAGGGTATGTTCTTAGGTAAGAGAGCGGATTGGAAGAAAGCTGTTGTAAAGCTCAAGGAAGGCAGCAAGACAATCGAATTGTTCGAAGGTTAATATTAACCTCAAAATTTGCAGATAAGGAGAAATTAAAATGGGAATTAAGAAATATAATCCTACTACACCTTCACTGCGTCAGATGACTGTTTCAACATTCGAAGAGATTGACAAGGTTGCACCTGAGAAATCTCTCCTTCGTCCGCTTAAGAGTAAGGCAGGACGTAACGCAAATGGTAGAATAACAGTTAGACATCGTGGTGGCGGTGCTAAGAGAAAGTACAGAGTTATCGACTTTAAGCGTAACAAGGACGGAATGAACGCAACTGTTCTTTCTGTTGAATATGATCCAAACAGATCAGCAAACATTGCATTACTCCAGTATGAAGATGGCGTTAAGACATACATCATCGCACCTGTTGGTCTTAAGAAGGGTGACGTAGTTGTATCAGGTCAGGGCGCTGACATCAAGCCAGGTAACGCAATGGAAATCAAAGATATTCCAGTTGGTACACTCATTTACAACATTGAGTTAAATCCAGGTAAGGGCGGTCAGCTTGTTCGTAGTGCAGGTAACACAGCACAGCTTATGGCTAAAGAAAACGGATATGCACAGGTTAGACTTCCATCCGGCGAAGTTCGTATGGTTAGACTTAACTGCCGCGCAACAATTGGTCAGGTTGGTAACATCGATTACGAAAACATCAACATCGGTAAGGCTGGTAGAAAGCGTCACATGGGCTTCAGACCTACCGTTCGTGGTGTAGTAATGAATCCTAACGACCATCCACACGGTGGTGGTGAAGGTAAGTCACCTATCGGTATGCCAAGTCCTGTTACTCCTTGGGGTAAGCCAGCTCTTGGTTACAAGACCAGAAACAAGAAGAACAAGTCCGACAAGTTTATTGTTAAGAGACGTAACGCTAAATAAGGAGGGATTTATCAATGGGAAGAAGTATTAAAAAGGGACCTTTCGTTGATAGCAAGCTTTTAGCTAGAATCGTTGCTATGAACGAGAAGAACGAAAAGATCGTTTTAAAGACTTGGTCAAGACCTTCCACGATATTCCCCGAAATGGTTGGACATACCATTGCGGTATATGATGGAAGAAAGCATGTTCCAGTATATGTAACAGAAGATATGGTTGGTCACAAGCTCGGTGAGTTTGCTCCAACACGTACTTTCAAAGGCCATTCTGGTTCAAAGACAACTAACTAATTTGTAATTTTTACAAATATCTTTTATTTAGATGAAAGGAGCTGCACAAGATGGAAGCAGTAGCAAAAGTTACTAATGTCCGCATTGCACCACGTAAGGTTCGCGTTGTTATCGACCTTATCAGAAATAAGCCAGTAGGCGTTGCAATCGGTATATTAAAAAATACACCTAAGGCTGCTAGCCCTGTTGTAGAAAAGTTGCTCAAGTCTGCTATGGCAAACGCTGAAAATAACTTCCATATGAACGTTGAAAATTTATACGTTTCAGAAGTTTATGCGGATCAGGGTCCTACTCTTAAGAGAATTCAGGCAAGAGCACAGGGAAGAGCATTCAGAATTAATAAGAAAACAAGTCATATCACATTGAAACTTCAGGAAAAGGAATAAGATAGGAGGTAAGAATATGGGTCAGAAAGTTAATCCACACGGTCTTAGAGTCGGAATAATCAAAGACTGGGACTCAAGATGGTTTGCTGACAAAAAGAGCTTCGGCGACAGCCTCGTTGAGGACTATAACCTCAGAGTGTTCTTGAAAAAGAAGTTATTCCAGGCCGGAGTTGACAAAATCGAAATTGAAAAATTCGCAAACAAGGTTCGCGTTTCTATCCACGCTGGTAAGCCAGGTTTAATCATCGGTAAGGGTGGTACAGAAATCGAAAAGCTTAAGAAGGAACTCGAAGACATGACAGGTAAGACAATTATCTTAAATGTTATCGAAGTTAAGGTTCCTGACTTATGCGCACAGCTCGTAGCTGAGAACATCGCTTCACAGTTAGAGAGACGTATTTCATTCCGTAAGGCAATGAAGCAGTGTATGGGCCGCACAATGAAGATGGGTGCCAAGGGTATCAAGACATATGTTGCAGGTCGTGTAGGCGGCGCAGAAATCGCTAGAACAGAGCAGTATCACGAAGGTACTATTCCTCTCCAGACACTCAGAGCAGATATCGACTATGGTTTTGCTGAAGCAGACACAACATACGGTAAGCTCGGTGTAAAGGTTTGGATTTACAAGGGCGAAATTCTTGCAGAAGGCAGAAACGCAGTAGTTGAAGAAAAGAAGCCTGCAAGAAAGTCTAACAGACGTACGGAAGGAGGAAACAAATAATGTTATCTCCAAAAAGAGTTAAGCACAGAAAGCAGCAGAGAGGCAGAATGAAGGGCGCAGCTCACAGAGGAAACACAGTTTCTTACGGTGATTTCGGTCTTCAGGCTCAGACAGCTGCTTGGATCACAAGTAATCAGATAGAGGCTGCCCGTGTTGCTATGACACGTTATACAAAGAGAGGCGGCCAGGTATGGATCAAGATATTCCCTGACAAGCCAGTAACAGCAAAGCCAGCTGAAACTCGAATGGGTTCAGGTAAAGGTTCACCTGAATACTGGGTTGCAGTAGTAAAGCCAGGCAGAGTTATGTTTGAAATTGGTGGTGTATCAGAAGAGGTTGCTCGCGAAGCATTCCGTCTTGCTATGCATAAGTTACCATGTAAATGTAAGTTTGTTAAGAAGGCTGACCAAGAAACGGAAGGTGATAGTTAATGAAAATACAGGATATCAGAGACCTTTCAACGCAGGAGCTTGAAGATAAAATCAAGGACTTAAAGGAAGAGCTTTTTAACCTTCGTTTCCAGAACGCTACCAACCAGCTCGAAAACCCAATGAGAATTGTTAGCGTTAAGAAGGACATTGCAAAAGTTATGACCGTCCTCAAGGAAAAAGAGCTTGGCATTAATGCAAGCGTAAATGCGTAGGAGGTGCAGTGAATAATGGAACGTAATTATCGTAAAACTCGTGTTGGTATTGTTACCAGCGACAAGATGGATAAAACAGTAGTTGTTTCAATCAAGGACAATGTAAAGCACAAGCTTTACAGCAAGGTTATGAAGAACACCTACAAGCTTAAGGCTCACGATGAAGAAAACACTTGCGGTATCGGTGATAAGGTTTTAGTTATGGAAACAAGACCTTTATCAAAGGATAAGAGATGGCGCGTAGTTGAAATCATCGAAAAGGCTAAATAAGCTATTTTACGAAGTTTTCGTATAAAGAAATAAGATAGGAGGAATCCCGTTATGATACAACAGCAGACTATTTTAAAGGTTGCTGACAACAGCGGTGCGAAGGAAATCCTTTGTATCCGTGTTATGGGCGGCTCATTCAGACGCTACGGTAACATCGGTGATGTAATAGTTGCTTCTGTTAAGAAGGCAACACCCGGTGGTGCTGTTAAAAAAGGTGACGTTGTAAAGGCAGTTATTGTCCGCAGCGTTAACGGCGTTAAGAGAGCAGACGGCTCAAAGATCAGATTTGATGAAAATGCGGCAGTATTAATCAAGGACGATAAGACTCCAAGAGGTACACGTATTTTCGGTCCAGTTGCAAGAGAACTCAGAGATAAGGATTATATGAAGATTTTATCTCTTGCTCCTGAAGTTCTTTAAGATTTGTTTATTTACAGATTTGCCTGTGGACCAAATGGCTTGCAGGCAGATTTGGAAATCTTTTGAACATAAGTTATAAATTATCCTAAATCTGAAGATAGGAGGAAAAATAATGGCTACCAAAATGCACGTTAAGACAGGCGATAACGTAGTTGTTTTATCCGGTAAGGATAAGGGCAAAAAGGGTAAGGTTTTATCTGTAAACCCTGAAAAGCGCATGGTTATCGTTGAAGGTGTTTCAATGGCTACAAAGCACAAGAAGCCTAGAAAGATGGGCGAAACAGGCGGCATAATCAAGCAGGAAACACCTATATACGCAAGCAAAGTTATGAATGTTTGTGCTAAATGTAATGCAGCTACAAGAGTTGGACGTAAGGTATTAGAAGACGGAACTCATGTACGTTACTGCAAGAAGTGCGGCGAAACATTTTAATTGAATTTTATGAGGAAGGAGGTTTCACTCTAAATGAGACTCGAAGAAAAGTATACAAAAGAAATCAAAGACGCTTTGATGTCAAAGTATAATTACAAGAGCACTATGCAGATTCCAAAGCTTGAAAAGGTTGTTATCAATATGGGCGTTGGTGATGCAAAGGAAAATTCAAAGGCTGTTGAAAATGCGGCAAATGATTTAGGTCTTATCACAGGTCAGAAGCCTGTTATCACAAAGGCTAGAAAGTCTGTCGCAACATTTAAGATCAGAGAAGGTATGAATATCGGTTGTAAGGTTACACTCAGAGGTGCAAAGATGTATGAGTTTGTTGACAGACTCTTCAACGCTACTCTCCCACGTGTACGTGACTTCAGAGGAATTAATCCTAATTCTTTTGATGGTAGAGGTAACTACGCACTTGGTATTAAGGAACAGCTTATCTTCCCTGAAATAGATTATGATAAGATTGACAAGGTTCGTGGTATGGATATCATCTTTGTTACAACTGCTCAGACAGATGAAGAAGCAAGAGAATTGCTCACATTGATGGGTGCACCATTCGCGAAATAAGGTCGATAAGGAGGATTAAAGCTTATGGCTAAGAAATCTATGGTTGTAAAACAGCAGAGAGAACAGAAGTATTCAACACGTGAATACAACAGATGTAAGATCTGTGGCAGACCTCATGCTTACCTTCGTAAGTTTGGTATCTGCAGAATCTGTTTCAGAGAGCTTGCTTACAAGGGCCAGATTCCAGGCGTAAAGAAAGCGTCTTGGTAAACTGAATTTCAATTATTTTGAAGATAGGTGACCGACAGATATTGTCACGGACGGTCAAACCGGCTTCTATTCCGATAAAAAGGAGGTTTAAATTATGCATATTACAGATCCGATCGCGGATATGCTCACAAGAATCAGAAATGCTAACGATGCAAGACATGAATCTGTTGACATTCCCGCATCAAATATGAAAAAGGCAATCGCCGAAATTTTGCTTAACGAGGGTTATGTAAAGAATGTTGAAATCATTGAAGACGGCATTCAGGGTATTATCCGTATAACACTCAAGTATGCAGAGAACAAGCAGAAGGTTTTAACAGGTCTTAAGAGAGTGTCAAAGCCAGGTCTTCGTTCATATGCATCAAAGGATGAGCTCCCTAAGGTATTAAAGGGACTCGGTATAGCAATTATCTCTACTTCAAAGGGCGTTATGACAGACAAGGAAGCTCGTCGTCAGAACGTAGGCGGAGAAGTATTGGCATTTGTTTGGTAAGAATTTGACTTACAAGGAAAGGAGGAGAATTCATTGTCTCGTATAGGAAATTTACCGATTGAGGTTCCAGCTGGAGTTACAGTTACAATCGGTGCAAACAATGAAGTTACCGTAAAGGGTCCAAAGGGAGAACTTAAAAAGACTTTCTCAGCGGATATGATTATAGAACAGAACGACAATACTATTATTGTTAAGCGTCCTTCAGAGAAGAAAGAGCACAAGGCTCTTCACGGTCTCACAAGAACATTACTCAATAATATGATTGTTGGTACAAACGAAATGTTCAAGAAAGAGCTCGAAATCAACGGTGTTGGTTACAGAGCAAAGAAAGATGGCAAGAAGCTTGTTATGAACCTTGGTTATTCTCATGATGTTGTAATGGAGGAAATTGATGGTATTACAATCGACGTTCCTCAGCCAAACCAGATTATAATTTCAGGTACAGATAAGCAGAAGGTTGGTCAGTTTGCGGCAAACGTTCGCGAAAAGAGACCACCTGAACCTTACAAGGGTAAGGGTATCAAATACGTTGATGAATACATCAGACGTAAGGAAGGTAAGGCCGGTTCTAAGAAGTAATAGACCGTCAGGAGGTGTAACTTAATGATTAAGAAGACAAACAGTAATGTAGCAAGACTCGCAAGACACGCAAGAGTTCGTAAGAAGGTTTCAGGTACTGCTGAACTTCCAAGATTATGCGTATTCAGAAGTCTTAAGAACATATACGCTCAAATCATTGATGATACAGCAGGCAAGACTTTAGTTTCTGCATCAACTCTTGACGCAGAATTAAAGGCTAATTACGGCGGAAACAAGGATGCTGCAAAGGCAGTAGGTAACCTTGTTGCTAAGAAAGCAATTGAAGCCGGGATTACTGAAGTTGTATTCGACAGAGGCGGATATGTTTACCACGGCAGAGTTGCAGAACTCGCCGAGGGCGCTCGCGAGGGTGGCTTGAAATTCTAATTTGTTTGAAAGAGGTGAAAGATAAATGGCAGAAAAAGGCGAAATCACAAAGAAGCAGGAACGTATAAATGCTGATACCCTTGATTTGCAGGAAAAGATGGTATTCTTAAACCGTGTTGCAAAGGTTGTTAAGGGTGGTCGTACATTCCGTTTCAGTGCTTTGATGGTTATAGGTGACGGTAACGGTCACGTTGGCTTTGGTATGGGTAAGGCAGCAGAAATTCCTGATGCTATCCGTAAGGGTATAGACGACGCGAAGAAGAATATGATTACTGTTCCTATGTACAAGAGTACAATTCCTCACGAAATCATCGGTGAATCAGGTGCAGGAAGAGTTCTCTTAAAGCCAGCTGCAGAAGGTACCGGTGTTATCGCGGGCGGTCCTGCCCGTGCGGTTCTCGAACTTGCAGGCATTAGAGATATCAGAACAAAGTGTTTAAGAAGTAACAACCCAAGAAACGTTGTTGCGGCTACGGTAGCTGCTCTTGCATCACTTAAGAGTGTTGAAGAGGTTGCAAAGCTTCGTGGTAAGAAACCGGAGGAAATCCTCGGTTAATTAAAATAAAAAGGACAGGAGGGTTTATCCTTGGCTAATACGATTAAAGTTACTCTTAAGAAGAGTACAATCGGATGCAAAAAGGACCAGATTGCTACAGTTGAGGCACTTGGTCTTAAGAAAATCAGACAGTGTGTTGAACACCCTGACAATCCTCAGATCAGAGGAATGATCTTCAAGGTAAAACACCTTGTTGAAGTATCCGAGTAATTATTTAATGACACGTTCGGGCTATGCCCGTAAAACCAAATTTTGATAAAAAGGAGGAGGTGTACTCAATGAAACTTCACGAATTATCTCCAAGCGAAGGCTCTAAAAAGAAGGCATTTAGAGTAGGTAGAGGTCACGCAAGTGGTAACGGTAAAACTTCAGGTAGAGGTCATAAGGGTCAGAACAGTAGAAGCGGCGGCGGTGTACGTCCAGGTTTTGAAGGTGGCCAGATGCCTATCTACAGAAGATTACCTAAGCGTGGTTTTAACAACATTTTTGCAAAGGAATATGTTTCTATTAACGTAGAAAAACTTAATTTGCTTGAAAACGGTACTGAAGTTACTGCTGAGGTATTAAAGGAAGCAGGTATCATCTCAAAGATTTGTGACGGTATTGTAATCTTAGGCAGAGGTGAGCTTGAAAAGAAGCTGACTGTAAAGGCTAAAAGATTCAGTAAAACTGCAGCAGAAAAGATCGAAGCTGCAGGCGGAAAGGCAGAGGTGATATAAGATGTTTAATACAATCAGAAATGCTTGGAAGATTGTAGACCTCAGAAAGAAGCTTATCTACACATTTATTATGTTGGTAATCTTCAGATTAGGTTCATGCATTCCTGTACCGCTTCTTGATGCATCACAGATGAGTCAGCTTTTCAGTGCTGAAAACTCTATGTTCGGTTTTATAGATATCGTTTCAGGTGGTGCGTTTAAGAATGCAACAATCTTTGCTATGAGTATTACACCGTACATTAACTCTTCAATTATTATGCAGCTTTTATGTGTAGCTATTCCTGCACTTGAAAGATTACAGCATGAAGGCGAAGAGGGAAGAAAAAAGATTGGTCAGATGATGAGATACGGAACTGTTGTTTTAGCTCTTATCCAGGCTGTAGGTCTTTACTTCTTATTAAACAGCTACGGTGCAGTTAGAAATCCAGGTTTCCCAACTGCTGTTGTTATTGTTTCTACATTTACAGCAGGTACAGCATTCCTTATGTGGCTTGGTGAACAGATCACAGAAAAGGGTGTAGGTAACGGTATTTCTCTCATAATCTTTGCAGGTATTGTATCAGGTATTCCTAGTGCTGCTACATCACTTTATGCATATGTACAGGGTGGTGAGCTTAACTGGATCATGGTTGCAGCAATCGTTGTATTTATGATTTTAGTTATTGCTTTCGTTGTTTTAGTAAACGAAGCAGAACGCAGACTTCCTGTTCAGTACGCAAAGCGTGTTGTAGGCAGAAAGATGTATGGCGGACAGAGCTCTCATATTCCTGTTAAGGTTGCAGGAGCTGGTGTTATTCCTATCATCTTTGCAATGTCAATTATGGCATTCCCAGGTACTATAGCAAGCTTCTTTGGTAAGAGTGCAAGCAGCGGTGGCTTCTGGGGAACATTCTTATGGATATTCTCAGGTCAGTCATGGGTATATGCAGTGCTTTACTTCTTGCTCATAATCTTCTTCACTTATTTCTATACAGCTATACAGTTCAATCCAATTGAAATGTCAAATAACTTGAAGAAGAACGGTGGATACATTAACGGTATCAGACCTGGTAAGCCAACATCGGATTATATCTCAAAGGTACTTTCAAGAGTTACTCTTGCGGGAGCATTCTTCTTGGGTATCGTAGCAGTTATTCCGATTTTCATGAATCTCGGATTACACATTTCCAACTTCCAGATCGGTGGAACATCTCTCTTGATTGTTGTAGGTGTTGCTCTTGAAACTGTTAAGGGAATTGAATCACAGATGATCATGCGTCATTATAAGGGATTCTTAGATTAATTTAATAGCTGACGGTTATTTTGCGGATTTTTCCGCAAAATAACCGTGAACTTGTAAATGAGAGTAGAAACTGTACCTTAAATAGAGGGAATGATTCTGCTCTATCCGTTTATTATAGAAAGTTAAGGGAGATTTGGCTACAATGAAGGTAATTTTATTAGCAGCGCCCGGTGCGGGCAAGGGAACACAAGCAGAAATGCTTAGTAAACATTTTAATATACCTACAATATCAACGGGTTCTATTCTTCGTAAAAATATAAAAGAGGGAACAGAGCTTGGTTTAATTGCAAAAAAGTATATTGATGACGGAAATCTTATACCTGATGATGTAATGATAAAGGTTATGTATTCTCGACTTTCTGAAGATGACTGCAAAAACGGGTTTATATTAGATGGCTTTCCAAGAACTCTCAAGCAGGCAGAGGAGTTTGATAAGTCAGAAATAGGAATAGACTATATTTTAAATATAGATGTGCCTGATGAGGAAATTATTGAAAGACTTTCAGGCAGACTGGAATGTGCAAAGTGTGGAACAACATTCCATAAGGAACACCGCAAGCCGGAAAAAGACGGAGTTTGTGATAACTGTGGTGGAGAGCTTGTTACAAGAGAAGATGATAAGCCTGAAACTATAAAGAGCAGACTTAATATCTATCATACACAGACAGAACCTTTGATTCAGTATTATGTGAATAAGAATATGTTAATAACAGTCAAAGGTCAGAAAACGATTGAAGATACAACTAAAGAAGTTTTAAAAGCTCTTGGAGAATAACTTTGAAAACAAATCGGGCGAAAGTCCGATACATATATAAATGAAAGAGGAAGCATAGATGGTCAGCATTAAATCTAAATCAGAAATTGAAAAGATGAAGGTTGCCGGACGTGTTACTTATGAGGCTTTATGTGCCGTAGAAGAAGCAGTTAAGCCGGGAGTGACTACGGCTGAACTTGATAAAATTGCAGAAAAATATATTAGGTCACAAGGATGCATTCCTACATTTAAAGGATATGGAGGGTTTCCTGCAAGTATATGTGCAAGTGTGAACGATGAAATCATCCATGGTATCCCTGATAACAGGGGTTTAAAGGAAGGCGACATCGTATCTATTGACGTAGGTGCTTGCTATAACGGATATAACGGCGATGCAGCAAGAACATTTGGTGTTGGAAAAATTTCAGATGAGGCTCAAAGACTTATTGATGTTACAAGAGATAGCTTTTTTGAAGCTTTAAAAATGGTCAGAGAAAATAATAGAATAAGTGATATATCAGGTGCCGTTCAAAAATATGTAGAAGAAAATGGCTTTTCTGTGCTTCGTAATTATTGCGGACACGGAATTGGAGCAGAAATGCACGAAGACCCAGAAGTTCCTAATTACGTAACAGGAGCGCGTGGAATTAGAATTAAAGCAGGAATGTGCCTGGCGATTGAGCCGATGGTTTGTCAGTTTGACCATAAGGTATATGTTGCTGATAATGACTGGACCGTTATTACAAGAGATGGTGGTCTTACTGCTCACTATGAAAATTCAGTTCTTGTTACAAACGGAGAGCCATACTTGTTGACTCTTCCTAAATAACAGGAGGAAGAACAAATGATATCAGTTGGCGATATGGTTATATCACATATGGGTCACGATAAAGGTAACTTTTTTATTGTGACAGAGGTAGATAATACCTATGTAACTATATGTGACGGAAAGACAAGAAAAGCGGATAAGAAAAAGAAGAAGAAAATCAAACATGTAAAACCGACGGGTTTTAGAACAGATTTGTTAAATAATATACCGCAGTACGCGGTGGATGCAAATATAAGGCGTGAGATAAAACGTCTGAAAAATAATCTGTAAAGGAGGATTAACTATGTCAAAGGAAGATGTTTTGGAAATAGAAGGTACTGTCCTTGAAGCCTTACCTAATGCGATGTTCAAAGTTGAACTTGAGAACGGACATCAGATACTCGCACATATTTCAGGCAAGCTCAGAATGCACTTCATCAGAATATTACCTGGCGATAAGGTAACAGTTGAGATTTCTCCATATGACCTTACAAAGGGTAGAATTACATGGAGAGCGAAATAATATAAGCAACAAGCTGTAACAAGATGGATAGACATTTTGTTACAGCTATTCTTTTTAGAGAAAGGGTGATTTATATGCTGAAAAAAACCTTAATATTAATCTGCGCTATATTTTTAATGACTATGGCTTCAGGGTGTAAGAATAAGGCAGAAGAAACATCTGCAGAAAAGTCAGGCGTCAGAGAAATAACAGTTAGCTGTGCAGGGGACTGTACATTAGGAACAGATTCAGCCTTTGGGGGAATAACCTTTCCTGTTGAAGTAAGTAATCATGGCGGAGATTATGGTTTTTTTATGCGTAATGTTAAGCCGTACTTTGAAAGCGACGATCTGACAATAGTCAATTTTGAAGGGACTCTTACCGAGAGAGGCACAAGACAGGATAAAACATTTGCCTTTCGCGGTAGCCCTGAATATACAAAGGTTTTGACAGAGGGAAGTATAGAGGCTGTTACACTTGCAAATAATCACAGCAAGGATTATGGTGATGTAAGCCGTGAGGATACCATAAAGTATCTTGAAGAAGCAGGGATAATCTGGTTTGAAAAGCTGAATACACGGGTTATAGATGTAAAGGGTGTGAAAGTTGGTCTTATAGGACTTTATTCTCTTGACGGAAGCTCTGAGGGTAACCTCACTCCTGCAATAGAGAAGGTAAAGAGTGATGGTGCAGAAATAATAATTGTTCAGGTCCATTGGGGAATTGAGGGAAACAATTATCCTGATGAAAGTCAGGTAAATCTCGCTCATAGAGCAATAGATGAAGGGGCGGATTTGGTTATAGGTCACCATCCTCACGTTTTGCAGGGTGTGGAGTGTTATAAGGGTAAGATGATAGCATATAGCCTTGGTAACTTCTGCTTCGGCGGAAACCAGAATCCAAGGGATAAGGACAGTATGATTTTCAGGCAGACATTCAGAATTTCTAAAAATAGTGAAAAAGATTGTAAGGATTATGTAGTTATCCCGTGTTCTATTTCGTCAGTACAGGGTAGAAACAATTATCAGCCAACCCCTCTTAAAGATTCAGAGAAAAAGAGAGTTGAAAATAAAATTCAGACATTTTCAAACGAACTTTCGGATATAAAGGTTAAATTTGAGGGCTACGATACTGCAGATACATACGAAGAAAACCCCATAAATGAGAACAGAAGTATGATATTATAGTATAGTTGTTTTGGTTAAAATTAAAATTTCATAAAAAGTTTTCTCAAATGCTTGACATAATGGGAAACTTGTGATATTATTATATGGTTCGCTTTATGTGTGGTAGTATGCATAAATAGCGGATTAGTCAAAATTAGGAGGTGAAGGATTCGATGAAAGTAAAACCTTCAGTAAAACCTATTTGTGAAAAATGTAAAATTATAAAGAGAAAAGGCAAGATTATGGTAATTTGCGAAAACCCACGCCATAAGCAGAAGCAGGGTTAATCGCACAGGTTCATTTGGGGCAGGGTCAGGCTTATGAACCACAATTACTTTTAAGCTGATTCCGCATATGCGGGTGAAATTCTGCTCCGTTTGTTTTTTCTAAAATTAATGGAGGTGAAAATTTATGGCACGTATTGCAGGTGTAGATTTACCTAACGATAAGAGAGTTGAAATCGGTTTAACTTATATTTTCG
The DNA here is from genome assembly GCA_045614085.1 of Clostridia bacterium. Lineage (GTDB taxonomy): Bacteria > Bacillota > Clostridia > Monoglobales > Monoglobaceae > UMGS1820. The sequence continues at coordinate 39,777 of JAZLCI010000083.1, forward strand.
GTATTGGTTTATCTACTGCTAAGAAAATTCTTGAGGCGACAGGTGTAAACCCTGACACAAGAGTTAAGGATTTATCTGAGGAAGATGTTCAGAAGCTCAGAAACGAAATCGACAACTACAACGTTGAGGGTGACTTAAGACGTGATGTAGCACTTGATATCAAGCGTTTGATGGAAATTAACTGCTACCGTGGTATGCGTCACAGAAAGAGCTTACCAGTTCGTGGTCAGCGTTCTAAGACAAATGCAAGAACACGTAAGGGTCCTAAGAAGACTATCGCAAACAAGAAGAAATAATTATTGAGATATCAATATACTACCATTGTTTATTCTTGTTTAAAACAGGGCATTGTTTATGCCAAAATGAATTTTGATTATTTTCTGTATAAATATACAGATATTCGTATTTTCAGGAGGTGAAAAATACAATGGCAAAGGCAGTTAAAAAGACACGTCGTCGTAGAGAGAAAAAGAACATCGAACGCGGCGCAGCACATATTAAATCTACATTTAATAATACCATTGTTACTATTACAGATGTAGCCGGAAATGCTATTTCTTGGGCATCAGCCGGTGGTCTCGGATTCAGAGGTTCGAGAAAGAGTACTCCTTTTGCAGCTCAGATGGCTGCAGAAACAGCAGCAAAGGCTGCTATGGAGCACGGTTTAAAGTATGTTGAAGTATATGTTAAGGGTCCTGGTTCAGGCCGTGAAGCAGCTATTCGTGCGCTTCAGGTTGCAGGTCTTGAAGTTAACATGATTAAGGACGTTACACCTATTCCTCACAACGGTTGTAGACCGCCAAAGAGAAGACGTGTATAATTACGGAGGTGAAAATTTATGGCAAGATATACTGAATCAGTTTGCAGAATCTGCAGACGTGAAGGTCAGAAGTTATTCTTAAAGGGTGACAGATGTTACTCTGATAAGTGTGCTGTTGACAGACGTGCTTATGCACCAGGTCAGCACGGCCAGGGACGCCGTAAACTTTCTGAGTACGGAACACAGCTCCGTGAAAAGCAGAAGGTAAGACGTGCTTATGGCATCTTGGAAGGTCAGTTCGCTCACTATTTCGAAATGGCTAACAAGAAGGAAGGCGTTACAGGTGAAAACTTGCTCACAATCTTAGAGAGCAGACTTGATAACGTTGTATACAGACTTGGTCTTGCAGTATCAAGACCAGAAGCTAGACAGCTTGTTTCACACGCTCACTTTACAGTAAACGGCAAGAAGGTTAATATCCCTTCATACCTTGTAAAGCCTGGTGATGTTATCGCTGTTAAGGAAGGCTCACGTAAGAGCGCTAAGTTCGATGCAATCCTTGCATCAACAGAAAGCAAGAACGTTCCAAAGTGGCTCGATATGAACAGAGATACATTAGAAGGTAAGGTTATTGCATATGCTGAAAGAGAAGATATCGATATGGATATCGCAGAGCATATGATCGTTGAGTATTACAGCAAATAATAAATTGTTGTAAGCAAGGAAAATCCTTGCAAATTTTTAGGAGGGCTGACAATGATAGAAATAGAAAAGCCAAGAATTGAATGCGTTGAAGCATCCGAAGATAACAAGTACGGCAAATTTGTTGTTGAACCTCTGGAGAGAGGTTACGGTACAACACTGGGCAACTCTCTAAGAAGAATGCTGTTGTCATCATTGCCGGGCGTTGCAGCTACATCAGTTAAAATTGATGGTGTAGTGCACGAATTTTCAACAATTCCCGGTGTGAAGGAAGATGGAACAGAGATAATACTC
>JAZLCI010000084.1:0-12746 GCA_045614085.1 Clostridia bacterium
CTATCGCAGATTTATTTGTTGAAATGAAAGACGTTTCACGTGATTTCAACGATAATCAACAACTTCGTTCTTATTCAGATGAAGAAATTAAGGTCGTATGGAACTCAAAATTCGTCCATAAGATTAAATATGTTGTTATGCCTACAATGTCACAGAGTTCTATGGAAAGAATGATGAATGGAATGATGTCAGGCGGAGGAATGCCCGGTGGTATGATGGGCGGCGGAATGTCAGGCGGAAACCGTAGCTTTGGCGGTGGAATGTCAGGCGGAATGTCAGGTGGGAACCGTAGCTTTGGAGGTGGAACAAGATGACACCTCTTATAGAGTTTTCTGATATATATAAGATATATCAGATGGGAGATAATGAAGTTCGTGCCATTGACGGAATATCTATGAAGATATACAAGGGTGAGTTTGTTGCAATTGTAGGTCAGTCAGGCAGCGGTAAGTCTACTTGTATGAATATTATCGGATGCCTTGATGTCCCCACAAGCGGGACATATCTTTTAGACGGAAAAGATGTAAGCCATATGAATGATGATGAGCAGGCGGAAATAAGAAATAAAAAGCTTGGCTTTATCTTTCAGCAATACAACCTTATAACAAAGCTTAATGTAAGGCAAAATGTGGAACTTCCACTTTTGTATGCGGGATTATCTGATAAGGAACAAAAAAGAAAAGCCCAGATTGCTTTAGAGCGTGTAGGTCTTTCTGATAAAGAACTTAATATGCCATCACAGTTATCGGGCGGTCAGCAACAGAGAGTTTCTATTGCCCGTGCTCTCGCGGGGGATCCGTCTATAATCCTTGCAGACGAGCCTACAGGTGCTCTTGATTCAAAGACAGGTAAGGATGTACTTGAATTTTTAAAACAGCTTCATAAAGAGGGAAATACAATTGTTTTAATTACTCACGATAACACAATAGCAGCACAGGCAGAGAGGGTAATTAAAATCCACGACGGAAAGATTGTTTATGATGGCGCACCTGATATAGAAAAGTTTGCAACAGTTGCCTTTGCAGGTGAGGAGGATGAATATGAGCTTTAGAAAATCTTTTTTACTTGCCTTTGCGAATATTATGTATGATAAAAAGCGTTCTGCCCTTACTATGCTTGGTATAATAGTTGGCGTTGCGGCGGTAATTGTTCTTGTTGGGTTTATGAATGGGATGACAAATATGATTATGGATTCCTTTGATGATATAGGAACAACGACTATTACTGTAAATGTTACTGCAAGGGGAGGAAGCCGTGTGGTAGACGAAGAGGATATGTATGCTCTTCGTGATAAAAACAAGGATATAATTGAATATATTTCGCCTACTGTTTCTTTGACACGTGCATCTGTAAAGGGTGTAGGAATGACGGATAATATATATGCAACGGTTACAGGTGTAAATGAGGAATATGATGAGATAAAAAAATTAAATGTTACAAACGGCACCTTTCTTTCCTATATGGATGTTGAGAGTTTAAGCAAAAAGTGTGTAATAGGCACATATGTCAGAAACGAAATATTCGGAGCGGGCAATCCTGTAGGTCAAAGTATTAGGATTAATGGTATGCCGTACACTGTTGCGGGAGTGCTTGAAGAAACTGCGGACTCAAAAAGCGGAAGTGCTGATGCGTATATCTATATTCCATACACAACAGCTTTCAGAACATCGTCTGCTCCGTCAATCAGTTCATATACATTTAATGCAAAGTCAGAGGAAACTGCAGAAACAGCTGTAAATGTAATCGAAAGAAAGCTTTTGTCCCTTTTAGGTGATGAGAATTATTTTACAGTTGTCAGCATGAAAGAGATACAGGATATTGCAACTGACCTGATAGATAAAATGAAAATTCTCCTTGTGTGTATTGCAGGAATATCCCTTTTGGTTGGTGGAATTGGCATTATGAATATTATGCTTGTTTCAGTGACGGAGCGAACAAGGGAAATTGGCATAAGAAAATCCCTCGGTGCAAAGGGAAGGGTAATTCTTACTCAATTTGTTATTGAAGCAGGAATGGTAAGCGGTATAGGTGGAATTATCGGCATCATAGTCGGGTCTATTGCGGTCATTGTGGCAGGTAACATGTTAGGCCTTAATGCTACACCAACACTTGGTTCAGTTTTAACTGCTTTTGGGGTGTCGGTTGGTATAGGAATAACTTTTGGTTACCTGCCTGCAAAAAATGCTGCGAAACTAAATCCTATTGATGCACTCAGATACGATTAATTTTAAGGAGATAAACTATGAAAAAGATATCTTTAATATTAGCGATATGTATAATCCTTTCGTCCTTTACTTTTACAGTATCGGCTGAAGTAAATGATGGTATGCTTGGGGTTTTATCATATCTTGAGATTATGTCAGGTGACCCTGACGGAAATATGCGATTTGATGACACAGTTTCCAGAGCGGAGTTTTCAAAGATGGCAGTTTCTGCATCTTCTTATAAAAACAGTGTAGCTAAAGGACTTGCTCTGTCGCCTTTCCCTGATGTTACATATCAGCATTGGGCGGCACCTTATGTCAGAGTTGCTGTTACTAATAATATAGTAAGCGGATATCCTGATGGTACATTCTCTCCTGATAGCACGGTTTTGTTTGAGGAAGCAGTTACTATGATGCTTCGCGTTCTTGGGTATCAGGATAGTGATTTCGGCAACTCATGGCCATCAGGTCAGTTGGGTATTGCTGAAAACATTGATTTGACAGAGGGGATTGATTGCTCTGTAGGAGATGTTCTTACAAGACGCGACGTAGCAAGGCTTGTGTATAATGCCCTAAAAACAAATGTTAAGGGGCAGAATAGTATATTAGCCTCAAATGTATTTGATGTAAACATAACAGAAGAAGCTGCTGTTATAGCTACGCACAGAGAAGATTCGACTATCGGCTCTGACTCTGTTTTGACATCAGGAGGAACATATAAATTAGATTTTGATTTCAAGAGTAGCTATGTGGGAATGAAGGGAGATATTGCTGTTAAAAATGGCAAAAAGCTTATAGGTTTTGTTCCTGAAGAAGTAACTTCTGCATCAGAAGAATATATAGTGTATTCTGTTCTGGACGATAAGATTTTAGCGTATAGAAACGGAGGGATATCACAAATCAATATTTCAGATAATACAACCGTATATAAGGGCACAAACACAACGTCTTTCGGTCAGGTAAAAAATACCTTGAAACTTGGGGACAGAGTGAATGTGAAAAGGCTTAACGCAGGTGATATTGATTATATAATCTGCTCCGAGGGTAATCTTTCAGGTCCTGTTACTGCCTATAACGGAAACTGGCAGGGTTTATGGAATGTTTCAGGAGATGTTAAGGTTACAAGAAACGGTGCATCTGTGACTACTGCTGAAATCAAGAACAACGATATCTTATATTATATTTCTGATATGAATATGATTATGGCGTATAATAATAAGGTGACAGGCATATTTGAAGCGGCAAGCCCTAACAGAGATGCGCCTGTATCAATTACTGTGTCAGGTAAGACCTATGAATTGGAAAGTGGGAATGCCTTTAATAAGATTGTTTCAGGGGGTAGCTTTGGATACGGAGATACAATAACACTTCTTTTGGGTAAGGACGGAGAGGTGGCGGACGTTGTATCACCATCTGCCAATGCGGAAAGAACTGTGGGTTATGTAGTTGGCACAGGGGTAAAAGAATATTCTGGCGGAGATGTAAATGTCTATAAGAACTATTATGTAAAGCTTTTAACTCCTGACGGAATTGAATATGAATATATAACCGATAAGGATTATAAGGAATGGTTAAATACTGTTGCTGAAGCATCTTTCACAAACGGAATGGCAAGATTAAGCTATGTAAACAAGCAGGCAGTAAGCGGAGAATTTAACTGGACATCAAAAAGACTTGGAAGTGACAAGATTTCTCCTAACGTAAATATTATAGATGTTGGTACTATAGATTCAAACGAAAGCAGTGCTTATAAAAAGGTTTACGGGCAAAGACTTGACGGTGTGAATATAGGCTCTTCAAAAGTCTTGTATGCAGGAAAGAATGCATCAGATGAAATAACAGAACTGATATTATACGATGTTACAGGAGATGCTTTCTCTTACGGACTTGTTGTCAGTGCAAAGGTAGAAGGTAGTGATATGAGAGTGAATTCTTCATATACCTATATGGCAAACGGAGAAAGATACTCAACATCAGTATCAGGTAACTATAACGTAAACCGAGGAAGCGCAGTTAAAATAAGCGGAAGCCTCTCAAAGCCTGACGGCCTTTTTAAGATAAATCAGGTTGCAGGTGCTATAAGCACATTTACCGCAGACAGACTTGTAACAGGAGGAAAGACATATCTCATTAGTGACAGAGTCTCTTGCTATAAAATGAATTCAAGTGTTTCCAACGAATATTCAATGATTTCCTTAAACGAGATAATTGAAAATAGAGAGAAGTATAACATTACTGCATATTACGATAAATCATCTGATGAGGGCGGAAGAATCAGAATAATTGTTGTAACCGATAATAAATAGTTTGACAGAAGTTATGAACTGATATATAAATTATAAAATGATTTGGAGGGTTTGAAAATGAAAAAACTTTTAAGTATAATTTTATGTGTAGTGATAGCAATGTCGTTTGTTGCTTGTGGGAAGAAAACTGAAACAAAGAATTCACCTGATGTAAAGCAGAGTGAAAAATCAAGTGTAGACGGTGAAGTTAATGGTGAAACCAATATGAAAGAAGATGAAAAAGAGAATGCATCTGCGGAAACACAGGTTTTGCCACAACAGACGGCAAGTGACATTGAAAATAAAATAGATGAATTTAACACAACAGAAGACCCTGAAAGAAAAGCAGAGCTTAGAAAAGAACTTGAAGAATTTTTAAAACAGGCAGAAGCAATGGCAAATCAGGGATAATTAAACCGCGGACGATTTCGTCCGCGTTTTTTATAAATCATTTGTTTCTTTGCCGTCCGGGAGCGGCAGACGGAACCGGGCTACGGGCGATATAATAAAAACAAATGATTTATAAAAAGGAATAACACAAAGGTCGTTCCCTACATTTTAAATTACTATATTTTCTTCGGACACAGATGCTCTATAGGACAAGTGTCACATTTAGGCTTTCTTGCGTCGCAATACGCTCTGCCGTGATGAACAAGGCAATGGCAGAATTCTGCCCATATTTCAGAGGGTAGAATTTTCTGCAAATCAAGTTCGATTTTGTAAGGGTCCTTTTCTTTTGTAAATCCCATTCTGTTTGATAATCTTGTTGCGTGAGTATCAACAACAACACCCGGGATACCAAAAAAGTCACCAAGAACTAAGTTTGCAGTCTTTCTGCCAACGCCGGGAAGCTTTAAAAGATCATCCATATTCCCGGGTACCTCGCCATCAAATTCGTTTATAAGCATCTGACAACAAGCTATTATATTTTTTGCTTTGTTGCGGTAAAAACCTGTTGAATGAATTGCTTCCTGAAGTTCAAGTTCATCGGCATAGGCAAAAGCATAGACGTCAGGATATTTAGTAAAAAGCAATGGTGTAACAAGATTTACCCTTGCATCTGTGCATTGTGCCGCAAGCTGTGTAGCAATTAAAAGTTCAAGAGCATTATTATAGTTTAATGTGCATTCTGCCTCGTTATATGTATCGCAGAAAATGCGATATATTTCTGCGGCGCGTTCTTTTTTTGATAAAAGACTTTCTCTCATAATAAAAGCACCCCTTTTTATTCAAAATAAGTCTTGCAAAATACTCTTTATTGTATTATAATATATTTTGTGAAAAATTGCAATATTTTAGTTGCTTAAGATAAGAAAGGAAGATTTAAAATGTTTGATCTCGAGTATGTAAAGAGCACAGACCCTGAACTCAGGGACGCGATGCTTAAAGAAATCAACAGACAGCAGAGTAAGATAGAGCTTATCGCTTCTGAAAACTTTGTTAGTCCTGCTGTTATGGAAGCTATGGGTTCACCTCTTACTAATAAGTATGCAGAGGGTTATCCAGGCAAGCGTTATTATGGCGGATGTGAATATGTCGACATTGTTGAGGATTTAGCAAGAGAAAGAGCAAAGGAATTATTCGGGGCTGAATTTGCAAATGTTCAGCCACATTCAGGTGCATCTGCAAACCTCGCTGTATTCTTTGCAGCAATGGAACCTGGTGACACTTACCTTGGTATGAACTTAGCTCACGGTGGTCACTTAAGCCATGGTTCACCTGTTAATATTTCAGGTAAGTACTTTAACGTTGTACCATATGGTGTTGATGATGTTACACACCGTATTAACTATGACGAAGTAAGGGCCCTCGCTTTAGAGCATAAACCAAAGCTTATTTTGGCAGGTGCAAGCGCGTATGCAAGAGAAATTGATTTTGCAAAGTTCCGTGAGATTGCCGACGAGGTTGGTGCATATCTTATGGTTGATATGGCTCATATTGCAGGTCTTGTTGCCGCAGGCTTACACCCAAGCCCTGTTCCATATGCAGACTTTGTTACAACAACTACTCATAAGACTCTTCGCGGTCCAAGAGGCGGTTTGATTTTATGTAAGGAAAAGTACGCTGCTATGATTAATAAGGCTATCTTCCCTGGAATTCAGGGCGGTCCTTTGATGCACGTTATCGCAGGTAAGGCTGTTTGCTTAAAGGAAGCTTTGTCTTCTGAATTTAAAGAATATCAGACACAGGTTAAGAAGAATGCAGCAGTTTTAGCCGAAGAACTTATGAAGAAGGGTATAGATATCGTTTCAGGCGGTACAGATAACCATCTTATGTTAGTTAGCTTAATCAAGCAGGGTAAGACAGGTAAAGAGGTTGAACATAACCTTGACGAAGTTGGTATTACCTGTAACAAGAATACTATTCCTAACGACCCACAGAGCCCATTTGTAACAAGTGGTATCAGACTTGGCACACCTGCTGTTACATCAAGAGGCTTTAAAGAAGAGGATATGGTAGAGGTTGCTGACCTTATCGCTATGGTTATTAATGACTTTGAAGGCACTCGTGAAGAAGTAACAAAGCGCGTTCAGGCACTCTGCAAGAAGCATCCATTATATGAATAAGCCATTGGCTGACAGAATACGCCCACTTCACCTTGATGATGTTTTCGGACAGAGTCATATTTTAGGTGAGGGGTGTATTCTTCGTAATATAATAGAAAGCGGAAATATCCCATGTATGATATTTTATGGGCCATCAGGCACAGGTAAGACAACAGTTGCCAACATTGCCGCTAAAATATCGAACAGACCCCTTTATAAGCTAAACGCTACAAACGCATCAGTTGCAGACGTAAAAGCTATTGTCAAAGAAAGTGAGGGTATTTTTGGTCAGGAAGGTGTTCTTTTGTATCTTGATGAGATACAAAACTTTAATAAAAAGCAACAACAATCTCTTCTTGAATATACCGAAAACGGAAAAATCACCTTAATTGCAAGCACAACCGAAAATCCATATTTCTATGTCTATAATGCGATTTTATCAAGGAGTACTGTTTTTGAATTTAAACCTCTTGATACAAAAGCGATTAAGGATGCATTATCACGTGCAGTTGATATACTCGATAGAGAGGATTTTGGTGGCGACTATATAGTAGCAGAGGATGACTTCTTAAATCATCTTGCAGATAAGTCAGGCGGAGATGTGCGTAAAGCTTTAAACTCTCTTGAACTTGCGGTGAGATATACTACACTCAATGAGGATGGAAAGCTACATCTCACAGAGAATATAGCAGAACAGTGTACCCAGAAAAAAGTTATTAAGTATGACAAAATGGGAGATAGCCATTACGATATATTAAGTGCCTTCCAAAAGTCTATAAGAGGAAGCGACCCTGATGCGGCTGTACATTACCTAGCAAGGCTTATAGAAGCTGATGATATGCAGTCTGTGTGTCGTAGACTTATGGTCATTGCCTGTGAGGATATAGGTCTTGCTTACCCTATGGCGATATCTGTTGTAAAAGCCTGTGTAGATAGTGCTTTGATGCTCGGTCTTCCTGAGGCAAGGATTCCTTTGGCGGAGGCTACAATTCTTTTGGCGACTGCACCAAAATCTAATTCTGCGTATCTGGCTCTTGCAAACGCGATGGCTGATTTGGAAAGTATGGATACAGGGGAAATCCCAAGACAGCTTCAAAATAAGCATTATGACGGAGAGGGAAAGGTTCAGAAAGGACAGAACTATCTCTATCCTCATGATTATCCTAATAATTATGTTAAACAGCAGTATCTCCCTGATAAGATAAAAGACAGAGTTTACTACAGGTATGGAAACAACAAAACAGAACAGGCTGCAAAGGATTATTGGGATAATATAAAAAATAAATAAAGAAGTAAATTAAAAAGCATAGCCATCGGCTATGCTTTTTATGTGTAGAATTTTTTAAATTTATCTTAGTTTAAATAATCATTAAGTTTACGCAACCTTATTCATCATTGCTGCATACTGACTCTTTCTTCTAGCAGCAGTATTCTTGTGAAGAATACCCTTTGCAACAGCCTGGTCAGTCTTTTTAACAACGTATGTGTAAGCTTCGGAGGCAGCTGCCTTACCATCTTTTAATGAAGCTTCAAACTTTTTGATTGCAGTCTTAAGCTGTGATTTAAGAATCTGATTTCTAAGAGTCTTTGTCTTGATAACCTTAACTCTCTTCTTTGCTGATTTGATATTAGGCATAATTTCACCTCCAAACAATAAATCTTGATTTTACATCAGTACAAGCTATTGTACCACTAATTTTTATAAAATGCAAGACTTTTTTTAAAATTTACATAAATTTTTTTAATTTATTTAAAATAATTATAAAAAACAGTGGAGGAATGAGCAAAATGTATGAAAAAACAAGGTCTGTAGGCTGTGATTTAGCGATTGAAGAGCACGAAATGCTTACTCAGAATCAAAAAGATGACTACTATATGGATGGAATTACAGTTGAGGATGAAAATGACGGAAGTTATATCGAGATAACAAGGGTGTCTGTTACAAATGAAAAAGGCGCAAACACTTTAAAAAAGCCAATCGGAAGATATATAACAATTGGAATGCCTGAAAGGTTTTATGGTCAGCAGGAAGTTTATGAAAGAATGTGCAAACGATGTGCAAAGGAATTAAAAAACATTGTTAAAGATAAGCTTTCAACAGAAGATGATGTTGTACTTGTTGTAGGCCTTGGAAACAGTAAAATGACGGCTGATGCATTGGGACCAAAGGTTGTTGAATCTTTGATGATAACAAGACATCTTAAAAATTATATTCCCGAGGAAATTGATGAAGGAATAAGACCTGTTTGTGCTATTTCGCCCGGGGTTTTAGGTACAACGGGTATTGAAACAGAGGAAATAATAAAAGGCCTTACTGAAAAGATAAAACCATCTCTTGTGATTGCCATTGATGCTCTTTGCTCGGGAGATGTAAAGAGGATAAACACAACTATACAGATAACCGATACGGGAATAACTCCTGGGGCAGGAGTAGGAAACAAACGAAAAACTATTGATGAAAGCACATTGGGTGTGCCGGTTGTTGCAATAGGAGTGCCTACTGTTGTTGATGCGGCAACTATTGCCATTGCGGGAATTGAAACAGTTGCCGACAAAGAGTTCGATGAGGGAAGAATACGAGAGGCGTATCAAAACCGCTTTGGGAATATGATAGTTACACCTAAAGATGTTGAAAGTATAGTGACGGATATTTCCTCGGTAATAGCAAATGGGATTAATATATCTTTGCACAAAGGTATTACACTTAAGGATATAGACAGATACGTTTGATTTATTCAATTCGCTTTATATTTACACCAATTTTTAAAAGCTTTTCTTCAAAATTTTCATATCCTCTTTCTATGTGCTCGATGCCATGTATTTCTGTCTCTCCCTGTGCTGCAAGGGCGGCGGTTACTAATGCTGCCCCTGCACGAAGGTCTGTGGCAGTAACCTTTGTTCCGCTTAGCTTTTTAGTGCCGTCAATGACAGCAGTTCGTCCATCAATTTTTATTTTTGCACCCATTCTTAAAAGCTCAGGGACGTGCATAAATCTGTTTTCAAATATTGTTTCTATAACAATCCCTGTTCCATCTGCAACCGATAAAAGTGACATAAATTGTGATTGCATATCTGTCGGAAAGCCTGGATAAGGTAGAGTTTTTATGTCTACTGTTTTGATTTTTTCACAAGGTATTACTTCAATAGAAGAAGGGCTTTCGATTATAGAAAAACCCATTTCATTAAGCTTGGCTGTAACAGGTTTTAAATGGTCAGGAATTATATTATTTATTTTAAGGTTACTTTTTGAAATTGCCGCCATTGTCATAAAAGTTCCTGCCTCAATTCTGTCAGGAATTATACGATGTGTGACAGGTTTTAAACTTGTATTTCCTTTTATGCGGATTGTGTCAGTTCCTGCACCGAAAATTTCTGCTCCCATCTCACATAAAAAAGAAGAAAGGTCAACAATTTCAGGTTCATTTGCGGCGTTTTCTATAACAGTTTCTCCATTAATTGCGGCGGCAGCAGTCATCAGGTTTTCTGTGGCACCTACACTTGGAAAGTCAAGGTATATTTTTGCAGGCATAAGTTTGTCGCATTTTAATTCTACATATCCGTGCCCTTGCTTTATTTTAACGCCCATAGCTGAAAATCCCTTTAAGTGAAGGTCGATAGGCCTTGCTCCTATCTGACATCCACCCGGGAGAGGAATGTGTACTTTTTGGCATCTTGCAAGTAATGGTGCAATAACTAAAAAAGATGCACGAAGCTTATTGATAAGTTCAAAAGGAAGTTTTTTAGAAGTTATATCATTTGAGGATATAATGATTCCATTGTCTTGGGTGTGCGATATATCAGCTCCTGCAAAGTGTAAAATTTCCTTCATATTTCTTGTGTCAGATAAATCAGGAACATTATATAAAGTTGTTTTTCCGTCAGCCAGAAGGGATGCTGCAAGAATAGGTAAAGATGAATTTTTTGAACCGCTTATATTTACCTCGCCGCTGATTTTGTTGTCGGGTTGTAATGTGAAATATGCCATAGTTTAAAGCTCTCCTTTTACGAATGATATATAGTTTTTGTAGTAATGAAAAATATATGCACAGATTTTTGGAGTTTAATTTACATTTTTTAGTCAATATTCTATGGAAATATTTTAAAAAAATTATTGACCTTTTAATTAATTAGGTATATAATAATTTGATATAAATTAAATTGGCGAAGTATATCGTTAAATATGTCGGGATAGTCCGATTATTAATAAAATCTGGAGGTTTTTAAAATGAGTAGAGTTTACAATTTTTCTGCAGGTCCTTCAATGCTTCCTATGGAAGTTTTAGAACGTGCACAGAAGGAAATGATCGATTACAATGGTAGTGGTCAGTCAGTTATGGAGATGAGCCACCGTTCACCTGTTTATGATGAAATTATCAAACAGACTGAAGCTGATTTCAGAAAGCTTATGAACATACCTGACAATTACAAGGTTCTCTTCCTTCAGGGTGGTGCATCAACTCAGTTTGCTGCTATTCCTCTTAACCTTATGAAAACAGGTAAGGCTGACTATGTTGTATCAGGTCAGTTCTCTGGCAAGGCGTATAAAGAAGCAAAGAAGTACGGTGATGCAAAGTGCATAGCTACATCAGAGGATAAAACATTCAGCTACATACCTGAAGTTACACCTGATATGGTTCGTCCTGACTGTGATTATGTTCATGTTTGCTATAACAACACAATTTTTGGTACAAAGTTCCCTGAAGTTCCAAATGTTGGTGACAGGGTTTTAGTTGCTGATATGTCATCATGCATCACAAGTGAACCTGTTGATGTTACAAAGTTTGGTGTTATTTACGCAGGCGCACAGAAGAATATGGCTCCTGCAGGTTTGACTGTTGTTATTATCCGTGAGGACCTTTTAGGAACTGCACGTGAGGATATCCCAACAATGCTTGATTATAAGATTATGGCTGATAATGACTCAATGTATAACACACCTCCTTGCTATGCGATTTATGTAGCAGGTCTTGTTTACAAGTGGGCTCTTGAAAACGGCGGTCTTGAAGCTATGAAAGAGCGTAACGAAAAGAAGGCAGCTCTTCTTTATGATTTCCTTGATTCATCAAAGCTTTTCAAAGCTACAGCTGAAAAAAGAAGTCGTTCAATTATGAATGTTTGCTTTGTTACAGGTGATGCAGACCTTGACAAGAAGTTCTGTAAGGAAGCAACAGAAGCAGGCTTTGTAAACCTTAAGGGTCACAGATCAGTTGGCGGTATGAGAGCAAGTATCTATAACGCTATGCCAATTGAAGGTGTTAAAGCCCTTATCGACTTCATGAAGAAGTTCGAAATGGAAAATAAGTAATTGGAGGCAGTTTCAAATGTTTAAAATTCAGACACTTAATAAAATCGCAAAAATAGGTCTTGATAACTTAGACGAGAAATATACATGTGCAGACGAAATTGAAAATCCCGACGGTATAATTCTTAGAAGCTTTAATATGCACGAAATGGAGCTTCCATCTAGCCTTAAAGCTATCGCAAGAGCAGGCGCAGGCGTAAACAATATTCCGATTGAAAAGTGCAGCGAAGAAGGCATCGTTGTTTTCAACACACCAGGTGCTAACGCAAACGCAGTTAAGGAGCTTGTTATTGCAGGCCTTCTCCTTGCTTCAAGAAAAATCGTTCAGGGTGCAAACTGGGCAAAGACTTTAATCGGCGAGGGCGAAAATGTTGGTAAGCTTGTTGAAAAAGGCAAGTCAAACTTCGCA